>JBNJEK010000037.1:0-21692 GCA_051745855.1 Armatimonadota bacterium
TCGGTCGTGAAGCTGCACTCCATCAGCCGGTCCTGCATCGCGATGGTGTTTCCCTCGATCACGCAGCGCGTGGCACGACTCACGCGACCTCCGGCGGGCGAAGCGATCTTCGGCGACATCTCCACCTGCGGCGGTTCAAGGGCATAGCCGGTGGCGTAGTCGAAGGTGACGGACTGGATGAAGGCGTCCGCAACCTCGGAAGCGCCGACGTAGAGCACATCGGGCCGCGCGCCGGCGGGCACCCTGACCGTGAAGCCGCCCCCCGCGGGAGTGATCGGCGCATCGAGCACTTCGCCGGACTCGTCGCTGACGACGATCCGCGGCACCGCGGCCACCGACTCGACGGTGATCTGCATCGGCTGATCAGCATCGAATGCCCGCGGGTCAAACTCCATCTTCAGGTAGTCATCGTCGCGCAGGCGGATCATGTCATTGCGCGGAGTGGACGTCGAATCCACGTAGCCGAGCGGCGCCACCGCCCCGTCGCCGGGCCGCCAGACGGTCTCCGTGCGCGCCTCGCGCTCGAGCAGCAGCAGGCGTATCATGTACTCGCCGGTCGCGCCGATCGCATTAAGCTGCTCGGACGTCCAGTCCTGCCCCTCCGCGCGGTACTCCGAGTGGCCGTGGCTCTCGGTGTTGTCGATGCCCACGTAGATGTAATCCTCGAGGGGCGGGGTATCCTGATCTGACTTGCGTATCTCGATGACATTCTCGCCGTGGTTGAGGTGGCGCACCGGCACTTCAAACTGATGCCACTGCCAATCGAGGGGGTCATCCGCGTCGGCCCTCGCGCCGGCGATGTCTGCAGTGCGATGGTGGTACACGTTGTCATTGACGATGATCTCAAAGCTTTCGTCGAGACCGTTGTGCTCGACGTCCTCCGTGCTCCACGAGTAATCCTGCGCGGCGAAGTACACCAGCAGCCTCGCATCCTTCGCCCGGTTGAACACCCCCTGCGGGACCTCCGAGAGGTCGAGGCGCTTGCGGATCCGGTAGTCGGGCTTCACCTGGTGCGAGGTGCCCATCGAGGAGCCGCCCCAGGCGCCGAAGTCATCGTAGACGAGCGTGACGCCATCGGCGGGACGATCGATGCGAGGCCAGTTCTCTGCAGATGCGAGGCTCGTGACGAGGAGCAGAGTGACAATGAAGATGAGGAGCAGACTTCGGTCAGACATTCGATCACCTGTCTCGGGCTGTGATGCGGGGTGATGGCTGGAGATTCCCCCGCTACGTTCTTTCCCGCTGCACCGCGGGTTGAAACGCGGCAGGGATCGCCGATGTCGGAGGTGAATCCTCTCGTAAGCCACGTTCGAGCGCTCCGTCGATCCCGGGCGCGGTGAACCGGAACTCATACTCCGGCGTCCTTGCATCATGTGAGCCGGGCGGCGTATACTTGGACACACCGCCGCCGCATGCAGATGAGGAGCAGCTTACGATGCAGCAGATCAGCAGCGCGCTTGTGCGCGCGAGGCAGCGGGTGGCAGTGATCGCGATGGCGCTGGCGATGTGCGTGCCGGCGCTGGCCAATGTTGATGTGCGCATCCTCGGCGAGCCCACTGCGATCTCCCCCGCGCCGCAGGTGAGCGACGGCTTACTCGTCGGCCCCCCCGTGCCGATCGCCGGGAAACTCGGCTGTCGATTCATGCGCGAGGGCGACCAGGCCCTGCTGATCGTCACCCCCTCCGGCAAGCGCGTCACCATCACCGTCGGCAGCGACATCCTTCGCGTCGATGGCGTGGAGGTGCAGATGCCGCAGGTGGCTTTCCTTGCCGCCGGTGAGATCGTCTGCCCGCTGCGGCCGGTGCTGCGCGCCATCGACGCCGGCCTCCACTGGGATGCGGAGACGCAGACCGCGGACGTTGGCACGCGCATCGACGCAGTCGAAGTCTTCGCCGACGAGCAGGGGGCGCGCGTGCAGATTACGACACCGCTGCGCTCCGCGGCAAGGCTCACGCGCGTTGACGACCCTGAGCGAGCGTACGTAGACCTTCCCGCTGTGAGCGTCAACCTCGAGCATGATCGCACGCTGGTGAGCCTCGGCGACCTGCAGCGCGTGCGCTGGGGGCAGTTCGAAGATGACCCGCCGATGGCCCGCGTGGTGATGGATCTGCGGAGGGAAGCTGAGCTACGCTGGGAGCCCCATCCCGAAGGCCTCGGCGGCGCGATGGTCACCGGCGACCCGGCCGATGACGCGCCCCTGATCGAGCGCCGCGCTCCGAAGATCACCGGCGTCAGCACGAACAACCCCGACCCCGACACCACCCTCGTCCGGGTGAGTCTGTCCGATCCGGTTGAGACGAAGCTCAGCGTGCAGCGCGATCCCGCGCGGGTAACGCTCTCATTCCCGGACGCGGCGCCCGAGGCGCCGGTGGCGCCGACCGGGGTGGACGGACCGTTCGTCGGCTCTCTGCGACTGCACGGGACCGCAGGCGACCCGGGCGCGAAGCTGATCCTTGAGATGAAGCAACTCATCCACTTTGACATCGACGAGGCCGACGAGCCTCCCGCGGTCACGCTGGTCTTCAAGCGCGGCAGGCTCGCCGACAAGCGCGTGGTGATCGACCCGGGGCACGGTGGCCGCGACACCGGCGCCCGCGGTCGACAACTGCTGGAGAAGGATGTCAACCTTGACGTGGGCCGACAGGTGGCGGCGAAGCTGATGGCCATCGGCGCACAGACGATCCTCACGCGGGATGGCGACACCTACGTGGACCTTTACGACCGACCGGGGCTGGCGAACCGCATTGACGCCGACCTCTTCGTGAGCATCCACGCCAACGCGATGCCGAAGCGCAACACCGGCCACGGGACTGAGACCTTTTACTACCACGACCGCAGCATCTGCCTCGGTGCGGTCATCCATCACGAGCTGGTGAAGGCCATGGGGCGGGCCGACCGTGGCCTGAAGTGGGCGAACTTCTGCGTCACGCGAGAATCACATATGCCCGCGGTGCTCGTGGAACTGCTCTTCCTCAACTCCGACGTCGAGGAGGCGCTGCTGGCCCGGCCGGATGTCCGAACTGCTGCGGCGGACGCGATCGTCGAGGGCCTCCGACAGTACGTCGAGGGCACGGGCAGCATCGACGAGGACGTCGAGATGGGGATGTGAGAGGCCCGTCAGGCCGAGCGCCGGCATTTGCAGCAATCTCCTGGCGGCGCAAGGATAATCCTTCGAGCGGGGCGAATTGTCTCCTGACAACTACTGCATCCGCGCCCCCACGGAGGTCTTCCAACGTGCTGCGAGACGACGGACGTGACAACGACGAACTGCGCAAATGCCGCATCACCCGCAATATCAACAAATACGCCGAGGGCTCGTGCCTGATCACCCTGGGCAGCACACGCGTACACTGCACCGCCTCGGTCGAGGACTATCAGCCGGGATTTTTGCGCAACACCGATCAGGGCTGGGTCACCGCAGAGTACGCCATGCTCCCCCGCGCCACCGGCGAGCGCACCCGCCGCGCGGCCGACAGAGGCATATCCGGTCGCACCCACGAGATCCAGCGGCTGATCGGTCGCTCGATGCGTGCGATATGCAAGCTCGATCTGCTCGGACCGATCACCATCAAGCTCGACTGCGACGTCCTCCAGGCCGACGGCGGCACTCGCACGGCGTCGATCACTGGCGCGTGGGTCTGTCTCGCCGACGCCTGCCGCTGGTTGATGAACAACCGCGGGGTGAAGCGCTGGCCGCTGCAGGCACAGGTGGCCGCGATTTCAGCCGGCGTGGTCTCCGGCGAGGTCATGCTCGACCTCGCCTACTCCGAGGACGCGACCGCCGGGACCGACATGAACGTCGTGATGACCGGCGACGGGAGACTCATCGAAGTGCAGGGCACCGCCGAGGGCGCGCCCTTCACCGACAAGCAACTCATGTCGATGCTCTCCGTCGCCCGCTCAGGCTGCGAGACGCTTTTCAACCTCCAGCGGGAGGTCCTCGGCGACGTGCTGCCGTGAGCGGGTGAGAAGACCTGACAGGGGATGGGGCGACGGGCTGATGGCAACACAACTGATGCTCGCGACAGAAAACGAGCACAAGGTCCGGGAGATCCGCGAGTTGCTCGCCGACGTGGACGTCGAAGTCGCGCACATCGGTGAGCTTGAGGATCCGCCGGATTTGACTGAGACCGGCGAAACATTCGCCGAGAACGCGCGGGAGAAGGCGCTCGGCTGCGCGGAGACGACCGGCCTGCTCTCACTGGCCGATGATTCGGGACTGATGGTTGACGCACTTGACGGCGCGCCGGGCGTGCACAGCGCCCGCTACGCCGGTGAGGGCGCGTCGCAGCAGGATTTGATCGACAGGCTGCTCCGCGAACTCGACGGCACCACGCTGTGCGACCGCACCGCACGCTTCGTCTGCGTGCTGTCGCTGTGCGCGCCGGAGGGTGAGATCGGCCGCTGGGAAGGCACCGTCGAGGGCGTGATTACGCTTGAGGCGCGCGGCGAGGGCGGCTTCGGCTACGATCCGGTCTTCCTCTACCCGGCGGCCGAGAAGACTTTCGCCGAGATGGCGCCAGATGCCAAGAACGCGGTCAGCCATCGGGGCCGCGCGCTGCAGCAGTTCCGGGCGGATCTGCCGGCGCTTCTCAGAGCGCGCAATCAGTGACGGGCCGAACGACGGCGCGAAGGGGTTGGGCACGATGGCGGACTCCGAACGTTGCGGGACATCCGGGTGCGGCTGGCTGCTGCTCCTCACGGGCGGCTTTGCGGCCGGAGTCGCGCTGCTTGTGTGGCTGGTGCGCCTCGAAACGAACGACGACCGGGGGAGCCGCGCGGGAGTCTGGGTGACTGACTCGGGCACGCGCTACCACCACCGCGACTGCGCGGCACTGGCGCGCAGCACGCCGCATGAGATCAGCCTCGACGAGGCCCGCGAGCAGGGCCTCGCGCCGTGCGACCTCTGCGGGCCGCCGGCATAGTCCGCGGGATCGTGAATCCGACATATGCGAGGGGATCGAAGATGGAACTGAAGCTCTCAGCCCGCGAGTACCTCAGCCGCGGGGACAGCTACGAGGAGAAGATGCAGTACCTGGTCGATGCCGGCTACGACGCCATCGAACTGACCGGCCGCGAGGACATCCTCGAGGTCACCGATGAGATCGCGCGCGCCTCGCGGAACACAGGCTGCGCAGTCAGCACGATCTGCAGCGGCGGGCGCGGCGCGTTGATGGCCGCCGAGGCCGAGCAGCGGATGCTGGCGATGGAGGACCTCAAGAACTTCCTCACCGCCGCCGGGCAGATCGGGGCGGTCGGCGTCATCTACGCCCCGCTCATCGCGGTGAAGATGAACCCCGACAGATACTCGCGCCTCCCCGATCTCTCCCCCCTGCGCGGGCAGGAGGAGTTGGAGATGGACCTCCTCGCCGAGCTTGGCGCGGAGATCGCCGATCATGCGGACGCCCACGGAGTCTGTGTGCTCTGGGAGCCGCTCAATCGCTACGAGCAGTGGTGGTTCAACCAGCTTGCCGACGGAGCCGCGCTCTGCGACAGAGTTGACAGTCCCGGCTGCAAGATCATGGCCGACTTCTTCCACATGAGCATCGAGGAAGACACCATCCCTGGCGCGCTGGAGGATTACGCGGCTGATTACGTCCGCCACATCCATCTCGCGGACAGCAACCGCGCGACCCCCGGCCACGGGCACACCGACTTCGGCGCGGCGTTTGCCGCGCTGGATGAGATTGGCTGGGACGGCTACATGGCGCTGGAATGCAGCCCGAGAGGAGATCTTGCCGAAGACATTGCGCGAGCCGCCCGGTTGCTGCGATCACTTGCCTGAGGTGCAGATGGTGACGGAGACAGACGGCGCAGCACACAAAGACCGTCCGCTCACCGTGTTGACGGTCATCACTCCCTCACGCTACTCGGGCGCTGAACGCATAGCCGTCTACCTCGCCCACGGCCTGCAGCGCCGGGGCCATCGAGTGGTGTTCGCGTGTAAGAACAACCGCGAACTGCTCAATGCCCTCGAGGCGCGTGGCGTCGAGGCCCACGCATTGCCGATCTCGGGGAAGGGCAACCTGGTGGCCCCTTTTCTGCTGGCCTGGTTTGCCGAGTGGGTGGGGGCCGATGTCATACACACCCACCTGTCCACCGCGAGCCTGTGGGGCGCGGTCGCCGGCAAGCTCGCCGGCATCCCCACCATCGCCTCGGTGCACGCCCTCAACGCGAAGACCTGCTACGTGTACTCCGACATGCTCGCCACCTGCTCGGAGGGGGTTCGCGAGCACATGATGAAGCAGGGCATTCCGGGTGATCGGATTGAGGTCATGTACAACGGTCTCAACCCGGAGCAGTTCGAGGGCCTGCCTCCGGGAGACATCGTCCGTGACGAACTGGGCCTGCCGCACGATGTCCCGGTGATCGGGGAGGTCGCGCACCTGTCGCCCCGGAAAGGGCATACCCACCTGCTGGATGCCCTCCCGATCCTGCTCAGGCGCTGGCCGAATCTGGTCTGCCTCATGGTCGGGGAGGGCGAGGATCGAGAGGTGCTGACCGAGCAGGTCGCGCAGTTGGGCCTCGAAGACCACGTGCGCTTCATGGGCTACCGGCCCGACGCGCGGAAGATCATGAAGGCGATGGATGTGGTGGTGCTGCCGTCGGTGGCGATCGAGGGATTCGGCATCGTGCTGATCGAGGCGGGATTCCTCGGCAAGCCCGTCGTCGGGAGCGACTCGCCGGGGATCCGGGAGGCGCTCGTCGATGGGAGCACCGGATTGCTTGCACCGCCCGGTGATGCGGAGGCCCTCGCCGAGACGATCGGGACGATCCTTCAGGACCCGGCCCTCGCCACCGCGATGGGGCTCCGCGGCAGGGAACGGGCCCGACGCATGTTCACGCTTGAGCACATGGTGGGTCGCGCCGAGGAGCTCTACCGGCAACTGCTGCGCGAAAAGGCGGAGCGGTTATCGCGAACATCACAGCCGTCGGACGCGTCAAATGGTGTGAATATGTTGTGAAATCAACAAAATGATCGCGCCGGCGTCCTCGCGACTGCTTGACTCTGTGTGGCAGTGTGTTATAGTTCGGTGCTGTGGGGCGCAATGCAAGTTGCGGCGTGTTCAAATGACGCAAAAGGCTCCTGTGCGGCGATCCTGGCGGTGGAATGACGGAGTCCCTCGTTTCTCCAGTCAGCCCCGTGCATGGTGGGAGGTGTGTGTATTGGCAGATTTGAACTTTGTTGCGCTCACTGGTTTTTCGACACGTGAGCCCGCACTGAGACAGAAGTCATCGGGCCAGATCAAGGCTGAATTCAGCTTCGAAGTGGACCGTCCTTTCCTGCGGGCCAACGGAGAGCCTGTGTCCGATCTTTTCCTCGTGGACGCCTGGCAGGAACTCGGCGAGTGGGTCATGGAGAATGTCAAGGCCGGAACTCGTCTGATGATCGTGGGTACGCTGAACAAGGAGAGTTACAACAGCCACGGCGCCCGCGAGCACATGACAATCGTCAAGGCGAAGTACATCCGCAAGACCAGCGGTGGACTCGCCGACCAGACCGGCGAACTGGCCGGCCTCAAAGGCGACTCCTGGGACCAGGAACTGCTGCTGACCGCGTGTGAGATCATCCACGAAGCCATCGAGGACGAAGAAGCGCCGGCAACTCTCGACAGCGTCGAGATCGCCGGCCGAGCCTGAGAGATCAACGGCGACAAACGCGATGATGGCTACTCGGCAGCCCGCACTCCGGGCTGCCGATTTTCTTGGGGGAGGGCACCATCAACGAAACCCGGCGCGCATCAAAGGCGGACACGACGGCCTACCTTCATTTGTGTACGGACGGCGCGAGCACCCGGCTGGCCGCGCTTGGCGCCTGCCGGGCCTCGGCGGCGTGGAAGGCCACGGCGCGCCCCGCGGAGATCGATGCCCAACTGCTCGAACTCGCCGCCGAACTTGAAGCCGAGCGCGTGATGGTCTACGACGCCCGCCTCCTCGCGGCACTGCTCTCACGGGATTCCATCGCGGATTCGACCTCCAGCCTGCGCACCCGGATGCGCGACGTGATGGCGGGCGCGCTGCTCGTCTGCCCCACCCTGCGCGACCTGTCTCTACCGGCCGTCGCACAGGCGCTGGGTGTCTCGGATGCGGACACACCGGCGGTCATCGCCGACCCCGCCGAGGGCGCGGAGTTGTGCCGGCGTGTTGTTGAGGCAGTCAGGACGCGCCTGGCACAGATGCCGCCCCCGGTCCTTGCGCTGCTTAAAGAGCTCATCGGATCCGACGGCGACCTCGCCTGGCTGGACTGGGATGAGGTCGAGATGCCGTCGCTCGAGGCCGCCGCGCTGGAGATGCTGCTCGCGGGCCGTCCCGGGACCCCGTCGTCGCGCCGCCGCGAGCGACTGCCGAGCGAGGCACCGCTGCCTGGCGCCGCCGCGGGCCTGCTCGGCGAGGACGGGCCGGTGGCCGCGGCGCTGGAGCGTTACGAGCACCGTCCGGGGCAGATTGAGATGGCGGAGGGCGTCGGGATGGCGCTCGAGGACGGTGGGATCCTGATGGTCGAGGCGGGCACCGGTGTCGGCAAATCGCTCGCCTACCTCGTGCCCGCGATCCTGTGGTCGCGCGCGAACATGCAGCCGGTCATCGTCTCCACCAACACGAAGAATCTGCAGGAGCAGCTCATTGAAAAGGACCTCCCGCTGCTCCGCGACAGCCTCGGCATAGACTTCGAGGCCGCGCTGCTGAAGGGCCGGACGAACTACGTCTGCGTTCGCAGCTTCGTCTCACAGATACGCGACGCGATGCTGTCGATGATGCCCGACGACCGCAAGGCCGCCGCCTGTCTCATCTCGTGGTTCGCCGCCTCCGGCAGCGCGGATCTGGACATGATCCCCGCGGAGGCCACGACGACCTTCAGGGGGCTTGGGCGCTTGATCGGCCGCGTACGCTCCGACCGCGCCACCTGCCTCGGCCGGGGATGCAATCATGCCACGCGCTGCCCGCTGAGGGTCGCCCGCGCAACCGCCCGCAACGCCGACATCGTGGTTTCCAACCACGCCCTGACGCTGGCCGATACGCAGTTCGACGTGCTGCCCGACGCCGGGCGCGTGATCTTCGACGAGGCGCATAATCTTGAGAACGTGGCGACCGATCAACTCGGGCACGAGGTCTCGACCTACGCCTTTCGCGAACTGCGACGCACGCTGACCGGCGGGAGCCGCAACGAGGGCTTCCTCGACAGCCTCGCGAAGCGTCTGCCCGAGGCCTCGGCCGACAGGGCTTCCGAGATCTCCAACGCCCGCGCCCGACTGGGGGCGGCGTCGGAGGGGCTGGAGGCGTCCGCCGAGGAGCTTGGAGCGGCGGTGATCGACCTGTGCGTGGCGCTCGACGACGAGGCCCGCGCGGGCAGAGCGCGTATCAGGCTCGGCGCGCAGGTCTACGCCAGCGGCGAATGGCAGAGGGTCGGTGAGGCGGTCGAGGCCGCGCGCGCGCTGCTGGCAAGCGCCGAGGATGCGCTCGGGGAGATCGCGGAGACAATGGCCGAGGGCGCCGAGCGCGGCACCGCGGACAGCGACATCGCGATCGAGGCGGCGGGCGCGCGGGTGCAGGTGGCCGAGTTGCTGTCGGCGCTGGGCACGGTGACCGACGATGAGCCGGGCGCGGGCTACGTGCTGTGGGCGGAGACGGTGCGCAACCGCCGCTGGGGCGAGATCTGGCGGCTGGCCGCCGCGCCCATCGACGTGGGCCCGGCGCTGCAGCGGGCCGTCTACGACCGGCGCGACGCGGTGATCATGACCTCGGCGACACTGACGGTGGACGGCTCGTTCGCGTATATGAAGCAGCGCCTGGGGCTGGACGGCGATGAGACGTCGCCGCGGGAGCAGGTCGTCCCGTCGCCCTTCCACTACCCGGAGCAGCTCATGCTGTGCGTGCCGCATGACATCCCGACGCGCGGCGAAGAGGGCCGGGACGAGGCGCTCTCCGAAGCGCTGCTGGACATCGCGGAGATCGCGGGGGGCGGCGTGCTGCTGCTCTTCACCTCCCGGGCGCAGATGGACCGCACCTTCAAGGCAATTCGCGAGCGGCTGGTGGACAACGATCTCGCGCCAATCTGCCAGTACACATCGGGCCCGCGCAACTGGCTGCTCCAGCAGCTTCGCGAGCATGAGAACACCGTGCTCTTCGGGCTCAAGAGCTTCTGGGAGGGCGTCGATGTGCCGGGGCAGGCCCTGCGCTGCGTGGTCATCACGAAGCTGCCCTTCCAGGTGCCGACCGACCCGATCGTG
Organism: Armatimonadota bacterium; assembly: GCA_051745855.1. GTDB lineage: Bacteria > Armatimonadota > Zipacnadia > Zipacnadales > UBA5352 > UBA5352. Next base: position 10,227 of record JBNJEK010000037.1, read on the forward strand.
CAGTCGCGCTGCGAGCTTGCCGATAAGCGCCGGGACGAAGGCGGCAGTGATTATTACATCCCCGAGACGATCCTTGCGTTCAAGCAGGGCTTCGGGCGGCTCGTACGCTCCACGACCGACTCGGGCGTGGTCTTTGTGCTGGACAACCGGATCATCACGCGGCGCTACGGGCAGCGGTTCTTCGCGTCGATCCCCGACTGCCGCAATGTGGTGGCGCCCTTCGACGAGTGCCTGCGCGAGGCCGAGCGGTGGTTTGAGAGGAATCGTTGAGAGGCGAGGGGACCGCGGGCAGGAAGCCCGCCACCGACATACACAATCAACACGGAGGCGCATTTCGATGGCCGATGACGAGATGGTCTGGACCGATGACGGCTGGTGCATGGCCTGCGGGGACAAGAACCCCCGCGGGCTGCACATGAAGTTCCGGCAGGAGGGTGAGTACTACGTCTGCGACTTCACTCCCGAACGCTTCCACCAGGGCTGGGAGGGGATCGTGCACGGCGGGATCCTCGCCACGCTGCTCGACGAGGCGATGAATGACATGCTCAGCCGCAACGGCGAGCCGGTGGCGACCGCTGAGTTGTGCGTGCGTTACAAGGAGCCCGCGAAGGTGGGCGTGCCGCTGCAGGTGCGCGCATGGATGACCCGTGAGCGCCCGCCACTGTGGGAGGCCGAGGGCGACATCACCGACGCGGACGGGCGCGTCGTCGCCACCGGCACCGCGAAGCTGATGCGAGTCAAAGCGGAGATTTGACGGAAACCGCCCGCCGCTGACCCCGATCCGGAGGAGCCCACCGATGATCGTAGACAGCACATGCCTCGCGAGGCTCGTTGCGGAGGCGCGGGAGTACGCTTCCGGCCTCGTGATCCGTCGCATCGTCCAGCCCCGCCACGATCTCGTGGGGCTGGAGCTTGGCCGTGCCGGCCCGTGGGAGGCGCTGATCATCGACTGGTCGGCGGAGTTCGGCCGCCTGCACCTCGCCGAGGAGATGCCGGAGCCGGGGCTGCGCGACCAGCGCTTCAGCGGCACGCTGCGGCGGCAGATCAGGGGCGCGCGCATCGAGCGCATCGAGCAGATAGACTTCGACCGGCTGATCGAGATCGAGTTCAGCAACTGCGCGCAGCTTGGACCCGAAAGCCGCAAAACGCTCATCGCGGAGTTGATGGGCCGGCACTCCAACACGCTGCTCATCGACGAGGATGAGCGAATCGTCGAGGCCGGCAAGCACGTGACCGTGCGCGTAAATCGCTACCGCCAGACGCTGCCGGGGCTGGCCTACGTGCCGCCGCCGGAGTTCGGGCGCGTGCCACCGCAGGAGGCGACCGAGGAGCAGGTCGCCGAGGAGGGCGCGGCGGTGCTCGATCAGAAGCTGAGCAAGTTCATCCGCTCCACCTGGCACGGTGGCAGCGACCTCTTCGTGGCCGAGATATGCGCGCGAGCGGGCCTTGAGCCCGACAGCGCCCTGCGCGACCAGCCCGAGGGCTGGGAGGCGCCGCTGGCAGAACAACTCCGCGCCATCCCGGAGGAGGCGGGGACACCGGGGAGCGCGTGGATCTACTGGGACGAGGACGGCGACGCCCCGGAGTTTGCGTACCCCCTCGAACTGCAGCATCTGCCCGACCGCCGCCACGAGCGGTGCGATTCGCTGAGTCGGGCCATCGACGAGGTGCAGACCCGCATCGCCACCGACCAGCGCATCAGGCTGCTCAAGGAGCGGCTGATGGCGGCGGTTCGCGACGCCGAGAAGAAGGCGCAGCGGACGATGGAGAAGCGCCGCGAGGCGGTTCGCGAGGCCTCGGAGGCGGAAGAGGACCGCGAGCGCGGCGAACTGCTGATGGCGTATCAGCACCAGGTCCCGGCGGGCGCAGAGGAGGTCACGCTGCCGCGCTACGAGGGCGAGGGCGAGATGCGGATCGAGCTTGACCCGGACCGGACCGCGGTGGAGAACGCGCAGGCGTACTTCAAGCGGTACAAGAAGAGTTCGCGGCTGAGCGAGATGGCGCCGAAGCTGCTGGCGGCGGCGCGCCACGAGCTTGATTACATCGACCAGGTGCGCACGCAGATCGAGGTGGCGGAGACCGTCGATGACCTTCGGGCGATCGAGGATGAACTCGTCGATCAGGACTACCTCAGCGAGAAGAAAGCGAACAAGCCCCGGCCGCGCAAGGAGCGCCGCGGCCCCCGCCGCGCGGAGACCTCACAGGGCTACGCGCTGCTCTACGGCAAGAGCGGCGAGGAGAATGACGAGGTGCTGCGCGCGGCGCAGCCGGACGACCTGTGGTTTCACGTCAAGGACCACGCGGGCCCGCACGTAGTGTTGCGCAGCGACGGGCGGCCCGACGAGGTGCCGGAGGAGGCGGTCCTCGAAGCGGCGCGCATCGCCGCGGCGCTCAGCAGCCAGCGTCGCGACAGCAAGGTCGAGGTGGACTGCGCGCTCGCGCGGGAGGTCAACAAGCCGCGGCGCGGCCGCCCCGGACTTGCGTACTATCACGCCGACCGCACGATTCTCGTGGACCTCGACGAGGTGCGCGAGGAGGGCTGAGTTCGCACGGCGCACGCGCGAGAGACGTCCGAATCGTCAGCCGTCACCGCCCTCGTAATGCTCCGCAGTCTCCACGAAGTCCTCGGTCTGCGCCAGCTTCCACGTGTTCCCACCGTCCTTTGAGGTGATCATCCCGCGGTTATGATGCAGTCCGGGGAAGTCGGCGTTGTATGCATGATTGCTCCAGTGGTTGTATGATACGTAGATGCCGCCGAGTCGATCGATGCTGAGCTTGTGGTAGTAAATTGAGTAACCGCCGACGGGCGGGATCACCAGCGGCTGCGCCGGCCCCCACTCCTCCCCTCTCGGCTTCCGCTGGTAGGACAGCCCCATGTAATACGCGAAATCCGGCAGGTAGTCGCCCACGCCCTTGCGATTCTGCCGGTAGACGAGGTGGAGCGTGTCCTCGCGGTCGCAGACAAGGCCGATGTACGTCTGTGCCGCGCGTCCGTCCTCGTCGGTGTCCTCGGCGACCCATCCCGCGTCATGCACCTTCACAGGCTCGGTGAAGCCGTCGGTGACGTCATTGGGCTGCAGCGAGCGCGCGTAGAAGAAGTTGTTCCCATGCGCGCCGGTGACCACGTGGATGTATCCTTCGCTGTCGAGCACCACCGCCGGCACATTGTGCACGTCGTTGACGGGCGGCGCGTGGGCGATGAAGACCTTCTCCGAAAGCTCACCGGTCTCATGATCGTAGGTAGCGACGTATGTCGGCACGCCCGGGTCCTCCGGGTCAGTGATCTCCCCCCAGGCGATGTGCGTGCGACTGCCGCGTGTTACCAGCGAGGCGGGAGCGCCCGAGTGCAGCGCCCCGCCAAGACAGTTGTCAGTGACGATCACCGGCTCAGGCACGACAAGCCGGCCGTCCTCGATCCGCGGGAGGTAGAGCAGCAGATCATTATACCCGGCGAAGCGCGCCGGGTGGTCGGCGGTCTTGCGCCACGCGATGATCGGCGGCGGGCCGCCGGGGTCGTTGTGCCCGGTGAAGAACTCGACGTCGGTGAGCCCGCCGTCGATCAGTTCGGCCTGCCATGTGCGCCCACGGTCGGGCGTGTATATGATCGCCGCGGTGAAGTCGAGGCCGGTGCCGGTCAGGCGCATCGTCGTCCACGCCCCGCCGCTCTCGTCGAACGCCCAGCGGCAGCCGTGAAAGCCGCCGCCTGAGGACGGGCGCTCGTAGCCGGGGAACTGCTCGCGCAGCGCCTCCGTCCACTCACGGAGCACGAACTCGTCACCCGCCAGCACCTGCGCGCCCGCGCTCCAGTGCCGATGCTCGGTCCGATGGCGAATCCACGCGCGATTGTCGCGGTCGAAATGCACCTCGTTCGGCTCGAACTCCGGACCGTAGCCGAACTGCCAGTCCTCGTGCTCGTAGCGGCGGAGCACGATCGGCATCTCCAGCGGCTCGGAGGCCGGGGACGGGCCGACCCGCGCCTGCAATCGCGCGCGGGCGGCCGCCAGCGGATTCTCCGACGCAGCGACTTCGAGGAGGCCATCGAACTCCGCGCCAAGGGCACAGCCCTCATCGGCGACCGCGGTGACGGGCACGATCATCCGATCGCCGGCGTACTCCACCGGCTGCACCGGCGGGTCGGCAAGTTCGAAGCGTACGCCCTCGCGCTCGGGCTGAGCGAACTCAACGTCGAAGCCGCCGCCGTACCCGTCCGGTGGGTAGAGCACGATGCGGAAGTCCGCGGTCTCTCCCGGCATGAGGTAGCGGGCGGTCTTGCGCGGCGCGAGGAGCAGGCGGCTGCCCTCGGGGTCGAAATACGCGTCAGGGGCCATCGTCCAGTGCTCCACGCCCTGCACGTTCAGTTGCACGTCCATCTTCCCGATCTGCCAGTGCCACAGGCCGCCGCGGGCGCCCTCGTCCTCCTCGACCGAATACTCAACGTCCTCCACCGGCTCGGTCAGCTCGAACTCCTGCACCAGCGCCCCCTCCGCGTCATGCAGGGTGACCGTCTGGATGCCGGGATTGTGCAGGGGCGCGGCCGCGACGTCGAAGGCGCCTTCGGGCGGCGGGAAGTAGACCTGCGCAGAGGTGTCGGGATCGTTGAACACGAGGCCCGAATCGACGACATAGCGGTCACAGTTGGCGGAGAGGCCGAACATGTAGTCACCGCCGCTGAAGACGACGCGGTAGAGTCCGCGACGCTCGACCTCCAGCGTCACCGTCTCCTGCTGAAGCTCCGTGGCATGGGGCCCCTTGCCCACGTTACCATCATCGGGAAGCGTGAGATCCACGACCTCATCGCCGAAGGGATCGCGGACGGAGATGTGCATCGGGTCGGGGCCCTCGTAGATGTTGAGGTCGCGCTTGCCGAAGGTGATCGTCAGCGGCCCCGGATCCGGCATCATCAGCACCGTGCCGGAGCCGCGTATGACCGGGGGAATCTCGAGGGCCGGTGACGAGAGCGCGGACAGGATCAGTAGTGCAGCGGTCGCGAACACTACGGCGGGGCGATGACGCATGGAGACACATGCCTTTCGTGTTGTTGTACTCCAGGGCGGCTCACGGGATGCACCGCGGATCGCGGGATGACCGTGCATCGTACATGACAGGGTGAGGCCGCAATTGACCTCACCCCGCCCTGCGCCGTTCACGCGACCGCCACCGGAGTCAGCTCATGTCATATGACAGGTCGATGACCACGTCATTGATATCACGGAGCCCGAGAAATGTCTCCTCCAGCTTCATGAACACCTTTTCGAGGTCGCTCGGTGCGTTGGGGCTGTTCATCGGACTTACGCGACCGTCGATGTACACAACTCCGTTGATGACGCTCACATTCATCAGCGAGGTGTCCATGTCGTACTTCGCTATCTCGCGTACGACCCGCAATCGCGTCTGCTTGTCCTCAAGCGGCATGTTCCTCACCCCTCTACACGGTTGGACTGCTCCGAGCCTACGGTGTAACGAGTATACCCGTCCGGCTGGCTTCTAATGCTCACACTCCCATCCAGAGTCGGGCGTACATCGCTTCGGGCAGTCCCGCCTCCTGCATCTGAAGCGCCGCACTGGCTATGTCGTAGCCAACGCGGCGGATGACGACTTCACGAGCCCCATCGTCGTAGATGGCGAAGCTGGCGAGTTCGTTTCCGTCGCGGGGCTGCCCGACCGCGCCGGGATTTATCAGGTAGCGATGCTCGCTGCTGAGCTGCGTCGATCCACCCGTCGGCAGCGGGTGCTCGACAGGCAACTGCCCGTCGCCGGTGTCCACGAACCACTCGGCGTAGTGCGTGTGTCCGAAGAATGCCACCTGCGTGGTCATCTCACGGAAGCTCATCATCGCATCAACGGGAGTGACGGTGTAATGATCGGGATCGGGGACTGAGCCGTGGCAGATCGTGATCGCATCATCGACGATCTCCCGTCGAGGGAGGTCGCGGAGAAACTGCAGGTTGTCCTCGCGCAACTGCCCCCGCGTCCACCGGATGCAGGCGCGAGCGGGCGCGGTGAACCACTCGGCCTTCTCAGGATTCACCGCGGCCTCATCGTGATTGCCCCTGACGCAGATCGCGTCACGCTCCCGCATCAGGTCGCAGCACTGGTTCGGCCGCGCCCCGTAGCCCACGATGTCGCCGAGGCAGAGATAGCGATCGATCTCCGCGTCGGCAAGCTCCGCGAGCACGGCCCGCAGCGCGATGAGATTACTGTGGATGTCGGACAGCACCGCGTAACGCACGTGTATCTGCCCCCTCCGTTGCGCCTTTCTCTTTCGCGCACCACGCGACCTGCTCCTCCACCTCAATAAATCCGATTCGCATAAGAATCTGCGTGGCGCGAAGGTCTCTGCCGAAGGGATCATCGCGCGGGCGCACCCGCTCGGCAATCAACTCCAGCGCCCTGTCGCCGGGCATAACGGCGTCCTCCCACGGGCGTGCGAATTCCTCGACCTCCACTCCCAGCCGGTGGGCGAGAGTCGTGAAGATCGCCTCCCTCAGCCGCCTGGTGGCGCCCAGCGCCGCAAGATTGATCCGCAGACGGTAAATCTCCACCGCGTCCCGCCATGCTTCGCCGGCGATGCGATCGAGTTCGTCATCGAGATGCCCGAGGCGATCTTCGAGCATCCGGACCCGCGCCTCGATCAGCATGAAGCGGGCGAAGGTCAGCCGCTCCGCCGGATCACCATCACCGGCGAGCGCCAGTTCCACCAGCAGCGGCGCGATCAGCCGCGCGCTCCGATGGTACCCGCCCGCCAGCCCTGCAAGCTCCTGCGAATCCCCATCCACCCGCTCGGTCAGCAACTCCGCTCGCTCGATGACTCGATCAGCCTGCCTGCCGAGGTCTCCGGCGCGCTCAGGCTCCACCTCCGCAGACCTCACCGCGCGGGCGCTCGCCGCCAGTCCCTCCTCCGCCTCCTGCTGCATTCCCAGCGTCCTCGCGACGAGGTTGCCGCCGCGCATCGCCCGGTGCAGCACGTTCACGCTCTGCGCGACAAGCAGCAGATAGCCCGGGTCCTTCCACTCCGGATCGACCGCCTGGGCCACCACGAGGGCCCGCCCGACATCGCGGTCATCCCACAGTCTGCGCACCCGCTTCCACGCGAGATCGCGCGGCTTGTGCGCTGCCGACCGGGCCGCATCCGCCCGGGCGACGGCCTCCTCGACGGCGTCGCCGATCTCCGCGGAGAGGCCGACGCTCTCGTCGCGTTCCACGCCGATCCGCCGCTCGATGCGCGCAAGCACAGCCTCCCGCTCGGCCTCCGAGTCGCCGGCGAGGGGCTCGGCAAGCACCTCCCGCGCGGGCCCGCAGCGGCCTCGCCCGACCAGAGAGCGGGCCAGCGCCAGCGCGCCCGAGGGGTCATCCACGCGGAGCCGCTCAAAATGCTCACGAATCCGGTCGGAGCGACGGGCCGGGTGGGGGTGAGTGGAGAAGAGGGTCTGAAGATACGACCACCTCGGCTCATCGCCGAGGAACGCCTCCATCGCGCGGGGGTCGTAGGCGGCGTCCCACGCGATGCGCGTGCCGAGTGCATCGGCGCCTCTCTCGCGGCTGCGACTGTGACTGAGCGTCTCAACAAGCTGCGCAGCCTGCACTGCCGGCACCCAGTCGCGCCGGTCGTTGTTGCGCAGCACCTCGCCAAGCCCGAGCCAGAGCGCGGTGCGGAGCATCACGCGCTGGAAGTCGTGGTTGGCGATGTGCCCGAGTTCGTGCGCCATCACGGCCGCCAGCTCGTCCTCGCTCTCCATGCTCTCCAGCAGGCCCGCGGTGATGAAGACCCAGCCGCCGGGGAGCGCGAAGCCGTTGGCCTCGGGGCTGTCGAGGACGATGAAGTGGTAGTCGAGTTCGGGGCGGGGGCTGTGCGCGAGCAGCTCGTGGCCGACGCGGCTGACCCAGTCTTCGACCACCGGCTCATCGAGACGCCCGCGCTGGGCGATGAAGACTTGCGCCATCCAGTTGCCGATGCCCTCTTCGACCTCGGTGTCGAGGGCGGCAGTCGCAGGGTGCGCGCAGGCGATCAGCGCGGCGATCGCCACTATCCACCGACATCTCCACGGCAGCCTCGGCATCGCGAGGTGATTATACCGAACGAGGAGCGCGGCGACAACGTTGCCGCACCTGCCGCCGCCCTCGGGAAGAGCGCGATCAGTCCGCGGTCGCCGGCCCGATGATCACCTCGTCGAGATCATACCAGTCGCCCTCGTCCACAGCATCGGCCGGGGCCGCGCCGATGCGCATGCCCTCCAGCATCGCGACTCCGGGGTTCACGTCCCGGATCGCGCGGACGTCGATCTCGATCTCATGCCACTGCTCGTCGTCCACCAGCACATTGTCCACCAGACGCTCATCCTCGGCGACCTGCGCGCTCGGACTCGCCGCGACGACCCCGCCGGGGCCCGCGAACGCACGGAGCGTCACCGCAACGGGGACGCCCTCCCCTATCCGGTAGCGGATGAACACGCGCGGGTACGCATCGATGTCCCAGTCGCGAGGATGGATCTGCGCCGGCAGGCGCCCTCCGTCCTCGGGGGCGTAGATGTGGCGGTAGGCGCGGCCGGTCTCGTCATCCACCCTCTGCTCGTACCTCGCGGGGAACGGCCGGTAGCTCTTCCACAGCCACCACGCGCGCTCATCGCCCGCCTCCCAGGTGGTGTGCACCAGCGGCTCCGACGGGTCACGAGCCTCGGCGACCACCACGTAGCCGGTCGCATGGTGGACATCGCCGTCGGCGCCGGTCACGCGCACCCGGATCGGGTAGTCGTAGACCTCCGCGTAGCCGTGCGCTACCTGCAGTCCCTCGGCCACCGTGCCGTCGCCGAGATGCCAGCGGACGGTCTCGGGCTGCAGCTCGCCCCGGCAGACCGCGCGGATCGTCACCTGCTCACCGGGCCGCGCCTCGAAGGGTTCGACCATCACCTGCACGCTCGGACGGGCATTCGGACCGTACTCGTAGACGCCGATGTCGGGCCGCGCTCCGGACCACGGCAGGTTGACCGGGTCACCGTCCTGCCACTGAACGTCCCGGTCGAGGCGCAGCGTACTCGCCTCGTGATCGACTTCGAGCACGCGCGCTTTCTGGTCCGGTGAGCCGATCGCGATGAGATCGCCCTGCTCGCCGTCGATCCCGTAGCCGTCGTAAAAGCAGGTCGCGTCGGTGACCTCGATGAGGGCACCCTCGCCATCGCCGACCGCGAACGCGAGGTGCCGCGCGGCATCGCGCAGCGGACTGTCCGCGGCCAGCGCGTGGTTATATCCGGAAGGGTCAACATAACCCGGCGACACGTCCATGTTGCCCACGTAGCGCTCGGGATGCGCTTCCTGCATCGCCCGCACGGTCAGTTGCTCGCCGTAGTCGCGGAGCACGGTGGCGCCGGGGTCGCTCGCGGTGATGACGTTGCTGACGATGCGTACCTGTCCGGCGTCGCCGCCGCCGAGCGTCAACTGCAGGTCTGCGCCGTGCCGGTCATTGCGGCTGAAGATGTTGTTCAGAAAGAGGACGTCCTGCACCTGGTCGCGCGAGGAGATGACTCCGATCCCGCGCCCGCCGTTGTCATCGAAGACATTGTGGTAGATGCGCAGGTTGCGCACCCAGACGTCGCGGAATGGGTAGAGGTTGATCGGGCTGTGCGGGTTGCGGAAGACGCGGTTGAAGCGGAAGATGCCGCGGGTGGTGGCGAATTTGGCGTTGGAACTGGCCGACCGGCCGCCGTTAAACGCATTGGTCACGATATTGTTCTCGAAGAGCACGTCATGAGTCCCGAAATGCTCGAACGGCCTCCCCCACGCCGAGTGGAAGACGTTCCCGCGCAACACCATGAAGCGGTTGGAACTGTCCGGATACAGTTGCATCGGCGAGTGCCCGGTCCGGCTGATCGAGTTGCCCTCGAAGAGCGTGCGCGTGCAGTGGCTCACGCGGAACATGTTGTGGCCCTTATACCGCTGCACGACGCAGTTGCGCATCTGGATCTGCTCGCTTCTCTCAAAATGCATCGGCATGCTGCCCGTCGCGTCCTCCATGCGGCAGTCCTCGATCGCGATCTGCGAGCAGTCCTGCATCAGGATCCAGCGGCCATCGGACGGATCTGGCCTTACATGCAGGCCCTCGAGGCGCACGTGCGAAAGGTCCCGAAGGACCACCGCGTGGCTCTCATCTCCAGTGCCGATGAGACGCGCCGCCAGCCTCGGTTCCGAGCGGAACACGATCGGTGCCTCGGCAGTCCCGCTGACGGTGGGCGCAAGCTGCCCGGGGTACTCACCCGGAAGCAGGATGACGATGTCCCCCGGTTGCGCCGCTTCGGAGGCTTTCGCCAGTGTCTGCCACGGGGCCTCACGGCTCCCGGCCGCCGCGTCATCGCCATCCGGCGCAAGGAAGCGCTCTGCGGCCTGCGCGGGTAGTCCGATCATGAGAAGGGTCAGGATAACTGCCAGAACTGTCAGAGCGCGCATCTTCGATCCCTCCGGGGCGCTGAATCGGCGACAGGTAAGGAACGCCCCGGGCCTGATGACAGGTCCCGGGGCGATAGCGTCACAGGGCGTAGTCTGGCGTCTCGGAACGTGGTCTCACTTGACCCGCCTGTACACGTCAAGATCGGCCATGTAGCCCGGATTGACGCTCTTTGCGTGTCCGTCGGCGAAGGCGACGTTCATCTGCATGTTATGTCGGAAAGTCTGCCGACCGCGTGTGCCGGCCGCATCGATGCTCCGGAGATTGCCACTGTTGTCGTAGCCGTAACCGCTGGTCTGCTGAGTCCAGTTTGAGTTACTCTCGAAGACCATGACAGTGTCGGCGGGATTCGTCACTTCAGCTATATTCGGGCCGGGCGGATAGTAGGAACTGAACATCGTGCCGAGGTTGCCCAGGACGTCGCGGCAGGTGCTGTCCTGCGCCGGCACGCCGTAGCTGGCGTCCAGCTCCCGGCCCCAGTATCCGCTCGCGTTCGGCATCTGAGTTCGCCCGTACGTCGACGGCTCAGGATACCGTCCACTGGGGCAGATAGCAATCTGCTCATTGTTCACATACGGCTCAAGGCTGTCGTACCAGCCGTCACCGCGTGTCTGGCTGTTGCCGGGGATGTAGTGTATCTTGAAGCCCGGCATGTACTCGTCGTAGTCCTGCACGTACATCATGAGTCCGAGGCCGATCTGCTTCATATTACTGAGACAGGAGGTCTGGCGCGCCTTCTCGCGCGCTCTGGCGAAGACCGGGAACAGGATCGCGGCCAGGATTGCAATGATCGCGATCACAACGAGCAGTTCAATCAGCGTGAAACCTCTTCGTGTTGCCAACATCGCAGAGTCACCCTTTCACCCGGTGTATGCTGGCGGGACAGAGCCCCGCTGCAGTAGCATCTTAACAGGTTATTTCCTCGCCTGTTCATCAACACCTCCTCAGAATGCAAAACTTCTCATCCTCATCATGCGTCGCAGCAAAAGGGGAGGGGGCTTTGTATCAACGGTTAAGGATTGGGGTGACAGGGG
>JBNJEK010000038.1:0-21520 GCA_051745855.1 Armatimonadota bacterium
GAGGCGCAGGTGCGACCGCGCAGCGGACTGGCGCTGCGGCACGGCGTGACGGTGCTCAACTCGCCGGGAACGATCGACAGCGACTACCGCGGGACCGTCGCGGTGATCCTCGTGAACCTCGGTGACGAAGCGTTCGTGGTGCAACGCGGTGAGCGGATCGCGCAGATGGTCGTCGCGCCGGTCACACGGGCGCAGTTGAGATCGGTGAACGCGCTGCCCGAGAGCGCGCGAGGCGAAGGAGGCTTCGGTCACACCGGCCGGGGCTGATGCATTATTCTTCAGAGAGGTGGGTCAAATTGAGGCTGGGACGCGGACTGATGACAACAATTGCTGCGATGCTGACCGTCGGAGGACTCGTGCTGCTTGCCGGATGCGGCGAAGAGCCTGCGGTGCGCGACACGGTGCAGATTCCGGAGACCGACGAGGCGTGGGAGGCGGATGACGCTCCGCAGATCGAGGAGGCCGAGCCGGGGAAAGAAGCCCCCGACTTCACCGTCCCGCTCGTGGATGGGGGCGAGGTGAGCCTTTCTGACTACGAGGGGAAGATCCTCGTACTCGACTTCTGGGCGACCTGGTGCACCGCGTGTGTGGCGGAGTTCCCGGAGTATCAGGAGCTTTATGAAAGCTGGGATCAGGATGAGGTCGAGTATCTCGGCCTCTCGGCCGATGGAGACATGTCCACGGTGGAGGCGTTTCTCCGCGGTCACGAGGACCTGACGCTGCCGATGGCGCTGGCCGACGACGAACTGCTTGAGGCGTATCTGCCGACGAGGACGCTGCCGTCCTCGCGCGTGATCGATGGCGACGGGATCGTGCGCTACGAGTTCAAGGGCCCCGCCACGGACGAGGTTGCGGAGGCTGTGCGGCGGCTGCTGGAGGAAGACGCGGAGGATAGCCCCGGCAGTGAGCGCTGAGGAGGCAAGCGGAAGATTCCTGACCGGGAGCGCAGCCTGAGATGACTGCTGCCGGACGCTTCGTGAACGCCACTGTCACGGAAGGCTTCCGCGCCCCCGACGGCGAAGACAGGCCGGGATGAGTGACACAAACGACGGGCAACCTGCACGGGCCGCCGGATTCGCGGCGGCCCTTCTCTGCGGCGCGATCATGGGAATCTCATGGCCGCTGCAGAAATTCGTACTGTCGCAGGATGTGATCGGTCCGGCGGTGCTGCACTGGCTGAACGTGATCGGCCTTTTCGTGATCATCGCCCCGATCTACCTTCTGCGACACAAGGGCCGGATACGCTTCCCCGGCTTTTCTCCATGGTGGCTGCTGCTCTTCGGCTGCGTGGCCTCCGTGATGCACTTCTGCCGCAAGTGGGGCGTGGGCGAGACATCGGCCACCACCGCCGCCGTGGTTGAGCGATCGGAAGTCGTCTTCGTCTTCATCTTCTCCTACCTGCTGCTGAAAAAGCCCGTGCGGCCGATCGGGTGGCTGGGCACCGTGCTGGTGCTCTACGGCACGATCCGCGTCGCGCTGCTGGGCTCAGCGGAGTTGAATTTCAACCCGCTGGGCGTCGCCGCGCTGGCGCTCGTGGGCCTGACCATCGCCATCAACGCGCTGCTCATCAAGACGAAGTTCACCGGCATCCCGAACGAGTTGATCATCCTCGGAAGCATGGCGGTGCAACTCGTGGTGTTCTCGGTGGCGGTGCCGAGCGCGGGCATGCTCTCGGAGGTCTGGGCACTGAGGCAGGCGCCGCTGGTCGCGGGGCTGGTGGCGCTCGGGTCAGTGGTCTGGGGGGTGCGGCTGATCGTGTACTACTTCGCACTCAAGCGCGCGCCGATGTGGGCGGTGCGGATGCTCACGCTCTCGGGCCTGCCAGTGGCAACGCTGGCCGACCTGCTGGTGCTGCGCGCGCCTGTGACGGGCGGGCATATCACGGGCCTCGTGGCCGCGATGGGCGGCGCGGCGCTTGTGATCCTCGCCGAGCGCGGGCAGCGGCTGCAGAACGGCGAGGGGCTGTGAACGGCAGGGAAGGGGGAAGAGGGAAAGAGGAACGACAAGAAGACCGGAAAACCGCGCCTGATCATTGGCTGGCGCATGGGAAGCGATCGATGCGAATCGACAGAGATCCACGATGGGCGAAGATAGCCGGGTACGTCGCGGCGCTGACTGCAGGCGTCGTGATGGGCCTGTCGTGGGTCATCTTCAAACTTGAGCTGAATCTCGAGGCGCTCGGCGCCGCCGACGTCAACTGGCTCAACATGATCGGCGTGGCCATCATCATCTGGCCGGTCTACCTCATCCGCCACCGCGGAAACACATTCCCCCGGGAGCAGCCCTACCGCTGGTTGCTGCTCTTCGCGACCTTCGCCGCAGGGATCTTCTACCTGCGCAACATCGGCGTGGACCTGTGCGGCGCGACTACCGCGGCCATCGTCAGCCGCGTGGAGACCGGCTTCGTGTTCATGCTCTCATACCTCGTGCTGAGGCAGGCGGTCAGCGGCCTCGGGTGGTTCGGGACGGCAGTGCTGCTTCTCGGCGCGCTGCGCACCATCGGCGTGGGCTCCGCGGAGATGATCTTCCCCATCGGCGGAGTCGTGGCGCTCGTGGGCGCCGCACTGCTGATCGCTTTCAACGCGGCCATCATCAAGACGCAGTTCAACCGCGTCCCCAACGAGATGGTCGTTCTCGCCAGCGCCACCGTGCAGACAGCCATCTTCTCAGTTGTCGTGCCGGTCTTCGTCGGACTGGAGGGCGTGCGGTTCGTTCTCGCCAACCCACAATACCTCGGACTGATCGCCCTCGCCTCCGTCTCGATCGCGGGCAACCTCTTCCTCTACTACTACGCGATGAAGCGAGCGCCCATGTGGGCGGTGCGAGTGCTGGCGCTGATCTCCCTGCCGTCCGCGGTCGCCGCTGACTACCTCATCCTCGGTGAGCCCATCACAATGAACGCCGTGCAGGGCATGGTGCTGGTCATCATCGGCGCGCTGATCATCATTCAGTCAGGCCGCAGGAGAGGAAAGACCAAAGGGCGGCGGGAAGACTGTCCTGAGTGCAGCGAGATCTGATGAGTCGGCAGTCCGCGCATCGCTACGCCGACGGGCTTTCGCCGCACACATGCATTCTCGCGCACATGCGCAACTGTCTGGAGGGAAGCGCCATGGACCAGCGGCGGATCGACCGGGCGATCGTAGCCCTGTGGTGCCGGGAACTCGGCACACTCCTGCAACTCGGGGTGCCGGTGCCGGGGGCGCTGGAGGTCGTGGCGCGGGAGATTGAGCCCCTCGCCCCGGTGACAGTCAAGCTCCAGGCTTCGGCGCAGGTCGGCGACCCGCTCGGGCAGCGCATCGCGGAGTTCGACGACGTCTTCCCCCCGATCGTCCGCGCTGCCGCGCTCGCCGGTGAGGCCAACGGCCGCCTCGGAGAGGCCCTCGAAGCCGTCGCCGGCTGCCTCGAGCAGTCCGCGGAGTTGAATGTCGCGCAGACCACTCGCGAACGCCTCGCCGAACTGGCCGAGGCGGCTGCGCCCGCGCCGGCCGTGACGGTCTCGCGCAGGCTCCTCGACGAGGCGATCGAACTCGGCGCGCGCCGCGTCAGGCTGACGGGAGGCCCCGGGGGAGGCGTCGCGGAAGCACAGGTGGACGGGCGATGGCGGAAGCTCCGCGAGATCGACCCGGCGCTTTTCGGGCCGCTGTGCCGCCGCGTGAAGCTGATGGCGGACATCGCCTACTGGATCGCCGAGCCGGCGGTCGGCACGATCCAGCTCACCACCGAGCAGGGGCGATGGAGCGTTGCCGTCCAGGCGATCCCCGATGACGATGGCGTCAGCCAGCACATCGAGATGACGCTGATGCGCGGCTGAGCGCTCCGCGCAGAGTGCAGCTCAAAGGCGTGCGGAGGAGGGCCTCCGCACCACGGGCAGCGTGTTGGCCCGACGCCCCGGAATCCAGCCGCCTCGCCTGGATGTCGTTTCCTCGTCGGCTCCAGCGTGCCGCCGCGCGTGCCTGCCTGAGCTACCGCTGGAAGGTGATCGGCGGGACAACGTGCGCGGTGCCCTCCGTCACCGTGTGCAGGCGGACCAGCGCGTAAACGAGGTTCGACACCCACAGTTCGGATTCGTAGTACCAAAGCTCCGTCGCGCCCCGGAAGAGCCCGTCAACGTAGAGCCGCTCGATGGCGGTCTGCGCGTAACGCTCCGCCGCCTCCACCCACCGCGGGTCCTCGTCCATCGTGTGCATGTCGAGCATCAGGTTGATGATGCTCCCGAAGACCTGCGCGGGAGTGTTCTGCACGCGCGGAAGCTCATCAAGCTCGGCGTACTTCTCCGCCACCGCCCGCGCCATCGGCGGGAAGCGCTCATCGCCGGTCAGCCGATACGCATGCACGTACTTCATCGCACTGCCCGCCAGCGCGCCCGAGCCGTAGGCCGCGGTGAAGCTCGGTTCGGCGCTGGCGATGTTCGACTGCTGTGCGACCGCTTCGAGGTAGCTCTCCGCCATCCGCTCGACACGCCGCGCTGTCTCCGTGTTCCCGAGCAGCGGCACCGATTCGAGCATCGACAGCGCGCAACTGAATGTTGACGCCAGCGAGGCCTTCACCGGCCGGCCGGAGCGCTGGGAGGTCGAGGGCAGCAGGCCCGAATCAAGCCGCGTCTCCTCCTGGTGGTCGAGCAGGCGCTCGATCCGGTCGAGGTACTTCTCATCACCCGTCTTCGACCACGCGAACGCCCATGTCTGCAAAAAGAACCCGCCATGCCGCGGGAAGTCGAGGAAGCCCATCCCCTCCGGCCGCGGCTCCGGCAGCGGCTCGAGGATATTCGCATGGCGGTTGTACTCGAATGTTTCGAGGTTCACCACGTGGTTGATGAGGCCGTCTGCGTGGGCGGTGACGGCGGCCGGGCGGATCGCCCACGCGCGCTCCCACAGGTCGAGCGAGGGCGCGCCGAGGTACTCGTGGGTTGCATGCCCGGGGGTGTTGGTGCGGAAGTCGCAGTGCGCATGCTCCCCCCACGGCCACAGGCCGGTGGGCGTATCCGCACAGTGATTGAGAAAGTGTCGCAGATATGCGTCCGCCGCATCCTCATATTTCCGATCACCGGTGATTGCACTCATGTGCTGCATCGCCGTCAGCAGCGGGAGATCGTGCTGGAGGTTCCCGCCGAAGTGCGCGCGGTCATGCTGGCGCTGGCCCTCGATGGCCGGCAACTCCACCCCGGGGTGCTTCTGCCCGTCGATGAGCAGGATGCTCACGAACATCGGGCTTCGGGTGTCGCCGTAGATGTCCTTGCCCTTCTTCAGCATCGTTCCCATGAAGCTGCGGGCGTAGCCGAGGTAGCCGACCTCGGGATCGTACTGCGTCTCCTCCGGCACCTCGATCTGCCCCGTCGCCGCGCGCACGAAGAGCGATTCGGTCTCGCTCTCGCCCTTCACCGGCGCGGCCCTGAGCGCCGACGGCTGGATGCCATCCTCAGGCGCGTGCAATCTGACCTGGTGAATGTTCGGGAATGCGTTGTCCGGCCGGGCGGTCCCGGTCACGCGCAGGCGCAACGTCTCGACATGCGCCGGGAGCAGGTCGAGTTCGAAGCGCACGAGATGGTACTGCGCGTCACCCTCCGTCACCATGTCGGCGTCAGTCACAAAGCCCCCGACATCGCCCTCATCGATCGATCCGAGCAACGCCCAGCCATCGCCTGCGGCCGCGTAGACCTCCAGGCCGGTCAGGCGGATGAAGCCCTTGCGGTCATTGGTCACCACGCTGATGCGGCCGATGGTGACAGGCTCGACAGGCGTAATGAAGATGTTGGCCGGATGCTCCGAGAGATCGCCGCCGTCGCCGCTCCAGTGCGTCGACTCGTCACCGTCGATGATCGGCGCGGCGTTTCCGCCGATTGTGGAGAACACTCGCGCCTCACCGAGGTCGATCGTCTCCGCCCCGGCGAAATCCGGCACGACAGTCAGCAGCATGACGGTGAGCGTCATCGTTAGTATCTTCACCCGGATCAATATCCTCTCCATGCTCGACACCGTCCACTCTGCGCGCGAGGGTCGCTTCCGCGTCGAAGCCGCTTTCACCTTCGCCAGGTTCGCGCCAGGTGAGGGACCTTACGCAGCCTGCAGGGTGTTTGCACTCAACGGGCGAAACCTCCACCCCGCGAGCCCGTCCAAATGATCTGAAAGCCGCGACAACCCCAGCCTTGAGATGAGATGAGCGTGAATCGCGAGACCCGCTCGCCCAGACAACGCTTCGAGCAGCGCATGATCGCGGCCCTCGTGGCCGGCGACACGCTGGCGTGTCTCGCCGCCATCGCGCTGGCCTACATCCTGCGGTTCCACGTCCCCGAGCATCTCCTGAGCCGCCTGCAGCACTCACCGGAGCTTTACGCCCGGGCCGCCCCCGCCGTGGTCGCTCTCTGGCTCATCGCATTCTTCGCCCGCGACCTCTACGACATCCGGCGCTTCCGGTCGCGATTCGCCGAGGCGGTCGCCACGCTCAGCGCTGTCGCGTTCGCCGCCATCCTTGTCGCGGCCGCATCGTTCATGTCACGGACGGACTACTCCCGGGCGATGCTGATTCTCTTCTGGCTGTCCGGAAGTGTGCTGGCGGTGGTCGAGCGGTCGCTGCTGGCTGCCTACCGCCAGCGGAGAGGAAGCCGACCGGACGCCGCGTCGCGCACCGCCATCGTGGGCTGCGGCGAACTCGGACGGGTCGTCACCGAACGCATTGGGCGCTTCGCGTCTCTCGGCTACGCGCTGGAGGGATTCATCTGCGGACGGTCGGACCCTCCGGATGCCATCGACGGCCTTCCGGTGCTCGGGCGTCTCGATGATCTGCCGGCAATCTGTCGGGAGCACCGTCTCGATGAGGTGGTCGTGGCGCAACCCGACCTCGACGTGGACAGGGTGATGGCGCTGATCGCCGAGTGCCGGGACCTGCCGGTGCAGTTCAACCTGGTGGCCGGGCCCCTGGAGTTGCTCACCGGGGCGATGAAGATCAAGGGCGTCGCGGACCTGCCGGTGGTGCCGCTGGGCAGAAGAAACTTCGCGGCCTGGCAGAGTGTCATCAAGCGCGCTATGGATATCATCGGGAGCGTGGTGCTGCTGGCGCTGACCGCGCCGCTGTGGCTGGTCGTGCCGCCGCTGATCCGGCGCGAGACCGGCGCGAGCGCGATCTTCGAGCAGACGCGCATCGGCCTCGACGGCGAGCCTTTCACGATGCTCAAGTTCCGCACGATGCGCCCGGAGGCCGACCCGTACGCGCCCTCGCCGACCGATGAGGCCGACGAGCGCATCACCCCGATCGGGCGCTGGCTGCGGCGCTTCAGCCTCGACGAACTGCCGCAGCTTATCAACGTGCTGCGTGGGGAGATGTCGCTGGTGGGCCCGCGACCGGAGATGCCGTTCATCGTGGAGCGCTACCAGCCGTGGCAGCGGCTGCGATTGCAGGTGCGGCCGGGGCTGACGGGGCTGTGGCAGATCCTCGGCCGCAAGGACCTCCCGCTGGTGGAGAACATCGAGTATGACTTTTACTACATCAACAACCGCTCGCTGCTGATGGACCTCGTGATCATCATGCGGACGGTGCCGGTCGTGCTGTGGGGGAAGGGGGCTTACTGAAGGTCGGCTGGCACTATGCCAGTGACATGTGCCAGCAGCGCGAAGAGGCGCCTGCACCAAACACATTTGTCTCGAACGGTCGCGGGGTCGAGCCTTTTCAGAATCTCGGTGCCGTCGTTGATCTCGTGGTATCCCTTCTTCTTCGTGTCGCGTCCCGCCTGTTCCAGCGCGCGCTTCAGATCGTCTTTCGGGATCTCCTCCGGGTTGCGTCTTCCAGGAAGCGCATTCTCATTGAAGCCGTTGCCGAAGTAGGCGCTGAGCGCGTCAGGATCGGCGACCATCCACGCCTCAATCGTCTGCACCATCAAGTGTACCCGGTCGTCGGGTATACCCCGCAGGTCCCACCTGTCCGGAGGATCTGCGAGATGCTGTGTCGATGAGTCGCCACTGACGGGTCGCTCTGCGTCAACCAGTAGAAGGATGGCCGAACTCGGACTTTGCCGGACTGCCATCATGAAGTCCTCGTACGCAGCGCCCCGGCCACCGCATGCGACAACTTTCGGCATACTGCCCGCAAACTCTGAGAAGAACTCGCGAAAGGCCAGACGGAGTTGCTGCAATCCACGCCTCTCACCGCCCCCACCTTCAACATAGATTGTCACCGACGCCATCAGAGCACGCCCCCCAGCTCACCCTTCATCCAGAGGTCGCCGAGCGTGTACCGTTCAAGCCAGTCGCCAAGGCCCTCGCGGCTGAGACGGCGGATGGTCGTGCTTCCATTGTCATCACGCTCGCAGATGGCGACGGCCTCCGGCACACTGGAGAGCGCCGCCACGAGTGCATCAGAGTGCGTGGTGACGATGAGTTGCATCCGCTCGGACGCCTCCTCCATCAGATGCGCGAGGCGGACGATGATGTCCGGATGGAGGCCGATCTCCGGCTCCTCGATGCACACGAGCGGCGGAGGGTCGGGGTGCAGGAGGATCGACAGCAGGCACAGGTAGCGAAGCGTCCCGTCGGACATACGCGTCGCCGGAATCGGATCACGCAGGCCCTCCTCGTGCAACTGAAGCTGCACGGTCCCGCCGAGTATCCTCACCGTGATCTTCTTCGCGCGCGGGTAGAACCGTCGAAGTTCTTCATTCAGGCGCTCCTCGAGGCCCGGGCGGTTCTGCAGATCGTTGATGACGAGAGCAAGGTTCTTCGCGTCCTCGGAGAGAAAGTCGCTCTGAAGATCGGTCATTTGGGGCTTGCGCGGTTCGGTCTCGCGGCCGAGGTGCCATTCGCCGTAGATGCGAACCCCATCGAACATTGTCGCAAGGTAGGTAATCTCCGGATGACGATGCGCGTCTCTCAGTTGAGCCAATACAGAGCGGTTGGGCTTTACCGTCTCGTCAATGGGACGCACACCGCAGCCCTCCAAAACCCATCCTCCGGCAAGCAGCTCACGACGAGCCACAAGCTCCTGGCCAGCGACCTGATGATAGACGGGTGTGTCTGTTTGCTCCAGAGACGCGCGATCATCGATCAGTTCATCCAGTAACTGGAACTGCCCACCACTACCCCTGAATCCGAGACGGTGCCGAAGCCCGCCGCCGTCACCGTTCCTTACGAGGACTTCGATTTCCGCCTTCGCCTCCTCCTCCCCGCCCTTCCACAGCCACTCCCCTACGCCCCCGCCCCGCCTTATCGGCTCCTGAATATCATCCGGCGCCGCCTGCAGCAGCGAGATCGCCTCGATCACGTTCGACTTGCCGGAGGCGTTCGGGCCGATGAGCACGTTCAGCGGCTCAAGCTCGAACTCCTCCGCCTCCGGGCCGAAGGACAGCAGGTTGCGCAGGTGCAGCTTCGTGATGAACCTCTTGCCATCCACCGTGATCGCTCCCGTCCGGGGCCCAACTCACGTCCTCGCGGCTGATTATACCTCGCGGTCGCCCACGGGAACAAGCAGGTCCCCGCCCTACAGACGGCACGGCACAGGCCGGAGCGGGGTCCGGCCTCTCCGACGACACGGCTGACGGCGTGGCGGGGCGCAGGTCCCCGCCCTACAGCGCAACTACCACGTTCGCGCTTCCGCGTTCAGCTTGCGCTCCATGTGGTTGATGACGCGCTGCATGGCCTCGTCCACTTCCTCGTCGGTGAGCGTGCGCTCCGGGTGGCGGAAGGTCAGGCGCATCGCCACCGACTTGCGGCCCTCGCCGAGCCGATCGGGGTCGTGGTAGACGTCGAAGATGCGCACGCTCTCGAGGTGCTCGCCCGCCACCTTCTCCGCCGCCGCGACGAGAGCCGCGCCCCGGTGCTTCTCATCATCTTCGACCACCAGCGCGAGGTCTCGCGTCGCCGCCGGCTGACGCGGCTGCGGCTCGTATTGCGCCAGCAGACTCGCCTGCGCCAGCGTCGCCTGCAGGTCAAGCTCCAGCACGCAGGCAGGCTCGGGAAGATCATACGATGATTGCACACTCGGCGCGACCTCACCGATGTGGCCGACGGACTGGCCATCAACCAGCACCTTCGCCGACCGCCCCGGATGCAGCGAATCATGCTCGCCGCGCTCGAAGCTGACATCCGCGATATGCAACCGCTGGAAGAGCTGCTCAAGCACGCCCTTGAGCCAGTAGAAGTCCATCTCCTCGTACTCGTCGGGAAGGTTCCACGTTGAGGTGCGCGCGCTGCCCATGCAGATCGCCGAAAGCGTCTGCCGTTCCTCCGGCAGCGCGCCCTCACCGATGTCGAGGAAGACCCGGCCGATCTCGAAGAGCGCGATCTCCTCAACCCGTCGCCGCACGTTGTACTGCGCCGACTGCAGCAGGCCCGGCAGCAGCGTGGTGCGCATAAGCTCCTGGTCCTCGGCCGCCGGATCGCGAAGGCACAGCGCCTCCCGCTCGGGAGCGTCGGCGTTGAGGCAGAGGAAGTCGAGGTCGCATCCGCCTATCATCGAGTAGCTGACGTTCTCGCACAGCCCCGCCGCGCGCATGACTTCGCTCACGCGATCTTCCAGCTTCTGCAACCGCGTCTTCGTCCCGGCCCGGCTGATGTTGCGCGGCAGCGTAGTCGGGATCTCGTTGTACCCGTGGATGATCGCGATCTCCTCGATCAGGTCGATCTCCCGCTCCAGGTCCGGCCGCCGCGTCGGCACTCCGACGGTCAGCCGCTCGGCCGCCTGCATCTCATCCGGATAGGCTCGCAGCCAGTCGCGCTCGGGAAGGGCCTCCGCAGCCTGCTCGGCCTCGGCGGTGTCGGGTGTGACGCTGAAGCCCAGCCGCTCCAGCAACTCGACCTGCTCGTCCGTGCCAAGCTCTGTGCCCAGCACCCAGTTGGTGCGCGCGGGCCGCAGTTCGATCGGCTCACGCACGAATTCCTCGTCGCGCACGTCCATCGCCCGCCCGACGATCTCCGCCGCGTCCATCTGCTGGAGAAGCTGCCCGACCCGTGCCAGCGCCGGAAGCGTCAGGTTCGGGTCCACGAAGCGTTCGAAGCGGTAGGACGCCTCGGTGCTCATCGCATGACGCTGGGCGGTGCGCCGGATCATCGTGGGGTTGAAATGCGCCGACTCGATCAGCACATCCTGCGTGCGCTCGCGCATCTCGGTATCCACGCCGCCCATGACGCCGGCGAGGGCCACTGCACCCTTCTCATCCGCGATGACCAGGTCGTTCTCAGTCAGCTCCCGCGTGTTCTCGTCGATGGTCGTAAGCTTCTCCCCCGGTTCCGCGCGACGGACGATGATGTGACCTTTGACCAGCAGCTTGTGGTCGAATGCGTGCAGCGGTTGGCCAAGCTCAAGCAGCACGTAGTTGGTCGCATCGACGATGTTGCCGAGCGGTCGCGCGCCGGCCGCCTCCAGCCGGTAGCGCATCCAGTCAGGCGACTCCCGCACCTCCACGCCCACAAGCCGCAGCGCCGAGTAGCGCGGGCAGCCCTCCCGGTCCTCGATGGTGATACGCGTGTCGCCCTGATCGAGGTCCTCCTCGGCATGGGCCGGATTCTCGATCGCCGGGATCGACAGGTCCGGGAGCTTGAGATCGCAGCGCAGCAGCGCCGCCGCGTGCCGGGCCACGCCGATCAGCGACAGCAAGTCGCCGCGATTGGAGGTCACCGAGGTGACCAGGACGGCATCCTGCGCCTTTCCGTCGGCCGAATCCCAGTCCTCGATCTCCTCGACCTCCAGCCCGCCCATGGTCAGTTCCTCGGCGAGGTCCTCGGGCGAGATCTCCGCGTCGATGTACTCCATCAGCCAGCTATGTGGAACGCGCATTGCTGTCTCCTCCAGTCGAACTGCGCGTCATGCATTACTCTGAAAGGCTCCCCGGCGAGGGCGCCGGGGCCACAACGTCAACGGCCAACTGTGTCGGGCACTCGGCCGCTTATTCTCCCCTGTCGTCAGAACTGCCGCAACATCCGCATGTCGCCCGAGTACAGCAGCCGCATGTCCGGAATGCCGTAGCGATTCATCGCGAAGCGCTCGATTCCGACGCCGAAGGCGAAGCCGGTGTAGCGCTCGGTGTCGTAGCCGACACCCTCCAGCACGTTCGGATCGACCATCCCCGCGCCGCCAAGCTCGATCCAGCCGCTGCTCTTGCACACGCGGCAGTCGGCCCCTTCGCCCTCGCAGGCGAAGCAGGTGACCGCGAACTCGGCGCTCGGCTCGGTGAAGGGGAAGAAGTCGGGCCGGAAGCGCACCTGCGTGTCCTCGCCGAACATGCCCCGGCCGAAAGCGAGCAGTGTGCCCTTAAGGTCGCCCATCGTAATGCCCTCATCGACACACAGGCCCTCAAGCTGGTGGAATGTGTGCGAGTGTGTGGCATCGACCGTGTCGCGGCGGAAGCAGCGCCCCGGCACCACTACGCGCACCGGCGGCTCCTGCCCCTCCATCACGCGAATCTGCACCGTGGAGGTCTGACTGCGCAGCAGCACGTCGTCGGCGATGTAGAAGGTCGCCTGCTCGTCCATCGCCGGGTGGTCGGCGGGGTAGTTGAGCGCCTCGAAGCCGTAGTAGTAATTCTCGACCTCCGGCCCATGCGCGATCGTGTACCCGAGGCCGAGGAATATCTCCAGCATGTCATCGAGCGTCGCCAGCAGCGGGTGGCGGCCGGCGGAGTACTCCGAGCGGCCCGGCAGCGTAACGTCGATCCGCTGGTCCTCGCTCCTCTCGTAGACCTTCAGCTCCTCAAGCTCCTCACGCCTGCTCTCGAGGATGCTTTCAAGCTCCGCGCGGGTCTTGTTGATGAGCTTGCCGACCTGCGGCCGTAACTCCTCCGCCACATCGCGAATCCCCTGCTGAAGCTCGCGCAGGATCCCGCTGCGGCCCAGGAACTTGATCCGGGCCTCCTCAAGCTCATCGAGATCGGAGGCGCCCCTGAGCGCATTCCGGGCGTTCTCGGCCATCTTCCGAAGTCGGTCTTCCATCGATCTCCATCTCCTTGCACGCGGCCGCCTACCAGTTTCCAGCGGGCCGCTGACGGCGGAAATGTATCTGTTATGAAATTGCGCGCGGGAGTATGAACTCCTGCCACGCGCAGAGTCCGCACATGCAAAAAACCCCGTCTCTCGTCCCAGGGACGAAAGCACGGGGCTTCCGGTATACCACCCATCAGGTGGGTGCGCGAATGCGCGTGCTCCGCTAACGGTGGAGCGCCGGCGCCGCCTACTGAGCGCAGACCCGAGGGGCCTCTCGCCTTTGGGGGCGCGACTCGGGAGTGAAACTTCGGCGCATCGACCGGCCGGGGCGCTCTCAGCCTGCGGCGCTCCGTCTCTGTCAGCCTTCTACGATACGCGTACTGGTCTCCGTCTCTGTCCGTTGGGTACAACCGATTGTGTCATTTTGCGAACGGCCCCCGGCGAGGCGCCGGGGCCACAACGGAAACGACTTCAGGACAACTCCCCGGCGGGGCGCCGGAGCCACAACGGAAACGGCTTCAGGGCAGCGCTCACGTATGCCGCTGCCTGAGTATCTCCCAGATGAGAATCCCCGCCGCGACCGTCACGTTCAGGCTCTCCGCGCGGCCGGGCATGGGTATGTACGCCCGATGGTCTGCATTCTTTGCGATATCATCACGCAGACCATTAGCCTCGTTGCCAACCAGCACCATCGCCTGCTTCGGGTAGCGGATCCGGGTGTACGGCTTCGCATTCTCAAGATGTGCCGCGATCGTCCGGATGCCTGACGCCCGCGCCCATTGGATCAGCCCCATCGGTGGAGCGTCATTGACGATCGGGATGTGAAAGACTGAGCCTGCGCTCGCGCGGATGACCTTCGGGTCGAACACGTCCACGCAGGTCCCGGCGGCCACCAGCGCGTCTGCCCCCGCCGCGTCGCCGGTGCGGACGAGTGAGCCCATGTTCCCCGGGTCGCGCAGGTCCACCGCGGCCACAATGAGGGTGGCGTCTTCGGGCAGGTCCTCAAGCCGGGTGTCGGGGATGCCCACCGCGGCGGCGATTCCCTCCGGCGACTGGACCTGGCTGAACGAGCGAAAGGGCTCCTCGGCTATGCGCAGAATCTCGGCGCCGGTCTGCTGAAGCTCCCGGGCAAGTTCCTCCGCGCGATCACTCTCGACAAGGTCCGGGCAGACTGCGACCGTTTCGAGCGAGAGATCGCCGTCCGCCGCCTCCTCGAGCGCCCGCACACCCTCGACGAGGAACTGCCGGTGGGTGCGGCGCCCCTTTCGGGTGGCGAGCGCGCGCAGCCTCTTGACGTGCTGGTTCTGCGTGCTCTCGATTATCAAGATGAGCAGCAGTCGGCGATTACGCCGGCATCTCCTGCTTGGCGATTTCGGCAACGCTGGCGAACGCCTCCGGGTCGTGCATCGCCATCTCGGCCAGCATCTTCCGGTTGATCTTCACATCGGCCTTGTTGAGGCCACCGATCAGCCGGCTGTAGTTCGTGCCGTTCGCGCGGGCCGCGGCGTTGATGCGCGCGTTCCACAGCCGCCGGAAATCGCGCTTCTTCAGGCGCCTGTGCTTCCATGCGAATGCGCCCGCTCGAATGACGGTGTCCTTCGCGGCGGTGTACAGGCGGCTCCTGCCGCCCCAGTTGCCCTTGGCGGCCTTCAGCCACTTTTTGTGGCGACGGCGGCGGGTGTATCCGGTCTTTACTCGCGCCATGTGGACCTCTTCCCTTCGCCACCGGGCGGGGATCCCCCGCGGCGGTGGTAGATAACTTTAGCGGTGGCTCACTTGTACGGAATGAGCGTCTCGATGTCCTTCTCCTCGCCGCCTGACAGGATCTTCGTCTGCTGCAGCCTGCGCTGGCGCCTGTTGTCCTTGGCCATCGAGGCGTGGTTCTGGCCCGGGCTTGTGTACGCCAGCTTTCCCGAGCCTGTGCGCTTGAACCGCTTCGCCGCGGAACTTTTCGTCTTCATCTTGCCCATCGAGATCAATCCTCTCCAATGCCGGAGTACGCACCGGCGTGGTATACGCAGAAAACCCGGCCGACCGAGGCTGGCCCCGGTCGGCTGGTGTGCGGTTGCTTCGCCAGTCGGGCTTTAGTCCTGCGTCTTTGGGCGCAGGACCATCGTCATGCGCCGGCCCTCCATGCGGGGGGGCTGCTCGATGACGGCCACCTCTTCGCAGCCCTCGGCGAATTTCTTGAGCTGCTGCGCGCCGCGGTCCTTGTGCCGCAGTTCGGGGCCGCGGAAGATGACGTTGAACTTCACCATGTCGCCCTTTTCGAGGAACTTGCGGGCGTTACGCATCTTGAAGTTCACGTCATGCTCATCGGTGTTCGGGCGCACGCGTATGCTCTTGAGCTGCGTCTGCTTCGACTTCTTCTTCGCTTCCTTCGCCTTCTTCTGCTGCTCGTAGCGGAACTTCCCGTGGTCCATCATGCGGCACACCGGAGGATCCGCGTTGGGGGCGACCTCGATCAGGTCGAGCCCTCGCTTCTTCGCCTCCATCACAGCCTGCTTGGTCGGCATGATCCCGAGCTGATCACCGTCAGGTGAGATCGCCCGGACTTTGGGCGCACGTATCCGCTCGTTTACGCGGTAAGACTTGTCTATGACACGTCACTCCCTGTGTCTGACTGTGAGCCTGCAGAGCACATCCTTATGTTGAAAGAAGCGTGTACTGCACCTTAGCAAAAAGACCGCGAGGTGTCAAGGAAGTGGTCCGCAGGAAGTGCGAGGAGCGTGCTCTCAACTCAGACCCGGCAGATCAAGCTGGCCGGCGTTATCCGGCGAGGCCTTTCCGTAGTGCCCGCCACCACCGGCCTTCAGGGGCAGCGTACCCTGTCGCGCGTGGACTATCAGCGTCGCGATCTTCGTCCCCACCGTCTGCGCCAGTTCCTCCGGTTCAGCCTCGTGCAGCACCGCCATCTCCGAGCCAAAGCGGTTGATGAGCTTGTTGAGCGTGACCGTCCCCACGCCCGGCACGAACTGCAGCGGCACCTGATACTGATAGTGCGACCGGTGATCCGGCGCCTGCGGCTCGTCGAAATCCGCAACCTCAACGATCCGATCCAGCACGCCTCGCGTCACATTCTCCGCGCCGCATGACTCACACTCAAGCACGGGCGGATCGCTCTGCGCGATCCGCTCGCACTCCTCACAGAAAGTCCGATGGTATTTCCCGAGGCGGGGGTCAAGGCCGAAGTTCGCCGCGATCTCGCGTCCGCCCTCGCGCCTGAGCGCCATCGCGAACTCCTCGAAAGTCGGCGCCTCCATCTCGATGATGTTGTACTCGCGCCCGATCTTCGGCAACGAGTGCGCGTCGGAGTTCGACAGAAAGCTCCGCTCCGCCAGTTCGCCGATCCGGTCCGCGAGAAAGCTGTCGGCCGACAGGCCAAGCTCGATTGCGCGCACCTGTTCCCACGCATCGCCGAACATCTCGCCCATGCGATCCACGCAGGAGCCGTAGGGGCTGCGGTGTGGTGTGAAGCAGTGCGCGGGCACGAAGAGCGCGTCGAACCCGAGCGCCATCTCCAGCAACTCCCGCGCCGGCAGCCTGCACGCCTGCGACGACAGCTCCATGTTCGTGACATGCTCGCTCAGCGTGTCGGAGAAGCCCTGCAGCGCCTCGACCGATGGGAAGTAACTCACATGGTGCGACTGCCCTCCGCCCTCCTCGTAGGTCTCAAACTCCGCGGCGAGAATGACGGTCACCTCGTCGAGGTAGCGCAGGCCGCCGCCCGGCTGCTCCACCATCTCCCCCGCCTCCACGAGCGCGTGGATGTCCTCCAGCACCGGCGGCGAGGCGCAGTCCACCACGCCCACCACATCGATGCCCTTTCGTTTCGCGCACTCCCGCGCGATGTTCTCGAAGGTGAGGTCGCGCGCGGCGGTGATCTTCACCGGCCGCCCGGAGGTCGAGCGGCCGATGTGAACGTGCATGTCGCAGACAAACAGCATACCGTCAGCTACCAGCTTTCGTGAAGGGGATACGCTTGAACGTCAATTCCCGGTGGAGCGCGGCCGCACTTCGCAGGTCGGGCACATCTGCAGCGCAAGGTCGAAGGTCGCTTCGACCATCGCACCGCCGTCGAAGAGCATGACCTGCGCCTCGCCGATCCGCCGGTCGCGGATGATCCCTCGCTGGCGCAGTTCGCCCTCGATCGCCTGCCACTCCAGCTTGCAGGTGCCCTCACCACGCCAGAGCACCGCGCGCGCATCGACGACCGACCCGTCCGGCAGGCGAACTTTCCGCACGAGTCGGCGGTAGCCCATGCACCGCGAGCCCGCCCGTGTCTCAGCGACGTGCGCGGCAGTGCAGGCGTTCATCCCGACGCCGAACATGCAGATCTTCCCCCCACCGCTGACGAGCTTGCCGAGCGGGCTTCGCGGGTCGAAGGTCTTCAGGTCGAGGTGCTCGCTCGTCAGCCACTCGGCCTTCGGGCCGATCGCCGCGTAGGGGTGCGTGGGGTGCAGCGAGCGGCGGGCCTCCGGGCGGAGGCGCGCCGCCTCGGTGACCGCCCCGTTCACCGAGCGCGTGGTCTGAAGGTCAAATATCTCGTGCTCGTCATCGAATGCCTCACGCGACTGGTGGTTGAAGGTCGGCACCATCAAGGTGCCCTTCGGCCCCAGCGCCTCGAGGACCGCGTCCACCACGGCCTCCGCGCCGCCGTCCACGTAGCCGAAGCTCGACAGAGCGCTGTGCACCTGCACCATGTCGCCGGGCTCAAGCCCGAGGGCCCGCAGCCCGGCGACGATGTCCGCCTGAGTTACGACGGTGCGTCCGGCTGGATCGTACGTCACGGTACTCCTCCGCCTGTGCGTGTTTGCGGGCCTCAGGGCAGGTCGGACAGGCCGCTGGCCTCCGGATAGCGTGTGCGGATCAGCATTGCCTCCAGCATCCCGCGATTCTCGTTCGGATTCTCCACGTAATCCACGATCCGCGCGTGGTCGAGGCCGTTGATCCGCTCGTTCACGGCCTTGAGCATGTCCATGCAGTTGCGCAGCGCCTGCATGACGGGGATCCGCTCGGGGTTGATGTCGATGCCGAAGTACTGCTGGTAGCCGCACATCTTCAGCGCATACATCGCGGCTTCGGTCTGCTCCGGGTAGACGACGCCGGCGTCGAGGTCCTGGTCGTAGTTGCCCATCGGCTGCGAGTTCCAGTGCGTGTGGCCGAGTCGGCCGTACTCGCAGACGAGGCTGAAGGCGTAGGCGAGGTCCTCGTAGGCCATCAGCATGTGGCCGACCTCGGGGTTGAGCCCCATCAGGGCCGTCCCCTCGCTGATTATCCGCGCGTTCTCATCGTTGTCGAGCAGCGACTCGACCTTCTCGCACAGAAGCAGCGCCTCGGAGGTGGTTCCGTAGATGATGTTCGGGCGCGGCTCGTAGGGCTTGGGCTCGATGCAGATGCGCACGCCCGGCACCGCGTCCATCGCCTCGGCCAGACCCTCGGCGAAGCGGTCGCGCATAAGGACGTGATTCTGCCCGAAGGTGTTGTCGAAGCCGTCGATCCCCGGCCAGACGATCGCGAAGTCGGTGTCCAGTTCTTTGTTGATCTCGAGGGTGGTGATGGTGCGGTCGATCGCCGCGCGCCGCACGTCCTCGATCGGCGACGAGAGTGAGCCGAACTCGAACTGTGCGTCATAGAAGAGGTTCGGGACGACCGTGATCAGCCGCAGACCCTCGTCCGCGGCGCTCTTGAAGAGGTCGATCGTGTCATCATTGACCTCGTTCGGATAGTGCGCCTCAAGACCGACAAGCCCCTCGTCCTTGAGTTCGAGGGCCATCTCGATGCGGCCCTCCATCGGCACATCGGGCACATAGCGCTCATGGAAGCGCCCGCCCCCCGGCGCGAAGAACCACACGCCGGCGGTGAACTGCAGGTCAAGCTCGAAGCTCTCAAGATGTCGCACCATCTCGTCGCCGCTGCGTCGCGTCTTCTGCCCGGACAGATCCCTGATCGGCATGCTCATCACCTGTTCCCTCCGGGAGCGACCTCGCGCGCCTTGCGCACGGGTCCTCCCGAGTTGGTTCGCGTGATCGCCAGTGTAGAGTGCATTCTCCGCCGCGCCACCAACACCTTCCGCGCATTGCTGCGTATCGACGGTTAAGGATACGACGATAGAAGCCGCTACGCGCCGCAGGGGAATACCAGGGATGGGAACGACATCCGGGCGGGGGCGCCCGGACTCCGGGTCGTCTTGCGATTCTGGACTCCAGGCGCCCTCGCCTGGAGAATCGTTACTCCTGTCAACCCAATCCTTCACCGTTGACACGCAGCCCGTGGCAGGCAGGAGAACACGACCGCCGCCGCGAATTACACGAAAGTCAGATGAGGCCCCGACCAGGGAGGCGTTGCCCCGTGCCCCGTCGAGAAGAAGAGAGCTTTACGATCGAAGAGCATACCAGGGTGCGCAAGGCCATCGGCGCCCACACACTCCAAAGCGTCAACGAGATCCCGCAGTTTCACATGCGCACGCTGGTGGACATGGAGCCGCTTGTCTCATTCCGCGAGCAGCTCAAGGAGACCGCCGACCCGGTTCCGACATACAACGACCTGAGCATCAAAGCGGTCGCAGTCGGCCTCAGGGAGCACCCTCGCTTCAACGCGTGGTGTGAGACTGACCACCTCAAGATCCTCGACGCGGTGAATATCGGCTTCGCCGTCGGAACCGAGCAGGGCGTGCTGCTCCCCACCGTGCGCGACGTCGACAGGAAGAGCCTCGAGGAGATCGCCGCGGAGACCGGCGAGATGGTCGAACTGGCGCGAAAAGGGCGGCTGCGCGCGTCACTTCAGATGGGAGCCGGCTTCACCATCTCGAACCTTGGCCCGATCGGCATCGATTCATTCGCGCCGATCATCAGCCCGCCGCAGGTCGCCATCCTCGGCATCGGCTCGTTCACGCCACAACCGATGGTCATCGACGGTGAGATCGAGGTCCGCCGGGCCGCGCAACTGACGCTTGTGATGGACCACCGGGCGGTGGACGGCGCGGAGGGCGCCGTCTTCCTCGCCACGCTCAAAGAGATCTTCACCTCGCCCGACAGACTGGCTGGCGAGTAGCAGATGACATCCGAGGCGTCCGCCGCACCCGACTTCGACGTGCTCACCGTCGGCTCCGCGATGGTGGAGATCACGCCCGCGGAGATGGGCCGCCCGCTGTCTGAGGTCGAGACGATGGTTCCGCTGCCGTCAGGCTCGGCCGCAAACTTCGCCGCGGTGCTCGCGGCGCTGGGCGTGGATGTGGCGCTGATGGCGCGCGTGGGCGACGATGAACTCGGCTCAT
Organism: Armatimonadota bacterium; assembly: GCA_051745855.1. Taxonomy (GTDB): domain Bacteria; phylum Armatimonadota; class Zipacnadia; order Zipacnadales; family UBA5352; genus UBA5352. The sequence continues at coordinate 20,176 of JBNJEK010000038.1, forward strand.
GGCTGATCGAACGCCTCGCGCGCAGGGGTATCACGACCGACCTGATCCTCCCGGTGAACGGTCACCGCACTCCCGTCTCATTTGCCTGGATGGACCAGGGCGGTGAGAAGACCTTTTACTTCTACCGCTTCCCGGGCTTCAGCGATCCGATGGCCGAACTGCGCCCCGAGGAGATCGGCGCCGATGTCATCCGGCGATGCCGGCTCTTCGACTTCACCGAAGCGACGGTGCGTAACGAACCGCTCCGCTCGGCGGCGCTCGCCGGCGCCCGGCGAGCCCGTGACGCCGGCCGGGAGGTGTGCTACGCGGTCAACTACCGTCCGTCGGCATGGCACGGGCAGACCGAGGACGAAATCATCGCCGTGCAGCGAGAGGCCTGCGCCTGCGCGGATATCGTTGTGATGAACACTGACGAGGCCGCTGTCGTCAGGGGCACCGACGACGTGGAGCAGGCCGCCTCGGAGATCGAGGACCTGGGGCCGCGTATGGTGGTCATCACCGCGGGCGAGAAGGGGGCGACGCTGCTGGCCGGCGACGACCTGTGCCATCTGCCGACCAGGGACGTCGAGGTCGTCTACGACATCGGAGCCGGCGACACATTTCACGCGGGCCTTCTCGCCGCGCATCTGAAGGGTATGCCGCCGAAAGCGGCTGTGCGCTTCGCCTCTGATGCGGCGGCATTGCGAATCAGCCGCGAGGCCACCCGGCCCAACCCGACTTTCCATGAGGTGCTCATCTGGTCAGGAGGGCGTGAATAGTCGCCGGCAGATTTCCGACTTTTCCCGATCAGTCACCACGCCCCGCAGAGTCGATCAATCAGAAGGCTATCTGCCGATAATGTACAATTGCCTCAGAATTTATCTTTCCTATGCACAAGAAGTGACCGGCTTGGTAAGTTTCGTCCCGGACACGGCATCTTACGACTTCGCAGCAGTGCTGTAAAGACTCCACGTGTTTGCCGAAGATGGCGGTTGCTTGACTGCTGCAAATCGGGGCGCTCAGAGTCAAGGGCCCTCTAACTCTTCGCGAAATAAAAGCTCTATTGCAGCCGAAGACAATATATGGTAGGATAAGTGTCACAAATACGGCCCTCTCCCCGAGGGGGCGTTGACGGGAGAGTCAAATGTGCCGCAAACCCTGGTCTCGTTGCTGAGGCCGCCGGAGGTGTCGTTTCTGGATCCGAGAAGAATTGTGATAGTAGAGGACGACCCACAGTGCAGTAAGCTCGTGGCAACCAAGCTTGAGGCTGAGGGTTTTGATGTCGAGGTCGCGGGGAGCGGCGAAGAGGGCCTTGAGGTCATCGAAGAAAACATGCCCGACCTGCTGATGCTCGACCTCATTCTTC
>JBNJEK010000039.1:0-21446 GCA_051745855.1 Armatimonadota bacterium
GCCCCACGAAGATGCGGCGCTTCGTCGAAAGCGGCGGCGTCTTCCTCGGCATGCGCAACAACGAGGGCGATGCGTGGCTGCCCGCGCCCGCGAAGAACGATCGCGCGTATGAGTTCGGCGAGATCCTGCAGCCCGACCACCCGATCTTCCGCGAGCCGAACGAGCTTACGCGCGAGGTCATGCTCGACGTGCACATGGGCAGCATCTACCGCGGCTGGTACGACCTCGGCGAGGGGTGGGCGCCGCTGGTCAGCGCAGGCAAGCAGCAGGGCTGGGACGAGGGCGAGGCGGCCAACGACGGCCCGCACTACGGCCTGATCGAGCTTGAGCATGGCGAGGGCCGCATCATCCTCACGCAGATGATCCCCGAGTACCACTGGTTCGCGGACGGCGCCGGGCCCGACGGGGCCGGTGCGAAGATGCTCGAGAACCTCGTGGCATACGCGCTCGCGAACTCCCCCGACTGGCCGGAAGGAGAGAGCATCGTGCCCGCAAGCTACCACCAGAGCATCTCCGACCTGCTGCCCGACGCGACTGCCGGCGGCGCGTGGCCGCTCGATGGCGAGGGCTGGTCCTTCGAGTCCGAGGGGCAGTTCAGCGGCACACCCGACCGCCGCGCGGTCTTCACGATCGCTCATCCGCACGAGCCCTCCGAAGCAGGCGCGTTTGGGCGCGTGAGCCGTACCGTGCAGGTCCCCGAGGGTGGCTGCTACCTGCGCTTCTACGTGTCGGATGACTACTGCGGCGGCGTCGATCGCGACTACGAGGGCGACCGCGCCGTGGCCACCTACGAGAACAAGAAGGCCGACATGCGCTTCTGCGAGGTGCTCGTCGATGGCGAGCAGGTCTGGGAGCTTGATGTGCTCGGGCACAACCCCCGCCCGGCCGACCGCCGCTTCTACGTGGTGGACATCTCAGACGCAATCCGGGGCAAAGATGAGGTCACGCTGTCTCTGCAGGTCCGCGATCGGCGCGCTTCGGAGAAGGATTTCCTGACCGAAGTCTTCTGGGCCGGCGTCGAACTCTTCCCCGGCATCCAGCGCATCCCCGCGCGGCAGATGGACGCCGAAGGCTTCGCCGAGGTGGATGACGCGATGCAGATCGACGCGCAGCAGGGGTCGCTCAGTCGCAGGTATGTCGGCGACAGCGGCTCGTACTACGCCGCGATCGGCCTGCGCGACGATCACACCGGTCAGTCGCGCCTGCGACTGTCGATTGGCGGCGAGCAGGTCGGCGAGGTGCGCATGACCGCCGATGACTACGGCGACTGGAGCGCGGTCTTCGGGCCGCTGCAGGTCGAGCGTGGCGACGAGGTGCGCCTCGACGCGACGCGCGATGGCGACGAGGCGGTGCGCATTGCGGAGATCGCGCTGCTGCCGCGTGAGATCGTGGAGCGCGAGCCTGTCCGCGCCGAGGTGGAGATCGCGGAGCCGTGCTATCAGCCGGGCGAGGAGCCTGCGCGCGACTCGTTCAGCGTGACGGTCACCGACCATACGGGCGTCGCGCGCTCCGGTGAGATCGCAACGCAGGGCCTGCCTTTCGCCTACGGGGCGCTCACGGGCGCGGAGAACCTTCGCGTCCTCGACCCGCAGGGCAGCGAGGTCCCGGTGCAGGCGCGCGCGCTCAACCACTGGCCGGACGGCTCGATCATGTTCGCGCTGGTGAGTTTTCCAGCTTCTGTCGATGCCGACTCGCAAGCCGAGTACACCGTGGAGTTCGGCTCCGATGTTACACCATCGACGAATGCCGCGGACCCGATTCGCGTGAGCGAGCGCGATGGTGTGATCGAAGTCAGCACCGGCGCGCTCGACGCCACGCTCAGCACTGAGCGCGGGACGCTGGTCGAGAGCGCGCTGCTCGCCGGCACGCAGATGATCGGCGACGAGCCGTGGGCGGCGCTGGTGACTGCCGAGGATGGCACGGAGTACTCCTCCGCGCAGGGCGAGGTGACGGACACGCAGATCATCGAGGCCGGGCCGCTGCGCGCGGTGATCCGGCGACTCGGCCGGCACACCGCCGAGGATGGCTCCACTCTGCTGGAGTTCGACCTGATCCAGGAATTCTACGCGGGCTCGCCGATGACTCGCATGAGCTACGTCTTCACGCACAAGGAGGACACCGAGACGGAGAAGCTGCGCCGCGTGCGGCTGAACATGCCCTGCCCGTGGGCGGGCGAGGGGGCGGAGGCGATCGTGTGGGGCGACGATGAGCCTGCTTCCGGCGGAACCGCCGCCTGCCGCCAGCTTGAACTCGACGCCGCGACCGTCAGTACTGACACAGAGGCGGCGGAGCAGGGCCGCACACAGGGCTTCGTGCGGCTCAGTGACGGCCCGTCGCTTTCGGTCGCCACGCGCTGGTGGTGGGAGAAGTGGCCGAAGGCCGTCGAGGTCGGCGCGGACGGGATCGCGCTCGACCTGATTCCGATGGACAGTCATGACCAGTTCTCCGATGGCCCCTTCGTGCTCCACCAGGGCGAGGCGATCACCCACGAGGTCATGCTGGGCTTTGAGCCTGAAGGCGCGGAAGCCGAATCCGCTGACGCCTTCATGGCATTCCGCGACCGTCTGCTCGCCGCGCCGGATCCGCAGTATGCGACCGGGACGCTCGCGCTGGGCGAGATGCCCGCGGAGAACCCCGTGCGCTTCTCGCGCTACGAGGAGAGCGTCGATCGCACGTATGACGGATACATGGCCAAGCGCGAGGCCCGCAACGAATACGGGATGGAGAACTACGGGGATGACACTTTCGAGTGGGGCTACGGGCCGAGTTACACCTTCTGGAGCAACCAGGAGTATGACCATCACCACGGTTTCCTCGCGGAGTGGTTCCGCTCCGGCGATCGGCGCTTCTTGGAGATCGGCGAGGAGGCCGCGCGTCATTACGAGGCCGTGGACTGCTACCACTGGGCGCCGGGGCGGGAGTACCTGATCGGCGCACCGCACCACCACAACTCCAAGCACATCGTGGACGAGGGCTGGTATCCCGACCACTGCGTGATGGGCGCGAGCAACGGCCACTCGTGGGTCGAGGGGCTGCTTGATTACTGGCTGCTCACCGGCGATGTCCGCGCGGAGGAGACCGCCCGCGCGATGGGCGACTGGTATGTCTGGACGGTCGAGAACAATCGCTACGGCGCGGGCGGGCAGGAGCGCGGGCCGGGGTGGACGCTGATCGCGCTCTCAAGCCTCTACCGCATGACGGGCGAGCAGAAGTACAAAGACGCGGGTGATGCGATCCTCGACTGGATGGAGACGATCCAGGATCCGGTGCGCGGCGTGGTGAGCGTGCCGATCTCCGAGCAGCCCTCCTACGAGGGTGGGACGGCGTTCATGCACGGAATCCTCGGACGCGGCCTCGGGCGCTTCTACGAGGCGACCGGCGAGGAGCGCGCGATGCGCATGTGCCTCGGCATCGGCGAGTGGCTCACAACCGAACCGATGGGCCCGCCCGCGCGCTTCTGGTACAAGCAGGCGCCGCGCTGCAAGACCGGCTACGGCGCGACCAGCCAGTGCAGCGGGGCGCTGAGTTACCCATTCCGCTACACCGGCGACGAGTGGTTCGGCGAGTTGACCGAGACGCTGCTGGGCATGACAGGGGCCGGCGTGCGGACGATGGCCTGGTACTACTCCTCGCTTGCGCATGTTGAGCCGCGGATCACGCCGCTGGAGGTGACGCTGCCCGGCACCGTCCCCGTCTGCTCCGCGGATCAGCCGTGGGAGGGCGAGGTGCAGCTTCGCAACACCACCGATGAGCCGGTGGAGGCGACGCTGCGAGGGGCCGCGGAGGGACTGCGAATCTCCCTCGAGCCTGCGACACTCACGATCGGCGCGGGCGAGACCGCGACCGCCACCCTCAGCGCCTGCCCGGAGGACGGGATGCCCGCGTGTGCCGCCGACTCGCTGCTGGAGGTCGCCTGCGGCGATCAGACGCAGAGCCGCAGCCTGCAGATTCACGTGGTGGACGAGATGGTGCGCGAGCAGGCGGGTGTTGATGAAGCGACGCTGACCGAGCCCTTCGCCACCGGCGAGGATGAGGGAGTGCGCTTCATCCACGTGGCGCGCGACGTGCGCTTCAACCAGGACCCGTGGCAGTCCGACGACGAGGCCGGCTCCGCGGAGTGGACGCTGGAGATCCCGAAGGCCGGGGATTACACGCTGCTCGGGCAGTGCTGGTGGCTGGATGACAAGGGGAACTCATTCTACGCGCAGGTCGATGATGCGGAGCCTGTCGAGTTCGGCAATGACAGCCGGATGGGCGAGTGGCAGTGGATTCACGGCCCGACGGTGAGGCTGGAGCCGGGCGAGCACACGGTGCGCGTCCTCGCCCGCGAGGATGGCGCGCGTATCTCGCAGATCATGCTGACGAATTCAGTGGTGGGGGAGTGAGCGGAAGCGCCCGGGGCCTTGCCCTCGTACACAAGTCGATTGAGCATCGTGTGGCGAGGAGGGGCCGCACGAGGGGCGCATGTCGTCTATGCGTCCCGAGGTCGGCCCAACGGTCGTTGGACCTTCCGCGATCCCGGGCGTGACGGGAGTCGCATGGGCCGACCTCGCCTCCACTCGTTCCTCGTGGAGCCTCGTGCGGCCCCTCCTGACGACAAACAGCGTCCCGGCGACCTGTGGGCAGAAGTCAGGCCAGGGGGCAGCGGCCATGCGCGCCCTCAGCAGGTCCGTGCGACGAGTTCCTGCACGCTGATGCGCGGGATGCCGTGCCTGTCGGCGAACTCCACGACCTCTTCGCCGCGCGCCATGTGGCCCTCCTCGTTCATTAGCTCGCAGATCGCCACCACCGGCTGCAGGCCGGCCAGCCTCGCGAGGGCGACAGCGCCCTCAGTGTGCCCCTGCCGGTCGAGCAGGCAGCCGGGCATGCACTGCAGCGGGAAGACGTGGCCAGGCCGCGAGAAGTCGGCCGGAACTGAGTTCGGGTCGGCAAGCTTGTTGAGCGTGATTGCGCGGTCGAAGGCCGACGCACCGGTCGTGGTGCCCTCGACGGCGTCCACCGGTTCGGTGAAGCGCGGGGCGTTTTCCACGGTGTAGCGGGGCGGGAGCAGCGGGATATCCAGCCGGTCGAGTATCTCGGGCGTCACCGCGACGGTGATCAGCCCCCGGGCATGGACGGCCAGCCAGTTGACAGACTCGCCGGTCGCAAGCTCCCCTGCCAGCAGAATGTCCGCCTCATTTTCGCGCTCAGGGTGGTCCTCAAGTGCCACGTGGCCCCCTGAGCGGAGGACCTCGATGGCTTCTTCAATCGTTGACATAGGTTCGTTGATGCTCCAGATTCTTGATGCCGCGACGGCGGCTATCGTTATCAGTTGCGTTCTCCCCCTCGCCGGAACCGAGAGGGGGCCGGGGGATGAGGTTGCCGTTGCCGTGTAGCCCTCACAACTGCCGCAGGTCGGCCTCCATCTCTTCGAGGTCGACGATGGCGTAGTTGCCTTCCTTGAGCGCGCCGGGGTTGACCACCAGCGTCTGCCCGATGGTCTCCTGCCCCTGCGCGTCGTGGGCGTGGCCGCAGACGGCCAGCTTTGGCCGGTAGGTGTGGATCAGCTCATTCACGACCTGGCAGCCCTTGTGTCCGCCGTTGTCGATGTCAACGACCTCGCCGATGGGCGGCGTGTGCAGCACCATGATCCGCGGGCCTTCGACGAACTCGAAGAGTCGAAGCTGGTGCAGCGCCTCCCAGCGGGGGTACTGCAGCACGAGGAAATCGTGGCGGCTCACCTCGGTGATTTCCCCGCCGAGGCCGGAGATGACGTACTCCCCGTGCTGCGCCAGCGTACGATGCACGACCTCCAGCGGCGAGTCTCCGCCCTCCTCGGCCAGCGAGCAGGTGAGGTAGCGGCCCTCGGGCGCGTCCATGTTGCCCGGGACGCCGTAGATCGGGAAAGGCGACGGCCGCAGGCATCCATAAAACTCCGCGTAGAGCGCGTAGTCCTCCGCGCGCTCCTCGATGATCTCGGGCTTGCACAGGTCCCCCTCGCGGCCCTCGTCCTTCGCGGCGAGGAACTCATCACCGCGGGCGTGGCCTTTGACAATGTCTCCGCAGAACAGGCCGAAGTCGCAGTCCGCCTTTCCGGCGATCTGCCTGAGATGGCGGACCGCGTCCATCTGTCCGTGCACGTCACTGAATACGAGCGCCCTCATCCCCACTCACTCCCCGGGCGGCACTTCGGCGGATTCTATGCTCTCCTCCGCGACATCCTCAGCGCTCATCTGTGCCTCGTTCGCGTCGTCGCGACGCCCCTTGCGCACCGCGAGGTTGACGCCGAAGAGCGTCACCGCGATGCCGATGATCTGCAGCAGGGATGGCACCTCTTTGAGCAGCAGGTACGCAAGCACCGTCGCCACCAGCGGCACACAGTACTGAAAGAGCACGGTGCGTGACGAGCCGATCCTCTGTACCCCCCGGAACCATACCACAAAAGCGTAGACACCGGCCAGAAGCGAGAAGTGCAGCAGGCAGCCCCAGGTGATCAGCGACATGTTCGCCCAGTCCACCTGCATGGCGGCGGGCGCACCCAGCGGGATCAGCACCACCGCGCCGAGCGTGTGGATCCACGCGGTCACCTTCAGCGGCGAGTAATGCTTCAGCAGCGGCTTGCTGAACACCGCGTAACTCGCCCAGAGGATGCCCGCAAGCGCCATGATCGCGATGCCGAGGCGATGGTATTCGGGCGCGGCCTGCGATTCAAGCCCGCCAAGGACCACCGCCGCGATGCCGATGAAGCCGATCACCGTGCCGATCGCCTGCCGGACCGTGAGCCTCTCCCAGCCAAGCACGTGGTTGATCAGCGCGGCCCAGATCGGCGCGGTGGAGATAAGCAACGCGCCCTCGGCGGCCAGCGTGTAGAAGACGCCGGCGGAGAAGGTGCCCTGGTAGATCACCACGGTGACGAACGAAAAGCCGATCAGATAGCGCCAGTGCTCACGGCGGATGGTCAGGTCGCGCTCGATGACCCAGAGGGTCAACATGAGGGCCACGACCATCAACGTGTAGCGCGCCGAAAGCATGCCGTAGACGCCTGCAAGCGGCCCGGCGACGCTGAAGTCCTCCTTGAGGACTTTCAGCGAGATGAAGTTGAATCCCCATGTGAGCGGGACGGTGGCGAGCAGCACCCAGGTCCATGGCGACTGGGGACCTTGCGTCGGCGCCCCGGCCTGCCCTCTGGGGGACGGATCGGACATTGTGTCGCTTCGCTCCTCGGCGCGATATTGCCGCGAAGTGTGATTATACGCGGGGCATCGACGGGGAGTCAATTCGCCCGCCGCTGTCGGTGTAGACGCAGACTGTCGGTGGCTGATCGGTGTTATCTCTTCCCGAGAACATTCCGCCCTGAGTCTGGAGTCCAGGCGCCTTCGCCTGGACGCCGTTGCCGCCGGGGGCATGGCGCCCGCCCGGATAACCTGCACGCCAATGTGGATTGCGACCTCGATCTCGATTCCTCTCGCCTTTGCTTTCGCTGCTGACGTATGCTATAATCACCCGACCGGCCGAATTTGAGAAGGCCCGGCGCCTTCAACACAGTCGGCCCTTCCTGCTGTGTGTTGGGGAACGCACAGCCAGAAGACCAGAGGAAGGAGGTGAGTTCGCATGAGCGAGCCTACCCTGTACGAGGCGATCTACATTCTGGACCCATCGCTGATGGACGAAGAGGTCGAGCATATCTGTGACCACTTCGAGGGCGTGGTGGAGGAGGCAGGTGGCGAGGTGCTCGGCACCCGCGACTTCCGCACCCGCCGACTGGCCTACCAGATCGATGGGTACACACACGGCACCTACAAGCTCCTGTACTTCTTCGGCACCGGCGCAACGGTGGAGGAAGTGCGTCAGGAGATGTCGATTCGGCAGCCGATAATCCGCTCCCGCGTGTTTGTGGCCAACCCACAGGCGATCGTGGGTGGAATGAGGACCGACGAGGAGATTGCCGCCGCTGAGGCGGCCGAGGCCGCCGCGGCCGCGGAGGCAGAGGCGGCGAAAGCTGCGGAAGCCGAGGCTGAGAAGGAAGCAGCCGAAGCCGCGGAGGCCGAAGAGCCCGCAGAGGCCGCAGAGGCCGCAGAGGAAGCGGCTGAAGAGGCTGAAGAGGCTGAAGAGGCTGAAGAGGCTGCCCCCGAGGCTGAGGAGGAAGTGGCTGAAGAGGCCGCCCCCGAGGCTGAGGAGGAAGTGGCTGAAAAGGCCGCCCCCGAGGCTGAGGAGGACGTGGCCGAAGAGGCTGCGCCCGAGGCCGAGGAGGAGTCTGCAGACGAGGCAGACGCCGAAGAGGCTGAAGAGACCGAAGAGTGACCCCGTCGCACGACGGTGATCGGATACCCGCGCGCACGGCGCGCACATGCAGCGGAGGGCTCCGGCCCTCCGCTGTGGCGTAACTGGCGGCCAATGACCAACGCGATCAGGGAGGGCGAAGATACGTGATCAACAACGTGGTGCTCGTCGGACGGCTGGGGAATGACCCTGAGCTTACGTACACGCAGAGCGGGACGGCTATAACGAAGTTCAGACTGGCCGTGAACCGACCTCCCCGCCAGGGCTCAGACCAGGAGGAGACCGACTGGCTCAACGTCGTGACGTTCGGCCGAACCGCGGAAACGTGCAACCAGTACCTCGACAAGGGCGCGCTCGTCGGTGTCGAGGGGCGTGTGCAGTCGAGTACATGGGAGCGGCAGGACGGGACGAGGGGCTACAGCGTCGAGATCAACGCGATGCGCGTCCAGTTTCTCGAGAGCCGACGCGACCGCGAGGCGCGGCAGAGTCAGCAGGGCGGCGGCGGAGGCCAGCAGCAGCGGCCCCAGCAGCAGGGACCGCCCCCGCAGCAGCAACAGCAGGGTGGCCAGGGCGGCGGACAAAACGGCCCCGACATCGACTGGACCATGGACGAAGAAGAGGACCCGTTCGGCGATCAGTAGACGTTTCATCCGGAGGCACAGAGCCAGATGGCCCGCAAGCAGATGGTTGCGGTCGGCGTGGATCTCGGCGGGACGACTTTCGGCGTCGGGATACTCACGCCCGAGGGCGAACTGCTGGAGCACCAGTCGTACGACACGCCGCGATCGAGCGATGAGCCGATGGCGCTTTCCGCGGTCGCGTCGGCAGTCGGCGGGATCATGGAGCAGACCACCGTCAAGCCCGACCAGGTGCTCGGTGTCGGCGTCGGCATCCCCGGTCCGGTGGACCCGGAGGCCGGCGTCATCAAGCAGGCCCCGAACATGCACGAGCTTAACGGTGTGAACGCCGTCGAGATCATCGGCGAGGGCCTCGACTTCGGCGACGACAGCGAGATTCCCGTCCGGATCGCCAACGACGCATTCTGCCACACCCTCGCGGAACTGCGCTACGGCGCGGGCCGCGACGTCGAAAACCTCATCATGTTCACACTCGGCACCGGTGTTGGCGGCGGCGTGGCGCTGGACAATCAGGTCCGGCGGGGGCCGCGGCAGATCATGGGCGAAGTCGGGCACATCGTGGTGGAGCCGGAGGGCCGGCGCTGCGGCTGCGGCAACCACGGCTGCCTTGAGGCGCTGGTGGGCCGCGATGGGATGATCGATCAGGCGGTGCGCCTGCTCGAACACGCTATCCCGAGCGTTCTCGGCGAGCGCGGCGGCAGGAAGCATGAGAAACTGTCGCCGAAGATGATCGCCGAGGCCGCGCATGAGGGCGACGAGGTCGCGCTGGAGGTCATGAACACCTCCGGCCACTACATCGGCGTTGCGCTGTGCTCGTGCATCGTGCTGGCCGACCCCGATCTGATCGTGCTGGGCGGCGGGATAGCCAACGCCGGCGACGTGCTCTTCGAGCCGATCCGCCGGACGGTCCATCACCGCAGCATGATCAGCGGCTTCGACACGGAGAAGATCGTTCCGTCGGAACTGGGTGGGGAGGCCGGGATGATGGGGGCAGCGGCGCTGATTATTGACGAGATGGCGTAAGAGCGGGAAATGACGTCCGGGCGGGGGCGCCCGGACTCCGGAGCGGCGGCCGGAAGAACGACCGCCCGGGCGACTCCGGTGGCGCGGTAGAAAGATTGACTTAAACCCCATATAGGGTATAATGATACCCGATATGGGTGCGATAGAGAGTCGAGAAACCGGTACCGGGATTGGGGCCGCGCTGTTCGGCACCGTGCGGAGACGCGTGCTGGGGCTGCTTTTCCGCGAGTATGAGCGTGACTTCTACCAGCGCGAGATCGTGGATGCGGTGGGCAGCGGCTCCGGAGCCGTGCAGCGTGAGCTGAAGCAGCTTGCGGACGCCGGACTGATAACTCGCGAAGAGCGCGGGCGGATGGTGTTCTATCAGGCGAATTGCGAGTCTCCGGTGTTCGACGAACTGCGGGGGCTGGTGATGAAGACGAGTGGCCTGGCGGACGTGCTGCGCGAGGCGCTGGCGCCCGACGCCGACAGGATAGACGTGGCGTTCATCTACGGCTCGATGGCCGAGGGGACCGACGACGCGCAGAGTGATGTTGATGTCATGGTGATCGGCGACCTGACACTGTGGGACGGCACCGGGTCATTTATGGACACTCAAATCGAGATGAACCGCGAAATCAATCCGGTCTACTGGTCCGCCGAGCGACTGAGGCAGAAGTTGCAGGATGGCGAGCATTTCGCCACTGCGGTAATGGGGGGGCCAAAGGTATTCCTGATTGGGGACGAGGATGAGCTTCGAAGAATTGCGGCGGGCGAAGCGCGTGCGACCGCATGAGACGAGCGCTGAGGAGATTGCGGCTCTTCTTCGCCGGGCACGGCGAGATCTTCGACATGCGCGGGTAGCTGACGATTCGCAGGACTGGCGGTTCATTGCGGCATATAGCGCAGCTCTGTCACTTTGTACGATTCCCGTCGCAGCATCCGGATATCGGGCGTCGGGCCCCGGGCATCACGTGACGATCATCAAAGCTTTGCCCGTGTCCTTGGGGCCTAAGGCGATGAAGCTGATGAACTATCTTGATCACTGCCGAGAGCTTCGGAACGAGGCGCTGTATGAAAAGCCGGGGCTGGCATCTGTCGAAGAGGTGGAGCAATTGATGTCGGTCGTCGGAAAGCTCCGCAAGTGGCTCCTCACCTGGTTGGCCGAGGAACACCCGGAATTGCTGCCGGAGGCCGAATTCGAGGAGTAAGCGCGCACAAAATCGGTGCAGGAAACGTCAGTACAATTGAGGGAATGTCGCGCTGCGGCTGCCGGGGCCCATGTGGCAGTGGCAGTCCGAACCTGCGTACGTATTCGAGTAATCAAGCGGCCCGGGAGATGTGAGCCGGGCATCATATACCGCCCCCACGTCGGGGTCCCTGTCAGAAAACTATGACACGAAAGATAGCAGGCGGGCTTCAGGATAGATTGAATGCGTCGGACGAGTTCGCGGCGCTGGCCGAGCTTGTCGAGACGGGCGTTCCCGTCGCGGCAAGCGGGGTCAGCGGCGCCGGTTCAGCACTGCTGGTCACCGGACTGTCCGCCGGTGGCGGGACTACGATGGTCGTGACGTACAACGATGAGCGCGCCCGCCGGGTCGCCGAGGACATTCGGACGCTCATCGGCGACGATAATGAGAATCCCACCGAGGTACTGGTCTACCCCTCGATCGCCTCCGCGCTCTACGACGGCGTCACTCCCGACCGTGGGCAGGTGGCGGATCGGCTGACCGTGCTCGAGCGGCTCTCCGCGGGCGATGAGATCATCGTGGTGACGAGCGTGCAGGCATTGATGCTGCAGACGATCCCCGGTGACGCGATGGAGGCGGCGCGGCGCGAAGTGGCGGTCGGCGACACGCTCGACCGCGACGACCTTGCACGCGCGCTCGTTGACCTCGGCTACGAGAATGTGGATCTCGTCGATAACGTCGGGCAGTTCTCCGTGCGCGGCGGGATCATTGACGTGTCCCCGCCGACGATGGCCGCTCCCGTGCGCATCGAACTGTTCGGCGATGAGGTCGAGTCGATCCGCCTCTTCAGCGCACAGACGCAGGTGTCGCTGGAGGAGATCGAGCGGGTGGGCTTCGGCCCGGCCAGCGAGATCCTGCTGACCGAAGACGCGGTGGCGCGCGCGATCCCTCAGATAAAGCGCGCATATCGGAAGGAACTCGACGCGCTCAACCGCGCGGACAAAAAGCGCGAGGCCGACCGTCTGCGCGAGCGCCGCGACGAGGACCTCGAACTGCTGGAGAACCTTCGGCCGGCGGAGACGCTGGTACACTACCTCCCCTGGGTTTACGAGAAGCGCGCGACGCTCGGTGACTACCTCCCCGGCGACTGCCTCGTGGTGGTGGATGAGCCGGTGCGCATTGCCAGCCACGGTGAGGGCTTCTTCGCGGACGTGCAGGACAGCTACCGCAGCGGCGTGAAGCTCGGACGGCACCTGCGCCTGCCCGAGACCGCGTGTATCCCCTTCGAGCAGCTTTCGCTCACGCACCTGTCGGTCCCTCCGCAGCTTGAGGGCCTCCGGCGCGTTGTGTACCTGGGGATGCTGCGCCGCGATGTCCCGTGGAATGACAGCGTTGAGCCTGCGACCTTCTCCACGCCGCCGGTGGACAGCTTCGGCGGGAAGTTCGACCTGCTGGTCGATGGAATCAAGCAGTGGCAGCGCGAGAATGAGCACCTGCTGATCTGCTCAGGTGAGCCGGAGAAGGCGGCGGAGGCGCTGACCGGCCGTGGCCTTGAGGGCGTGTCACTTGTCAACGGGCAGGCCACGCTGGAGGCGGGGCAGGTGAAGGTCGCGCCGCTGGAGCTTTCGGGCGGCTTCAAGCTGCCCTCGGCGAACCTCGTGGTGATGACCGGGGCTGAGATCTACGGCTGGCGGAAGGTCAGGCAGCCGAAGGAGAGCAAGTATCGCCGCGGATTCTCGCTGACCTCCGTCCAGGATCTCGACGAGGGCGACCTGGTGGTGCATATCACGCACGGGATCGGGCGTTACGCGGGGCTGTCGAAGCAGACGATCGGCGACATGGAGCGCGACTATCTGATGATCGAGTATGCGGGCGGGGACAGGATATACGTCCCGGTCACGCAGCTCGACCGCGTGCAGCGTTACGTTGGTCCGCAGGGCGGCAGCGCGTCGCCGGACAAGCTCAACGGCAAGCGCTGGGAGAGCGCGAAGAAGAAGGCTCGCAAGTCCACCCGGATGCTGGCGCGGGAGCTTATGAAGCTCTACCGCGAGCGCGAGCGGGCGAAGGGTTACGCGTTCGACGGGGACTCGCCGTGGATGAAGGAGCTTGAGGCGTCCTTCCGCTTTGAGGAGACGCCCGGTCAGTGGCAGGCGATCAAGGACATCAAGCGGGACATGGAGCTTGCCCGGCCGGCGGACCGGCTGGTCTGCGGCGACGTGGGCTTCGGGAAGACGGAGGTCGCGATCCGCGCGGCGTTCAAGGCGGTGCTGGACGGCAAGCAGGTGGCGGTGCTGTGCCCCACGACGGTGCTGGCGCATCAGCACCTGAACTCCTTCCGCGAGCGGCTTGGCAAGTATCCGGTGGAGATCCGGATGCTCAGCCGCTTCCGGACGCCTGCCGAGCAGCGTAAGAGCATTCAGGGGCTCAAGGCCGGGACCGTGGACATCGCGATCGGCACACATCGCCTGCTGGGCTCGGACATCGGCTTCAAGGACCTCGGCCTGATCATCGTGGATGAGGAGCAGCGCTTCGGCGTCGAGCAGAAGGAGCGGCTCAAGAAGCTGCGCACGACCGTGGATGTGATGACGCTGACGGCGACGCCGATCCCGCGGACGCTGAACATGGCGCTGTCGGGTATTCGGGACATCTCGGTGATCAACGACCCTCCTGCGGGGCGGCTGCCGATCAGGACGTTCGTGCGCGAGCGGGACACCGACCTGATCCGCGAGGCGATCCTGCGTGAGGCCGAGCGGGGCGGGCAGGTGTACTTCGTTCACAACCGCGTCAGGTCGATCAGTCACGTAGCGGCAGAGGTGCAGCGTCTCTGCCCGGAGGTGACGGTCGCGGTCGGGCACGGGCAGATGGATGAGGACGAACTCGAGCAGGTCATGATGGCGTTCTACCGCGAGGAATTCGACGTGCTCGTTTGCACCACGATCATTGAGAACGGGCTTGACGTGGCGAACGCGAACACGATGATCATCGATGACGCGGACAACCTTGGGCTCTCACAGCTTTACCAGCTTCGCGGGCGCGTCGGGCGCTCGAATCGGCAGGCCTACGCGTACCTTCTTTACAAGTACCCGGAGCGGATGACCGAGGAGGCGGAGCAGCGGCTGCAGGCGATCGAGCAGTTCTCGGAACTCGGATCGGGCTTTAAAGTCGCGCTGCGTGACCTCGAGATCAGGGGCGCGGGCGACATCCTCGGCGGTGAGCAGAGCGGGCATGTGTCGGCGGTGGGGCTCGACCTTTACGCGCAGATGCTCGCCGACTCGGTCAGGGCGCTCAAGGGCGAGGCGGTGAGCGACGAGGCCGAGGGGCATCCCTCGCTGGATCTGCCGCTCGAGGCGGTGATTCCGGCGGATTACGTGCCGGGCGAGCGGCAGCGCATCTCGCTCTATCGGCGGCTCTCATCGCTGTGGGAGGGAGAGCATGTGAGCGCGCTGGAGGAGGAGATCGTTGACCGCTACGGTCCGATGCCCGCGCCGGTGGAGAATCTGATCGAGATCGCGCGACTGCGCATCGCCTGCCGCGAGGTGGGCGTGGTGGATGTGCGGGCGCAACGCAACCGCGTGCGCGTGAAGCTCAGCAAGCATGTGGCGCTGGGGCGGCGCGAGCGGATGGTGCTGACCGAACTTTACCGCGACACCGTCAGGGGCAAGCGGCGAAGCGAGGCTCCTGCACTGGACAGGGCGACATTCGATGCGACGGAGATCACGTTCACGTACTCGGCGAAGGAGCCTCAGAAGGTCCTCGCCGGGCTGCATGAGATCATCGCGAGACTGCGCGACCGGAAAGAATCGGCGCGGGGGCGCGATCGACGAGCCGTGGGTGAGACTGCATGAGTGACGCGAACAAAGCTCGTACGAACGGTCCTGCCGAGATTGGTGTAAGCTTCCGTCACAATCCGAAGATCTACTCGTTTGTTGTTGAGGGGGTGCGCCTGAGCATCGGCGACCGAGTGCTTGTTCGCTCCGAGAAGGGCGTTGACATCGGCGAGGTGATGGAGCTTAAAGGGCGGGTGTCAGAGGAGCGGGCCGAAGAGTTGATGCCGGTGGTTCGCAAGGCCACCGAGGATGACCTTGAGCATGTCGAGGAGCAGGAGCGGCGGGAGAAGCAGGCGCTGAAGATATGCGCGGAGAAGATCGATCAACACAATCTGCCGATGAAACTGATCGATGCGTCGCTTTCGTTTGATAACACGAGGCTGGTTTTTTACTTCAGCGCCGACGGCCGGGTGGACTTCCGGGAGCTTGTGCGCGACCTTGCGAAGACCTTCCGCCTGCGCATCGAACTGCGGCAGATCGGCGTGCGGGACGAGGCGAAGCTGCTGGGCGGACTGGGGCCCTGCGGCAGGCGGCTGTGCTGCAAGACGTTCATGCGCGACTTCGAGCCCGTGGGGATCAGGGTAGCCAAGGACCAGGGGCTGGCGCTCAATCCCAACAAGATCAGTGGGCTGTGCGACAGGCTGATGTGCTGCCTGCTCTTCGAACATGAGACGTATTGCGCGCTGCGTGGTGAGATGCCCTCGCGCGGTGACAAAGTGATCACCGAGCACGGTCCGGCGATCGTGCGGGACGTGATGCTGCTCAAGGAGCAGATCGAGGTCGAGCTTCAGGACGGCACCGAGGTGACGGTGAAGGCCTGCGAGACGCGGCCGTGGGATGGCAAGAGCCAGCCGCGGGATTCGGGCGAGGGCGGCACGGGTGACCGGCCGGGAGAGGACGCGGGGGCGGGGGATGCCGGGTCATCGGACGGACGCGGGGATGACGCGCGGCCAAGTGAGAAGAGGAAGAATGAGGGCTCCGGCGGGTCGCGCGCAAGCGGGAAGCGATCATCTTCACGCAGGCGCGGGGGACGGTCGCGACGGGGCCGCAAGAAAGACGGAGGGAAGAGCTGACGAATGCCTATCTACGAGTACGAGTGCGACTGCTGCGGTGAGACGTTCGACCTGCTGGTGAGACGCTCGAAAGCCAACGGCAGCCCCCCCTGCGAGATGTGCGGCTCCGAGGAGACCCGCCGCATCATGAGCGGGTTCTTCGGGCGGAGCGGATCGGGCGATGGAGAAAGCTCGGAAAGCGTGGGCGGCGCCTGCGCGGGCTGCTCGGCGGCAAGTTGCGCGGGGTGTAAGGCGGGCTGAGGGGCGGCGCGGCAACGGCGGCCTCGCCCCCGGGAGGACACAGCGGGTAGCTGCAAACGCGTGAAGGAAGCGGGAGACAGGGACATGGCGACAGAAGACAAGCCCGGCAGGAAGTTTTACATCACGACACCCATCTACTACGTGAACGACAAACCTCACATCGGTCATACGTACACCACGACCGCGGCGGACACGGTCTCGCGCTATCACCGCATGCGCGGTCAGGACGTCCTCTTCGTGACGGGGACTGACGAGCACGCGCAGAAGGTTGTGCGGGCGGCGGAAGCGGCAGGGCTTGACCCGCAGTCATTCGCCGACCGCGTCATGACCTCGTTCATCGACATGTGGGATAAGATGCACGTGGATTACGACCGCTTCATCCGGACCACCGATGACGAGCACAAGCAGGTCGTCGCCGAGGTCTTCAGGCGACTGCTTGACAGCGGTGACATATACAAGGATCACTACGAGGGCTGGTACTGCGTGCCCTGCGAGACGTACTTCACGGAGGAGGAGCTCGGTGAGGAGACGCTCTGCCCGGACTGCGGACGGGAAGTCGAGCAACTCACCGAGGAGGCGTACTTCTTCAAGGCATCCGCCTACGGTAACGAACTGATGCGCGAGATCGAGGCGATGCCCGAGCGGATATTGCCTGACAGTCGGCGGAACGAAGTCCTCTCATTCATCCGCGGAGGGCTGCAGGACACCTGCGTGACGCGCGCCAACCAGGGCTGGGGGGTTCCTGTGCCGGGGGACGAGGAGCATGTGATCTACGTCTGGTTCGACGCGCTGATCAACTACCTGACGGTGGCGGGCTGGTCACTTGACGATGAGAAGTTTGCCGCCACCTGGCCGCCGGACGTGCAACTGATGGGCAAGGACATTCTCACACGCTTCCACGGCAGTCTTTGGCTCGCGATGCTCACGGCGCTGGACATCGAGTTGCCCGAGCTTCTCTTCGCGCATGGCTGGTGGGTCACCGCGGGTGGTGAGAAGATCAGCAAGTCGCGCGGGAACGTGGTGGACCCGTGGGCGGAGGTGGAGTTACTGGTTGAGGAATCGGGCTGCACCACCGACGTGGCCGTGGACGCGGTGCGTTACTACATGTTCCGCGAGGTGACATTCGGCCGCGACGGGGCGTTCTCATCAGAGGGGCTGCTGGCGCGCTTCAACGCCGACCTTGCGAACGATCTTGGTAATCTGCTCAATCGGACGCTGCCGCTGGTGGAGCGCTACCTCGACGGCACGATCGACCAGCCCGGCCCGGGAGCGGGCGAGCTGTCGGAGAACATCGAAGAGGCGGTCGCGCGGACGGAGGAGGCCTTCGAGACGCTCGACCTGCGGGTCATGCTGGAGTGCATCTGGGAGCTTCTGAGCGCGGCGAACAAGTTTGTGGACGAGCGCGCACCGTGGGATTTGCACAAGCAGGGCAAGAAGGTCGAACTGACCGCGGTGCTTTACGACATCATTGACGTTACTCGCGTCGTGGCGCTGATGATCGCGCCGGTGATGCCGGCGGTGGCGCAGGAGATCTGGCGCCAGCTCGGGCTGGAGGCGATGGGCGTGGAGATGACGTGGGATGACTGCCAGGCGGGCAAGCTGCCCGCCGACGCGCAGGTGCAGCGTGGCAGGCCGATCTTCCCGCGCATCGACCTTGAGCGAGTGCGCCAGCGCGCCGCGGCGCAGACCGCCGATGAGACCGAAGACGAGGAAGAGGAAGAGACTGACATGATCAGCTACGATGACTTCATGAAGATCGACCTTCGCACCGCGGAAGTGCTCGATGCGGACCCGGTGGAGGGGACGGACAAGCTGCTCAAGCTCATGGTGGACGCCGGTGAAGATCAGCCGCGTCAGGTCGTCGCGGGACTGGCGGAGGAGTTCTCCGTGCGCGAGTTGATCGGTCGGACGGTGGTGCTGGTGGCGAATCTCGAGCCGGCGACGATCCGTGGCGTTGAGTCACAGGGGATGATCCTCGCTGCCGGCAGCGACACCCCGCTCGCGTTGATAGTACCCGATCGGGACGTGGAGCCTGGCGAGAGGGTGCGGTGAAGTGGCCTTGAATGAGCACAGGGGGCCTCATTTGAAGCCGATGAAAAAGCGCCAGGCCGCGCTGCGTTTGACGCTGATCCTGGTGGCAACCGCAGTTATCACGGTGCTGGTCGCGATCGGCGGGACCAACAGCATCGCGGTGCACTTTTACTACCTCCCGATCATCTACGCAGGTTTCGTCTTCGGCGACCTCGGCGCCATCGCGGCCGCGCTGCTGGCAGCCGCGGCGTGCGGGCCCTGGATGCCGGCGGAGTACACGCTTATTGCCGGGGAGACCGAGCCCGTCCATCAGACGTGGTGGGACATCGCGGTGCGGACAGGCATATTCTACGTGATGGGGATCTTCGCGTCGCGTGTTTCGGGCGCGATCGAGCGGCGGGCGCGTGAGATGCAAAACCTCTACGAGGTCGCCCGCACCGTCTCGTCGTCCCTGCGCATCCGCGAGGTGCTTGACACCATCGCCGCGCAGGCCGTCTCGGCGATGGATGCTCGCGCGTGCAGCATCCGACTGCTTGATGAAAAGACGGGCGAACTCGAGCGCGCCGCGTCCTCGGGCCTGAGCGATTCTTACTGGGACAAGGGGCCGGTGACGGTCACCGAGAGCGGGCTTGATGAGCGCGTGCTCACCGGCGAGATCGTTGAGATCCACGACGTGCAGACCGACGAACGCTGGCAGTATCCGGAGGCCGCGAAGCAGGAGAACCTGACGTCGGTGCTGAGCCTCCCGCTGCAGGTGCGCGACAGTATCCTCGGTGTCATACGCATCTACGCGCATAAGAAGCGGCATTTCAGCGAACATGAGATTGACCTGCTCGGCGCCTTCGCGCACTCGGCGGCCGTCGGCATCGAGAACGCGAAGCTCTACGAGGAGAGCCGCCGGGGATACTTCGAGACGATCCGCGCGCTGACCATCGCGATCGAGGCGCGCGATTCGGCGACGTACTCACACTCCGAGCATGTCACCGAACTGGCCGATGACCTCGCGCAGGAGCTTGGCATGAGCGAGGCGGACCGCGAGATGCTCCGCTTCGGCTGCATCCTTCACGACATCGGCAAGATAGGGATCGATCAGCGGATGATGGACGCGCGCGACAGCGACGATGCCGAGCACGTGTTCTACCGGATGCACCCGCTGATCGGGCGCTCGATCCTCAAGCCCGTGAGCTTCGCGGACGAGTTCCTCCCGATCGTGGTGCATCATCATGAGCGCTGGGACGGGCGGGGCTTTCCCGAGGGCCTTGAGGGTGAGGAGATTCCACTCACCGCCCGACTCGTGGCTGTCGTGGATTCGTATGAGCGGGCCGTCAATCCCACCGAATCACCAAGGCCCGTCAGCCCTGAGGATGCCCTTCGAAGCATCCTGCGAGGCTCGGGCACGGCCTACGACCCGGAGATCGTTGCGGTCTTTGCCCGCATGATGCGGGAGAAGATCGAGCGGGGCGAGGTGGAGGACGGGGTGGTCATCGAGGAGGACCCGCTGGATGTGGAGGGTATGATCGAGGAGGCACTTGACGGCGCATTGACGCGGTCGGGCGGAGAGGAAGAGGCGGACGCGGACGAACCCGCTGAGGAGTGACCGGATGCGCACGGGACTGAAGATCGTTATCCCACTGGTCGTCATACTCGCGATCATGGCGATCGCGCGCGGGGCGGTCACATCACAGGCGCCGCCCTCTCCCGAGGAGCTTGAGCAGTTGGTCGGCACAGACTGGTACTCCGTGAGCATCTACGGGCAGCCGAACGGTTACGCGCGGATTGAAAGCGCGCTCGTGGATGATGGTGCCGGCGGCCACCGCCTGCGGGTCACTGAGGACCTGCGCGTGATGATCAGGCTCGCGGGAAACGAGTTGGAGGCCAGCAAGTCGCAGGTCACCGTCTACGACGATCATTTGCGCCCGGTCAGCATCGAGATGGCCAAGAACGAACTCGGGCGCACGGCCGAGCTCTCGGCGCACATTGAAGACGGCGCGCTCGTGGTGCGAACTGACAGCTCAGAGCCCGGCACACCTCCCGAGAATCACAAGCGCCTCGATCTTCCCGACGACTTCGCCTCGGACATGCTCATCTCGGTGCGCGCCCTGCGCGGGCAACTCGCTCCCGGCGACACCTTCAGCTACGCGATGTATGACCCGGAGGTCGACGTGATCGACCGCCACGAGGTCTCGGTGGAGCGCCGCGAGACCGTCGGAAACACTGAGGCGCTGGTGGTGGAGACAACAAGTCAGCAGCTTGGTATCACGGTCGTGAGTTGGATCGGCGAGCAGGGGCGGCTGCTGCGTCAGACAGTCCCGGGGCTGATGGACCTGAGGCTTGAGCGCGTGGACGAGGATGAGGCGCTCGCGAGCCTCACGCCCTTCGAGGTCAGCAATCAGATCGAGGTCGACCACCACCTGCCGCTGGTGCGCAGCCTGCAGGAGGTCAGACTGCGGGTGACTCGCAACGTCGGCCCGGCGGCCGAACTGCTCTCTGAGACCCATCGGCAGAGCATCATGACCGATGGCGACGACGCGATCGTGACCATCAGGCAGGAGACACCGCCGACAGACACCGTGACGCTGCCTGTCACCGATGATGCGCTGCGCGAGTACCTTCAGCCGACCACGCATGTGCAATCCGACGACTCGCGGATTGTCGAGACTGCGCGCGAGATCGTCGGCGATGAGACCGACTCGTGGGGCGCGGCGCAGAAGCTCTGCGCGTGGGTCAGGCGCAATATGCGGTCCGTCCCGAGCGAACCGCGGCCGATCACTGCGCTCGAGGTGCTTGACGCGATGCGCGGCGACTGCACCGAGCACGCGATCCTGATGGCGGCCCTCGGCCGGGCGGTCGGCCTGCCCACGAGGATGGTGACGGGCCTCGCCTACGTTGGCGGCAGCTTCGGCTATCACGCATGGACGGAGGTCTACGTCGGCCGCTGGGTGGAGATGGATCCCTCGTGGGGGCAGATGACCGTGGACGCGGGTCATCTCCAGGTATTCTCAAGCTCGCTCGACGAGGCGTCATACGCGCGCGCCAGCCTCGCCACCGGGCGGACGCTGGGCGCGATCGAGGTGCAGGTCGAGCAATACATCACCGCGGATGGTCGCACGGTGGAGGTGGGCGAGGAACAATGAAGAGGGCAACCGCGACGCTGCTGATGGTGTTGCTGGCCGCGACGGTCGTGTT
>JBNJEK010000040.1:0-21386 GCA_051745855.1 Armatimonadota bacterium
GGTAGGTCGAGAATACGTGCAGAGGGCGGACCTGTCAAGCGCGGCGGGGTTGCGTGGAGCGATGAGATGCGGCATAACGACCATCCAGCGATCCGCCGAGCAGGCTTGCTCTTATCCACCTTTTTGCCCCGGCACCGTCCGCTTTTGTCGTTGGAGAGGCCGGGCCCCGGCTGTGCCGTCCGCCTTTTGTCGTCCGGATAGGAGCGCGATCTGTTGTACGCGCCCGAATGACGCTCACGCGACCTCGACCGCGTAGTTCTCACCCTCCCACCTGTCCTCCTCCGTCCAGTAGAAGGTGAAGCGGATCGGCGCCTGCTGCTCCGCGGAGACGGGGATGTCCACGTAGGCGATCCCCAGACTCGTCTCGGTGCATTCGCTGCTCCGTGGCGTCTGCCAGTCGTCATCACTCCACACCAGCTCAAACCGCCCCGGCGCCTGCACGCGCAGCGTGTCCCCGCGTCGCACCTGCCGAACCTGCCTCACCGGCTTCCAGACCTCGAGATCATCCCGTCCCTCTCCCGAAAGGTAGCGCTCGGCCACCGGACCAATCAGAGTGAAGAGCCTGCCGTCGTGCGTTGAACGCAGCAGGCTGATGTACTCCGCGTGTGCCCAGCACAGCGGCATCGCCGACCCTGCTGGCTTGCCCAGGTACATACCTCGCTCCGGCATGTCCTTTTCGTCCCAGACCTGTTCGGGCAGCATTCCGCCGGCCGACGCGAATCCCTCCAGCGTCTCGATCAGTGGTCGAGGGTCGTTACCCGCCGCCAGTTCGTAATGCGCCCGCTCGCCCGTGAGCAGCGGCCACGCGCGGCCCCGGCCCCAGCCCTCGTAAGGCCGTCCGTCCGCGCGCTGCCCGTAGCCGTCGTGGTTGTACCGCCGCCAGACCGGACCGGAGGGCGTCTCGACACGCAGCACCCGGTCCACGACCTCAAGCGAATCGCGGATGACGGCGTCCTGCGGGTCTCGGATGCCGTAGCGCACAAGCTCCAGGAATCCCGCGTCGACCACGTTCTTCGCCGGAAAGGTGTCCTGTGCATCGGGCGGGCGGTTGGCGATGGTCAGCATGCCCGTGTTCGGGTCCTCGTTCGGGACAGGGTCGCCAGTCTCCGTGGGTGTAATGCGAATGTAATGCCGCGGGATACCCGGCACAAGCTCGCCCTCGGTCGTGACGGTCCAGTCCTCGAGATGCGACTCGATGAAGTCCGCGTACTCGCACAGAAAGCGCGCCGTCTCCGGCTCGCCCCTGTACTCCGCGAAATCGGCCGCACACACCAGCGCCGCGATGGTCACCGCGAGGGTGGAGGGCGAGTATCCGCTGGCCTCCTCCCACCGCTCCTGGTCGGTGGCCGGACCGTGCCGGATCAGGAACGCGGCTGCGCGACGCACCATCGGCCACGGGTCGAAGCCGCTGAGCGCATCCGCCTGCCACAGCCGCCACGCGAGCATGATCGGGAACGCGACCTCGTCAAGCTGGATCGCACCCCAGTGCGGCGTGCCGTCGAGCCAGAAGTTCTGCGGAAAGCCGCCGTCCGCCCGTTGCGAGCACGCTATGTACACCAGCGCCCGCCGCGGGGTGATCGTGTCTTCAGCCGCAAGCAGGCCCGACGCGGAGTTGACCATGTCGCGCGTCCACACGAGATGGTAGCCGCCGAGATCCTCGCCCGAGCGAACCTCGCCCCACGGGATACTCGCGGAGGCGATGAGTGCCCCGGCGTATGTCTTGTCCTCGTGTGACAGCAGCAGCTTGTGACTGATGCGGTAGAGGCGGCCCCCGTCGGTGGAGGCCTCGTCGAGGTCGCGGATGTCGCAGCAGACACGATGCCACTGCTCGCCGAAGCGCTCGCAGGCGCCGTCCCACGGCTCGGTGAGCACCTGGCGAAGTGTCGTAGCCGCGGCGTGGCGGCTGTCGCCGAATGCCAGCCCGAGCACGAACTCGTCGGACGCGGACTGGTCGATCTCCGCGATCATCGCCACGTTTCCGTCATCGGCGCGGTCGAACTGCCAGTCCAGCCGATAGTTGCCCATCAGATCGGTCCAGCCGTCGCTTTCGCCGACGTAGCCGACCGATGAGCGCGTAAACTCCGCCGTCGCCCCAAGCGCAAGATGCGTCCGATCCTGCCACGCGACGAGTATCTCCTTCCCACCGGCGTCGTAGCGTGCGGCCGAATTCCGATGCCCCTGACCGCCCATCTGCGGTGAGCACAGAACGTAGACCTGCAGCCGGTCCCGCCACGTCTCATCTGCGATCAGGCGCACGCGCAACAGCACCGCCGACTCGTGGGGATCGCCGATGATCTGCTTCTCCAGTCGATAGCGGCCATCCGGGTCCTCCGAGAGGATCTTCCAACCGAGGGTGCCTCTGCCGAAAACCTCGATGGTGTGCTGCAGATCGCGCTTCTCCTCGTGGCAGAACGTCTTTCCGTCGGTGATGAGCAGTTCGAGGTCGCGCACCTGCGGGTGGTCGATCGTCGGGTAGTACACCTCGTTGATGATCCCGTGCGAGAGCGTGAACCACACCCGACTGGAGGTCGAGTACGCCGTGCCGACGCCCTCCTTGGTCGAGTGCGTCCAGCGTGGCTCAATCCCCGGCTTGCCGAACGCCCTCGGACCGTCTGCGGGTGCCTCTTCCATGAGCCCGTCCTCCCGCCGCAACTTTCTCGTCCCTCAACGCGATTCCACGTGGGATGGGCGCAGGCCTGCATCGGGTCCGTGTCAACGGCCAGGGTAGCGTCGACAGCACGTAGTTGCGTTCTCCCCCCTCGTCCCGCCTGACGCTGCGCCGTTTGCAGCGTCCAGGGAGAGGGGGGCCGGGGGGGTGAGGCCCGGCTTCTCGATGCACTGCAGCATCAATCCTCAGACTTCGACACAGACCCCTGCCTCGGGTGAGGACCGCTACGCTCTTTCCACGAACACCGGGCTCGACCACGCGTGCGCGCCGTCATCCTGCGTCACGCGCACCCAGTACGCGGTGGCGCCTGCCGGCGCATCGTCCGAGTGCGTGAATGTGACGGACATCGGCGGCTCGCCCTCGGGCATCCGCTCGATGGAGACGCGCTGCCCGACGCCGCCCGCTGCGATGACCATCCGCTCGCGTCCCAGTTCGGCCGGGTCGCAGTCGAACTCCGCGGGGCCTGACGTGAAGCGCAGGTGCGCGCCCTCCAGGCGATTGAGCCGCAGGTCGAGGCCGTCCTCGTCGCCGGTCGTGATCGACTCCCACGTCACGAAGTCGGGCGCGACCTCAGTCAGGCCCTCCTGCGGCCCGTCGAAGGCGTAGGGGCTGGCGTCCGCGATCATTGCGCCGTCCACGTCGAGGCGGCCGTCCCAGATGGTGGCGCGGTCGCGGCCGCGGATTCGCTGGCCGGCCCAGATGATACGCAAGCGGTCCTCCGAGAGGGGCGCGTCGGCGAGCGGATCGTGGACGTGGATGACCTCCGGCGCCCCGGCCTCTCCGACCGCCTGGCGCAGCACCTCGACGCTGCGGACGCCCGCCGTCCCCGCGCAGAAGACGCCGATCGTGACCGGGCCGTCGGCGGTGATCTCGCTGCCCATCGGCGCGCCGTTGGCCTGCACGCGCAGCACGATCCGCTGGCCTGTCGTCGCGTAGCAGTGGCGAGCGCGGAGGGCCTCGAAGATTGCGTCGGTCGTCAGTTCGTCCGAGATGATCCCCGTCAACCCGCCGTATGCGCCGAACTGCGAGGCGCCCGGATAGCTCGCGCCCGGGCGGCCCTTGTGCCCGTCGCTGCCGCCGGTCACACCCACGCGGTGGCCCATCGCGAGGCTCTCGTGAAGCTGCCACTCGAACTGCCCCCACGCGGAGTAGATCTCCACGCAGGGCACAACCTCGCCATCGTGTCGCGAGAGGTCCGCGCGCCGCCCGCCCACGTGAGGAATCGCGATCGCGTCGCGCCCGCGAAGCTCGTCGTAGAGCGCCTCGATCGGGTACCGGTCGCTGTCCACGGTGGATTTGTCCGGGATCAGCGCGTGGCAGGAGCGGAAGACCGGCTGATCGGGCGTACGGTAGTACACATTGTGATCGCCCCCACCGGCGGTGTTGCCCGACCACTCGTAGCCCGACAGTGCTACGAATCGCTCCGGATCGGTGTACTCCCGGCAGAGACGCTGGAACTCCATCCAGTTCTCGGGCGTCACCTGGAAGTCGTTGCCCTGGTGGCCGACGACGTCCACGCAGCCGTAGTCGCGCGCGAAGCGGTGGTAGTCCTCGGCCGAGTTGGTGCCGACTGTCTCCTCAGACTGCCCGTGAAGCTCCGCCCACCACACGCGCGTGACCAGCATCTCCTCAGGCGCCACCAGCGGGTTGCTCGTGGCGGGGGCATCAAGCGCCTCGTCGCGCACGGTCAGGCGGTGCTCGCCCTCATCGGCGACGGCGCAGGGGAAGCGGTGGATGCCCGCGTCCGCCTCGATGAAGGTGTAGCTGTCAGGTAGTCCCTCAAAGGCCTCGCCCTCAAAACGCACGGTGCCGTCGTAACCTCGCGCGGGATTGCCCCAGCCGTCCTCGGCCTTCACGATCGCCTCGACCTTCTCGCCCGAATCGGCGCGGGAGGGCAGGATGCAGACGAGGCGCTCTGCCAGCCCGGGCACGATCTCGATCTCGGGCGCGTCGGGCAGCAGGATGAACCGGCCGGTGGCGAACGGATTCGCCAGTACGCGCCACTCGAAGGTGTACTCGCAGAAGGTCTGCGCGCGCGATCCGCGCGATCCGCCGGACGTGTCGCCGAAGGTGAGTGTGATCGTCTCGCCCTCGTGCAGGCCATCATCGAACACGTCGATGATCGTGGACTTGCGCCACGGGCGGACGCCGCCCTTGGTGTCGAAGCGCCCGCGCAGCGACGCATTGCCATCCGTCTCCAGCGAGCAGTAGTTCGGAGCGGCGGGGTCGTCGAACTGCGGATAGCCCCAGTCGGTCGCGAAGCGCCACGACAGCATCAACGTGCCGCCGTCATCCATCCCGTACTCGCCGACGTGATAGATGAGCCGCCACGTCCCCCAGCTTCCGGCGACAACCGGGTCGGTCGGCTCAAGCTCGGCCCATCCGAAGGCTTTGCGCATCTCTTCATCGGTCATCGGCCCCTGCGGGGTCGGTGTCAGTTCAGGCATGGTCGGAGGCTCCCTTTGTGCGGCATCATGCGCAACAACCGATTCGCGCTGCAAAGAGGCGTGACCTGCAAACGCTTCAAACGTTTGAAGACGCCCGCTCGGACATATAATATTGACAGGCTTGAGGAAATGATTAGGATAGAGGGTGAGGTGATGGGAAATGAGTTGGGAATATGCAGGCGGCCAACTTCTGATCGAGTGGTTTCCGGCCGCGTTCATCTTGACGGGGGCGATCATCGCCGTCCTCTTCGCCACGCGGCATCTCTCACTGCGCATACTTCATGAGGTGCCGGACACGGCTGATCGTGATCGCTACGTCCGCGGGGCGCGCTGGGGCTGGCTTGTGGGGGGGCTCTCCTTCGTCGCGGTCGTGACTGTCACGAGCGTATTGTTCGGCCATGCGGTGTGGGATTTCAGGGCGGTCGCGCTGGCGTGGCTGACGGCCCTTCTGCCCCTTGCCGGATCGATTGGCTTTCTGATGCTGCCGGAGTTTATGGGGTGCTTCGTGTGGGCGCAGGCGATGTGGGATGAGCTTGGCGGAAAGACGCTCGACTGGCCGCAGTATCGCGCAATCACCGCGAGGCTTGAGACAAGTCGTGCCCGGTGGGCCTACTACGGCGCATGGGTAGTCGGTTCCATCGCGCTCACCGCCGGCCCGCTGTGGACGCACACACTGATTACCGGGTGACGGTAGCGCACGGCAGCCTGGGGGCCCGGGTCCCTGCTGTTGTTGCCGCTGCTGTTGTTGCCGCTGCTTATGCTGCCGCTGCTTTTGTCGCCGCCGTTTCTTCAGTTGCTTTCGTTGCTGCCGTTAAGCTATCGTATCGAAGCGGTGCATCGGCACCGCGCCATCCACCGGGTTCCCCTCGAAGCAGTCCACCAGCGCCTGCACGGTCATGTCGCCGATCAGGTGATAGCCGTAGTAGCCTGAGCCTGAGACGTGTGGCGTGATGATGACGTTATCAAGCTGCCGGAAGGGGCTGTCGGGCTCCAGCGGCTCGGGAGTGGTCACGTCGAGGCAGACGTGGATGCGACGCGCCTGCGCGTGCCTGAAGAGCGCGTCGTGGTCGATGACCGATCCGCGCGAAGTATTCACGAGCGTCCCGCCATCGCGCAGCAGTGAAAGCTGCTCATCGCCGATCATCTTCTCGGTCGCCGGCAGCTTCGGCGCGTGCACGGTCACGTGATCGGAGCGCTCGAAAAGTTCGTTGAGTTCGACCTTTTCGACGCCCATCTCCTCGGCGTCCTCATCGCTGAGGTAGGGATCGTAGACGATTACCTCACACTGGAACGGCTCGAGCAGCTTGACGACCCAGCGGCCGACCTTCGAAGCGGAGACGACCCCCACCGTGCTGCCGAGAAGGAATTTCCCGTTGAAGTCGTAGAAATCGCTTCGCCAGTGCGGCGTGTCGTGAATGTGGTTGCTGAAGTGCACCCAGTGACGCATGGTCATCAGCAACATGCCCACCGCCGACTCGGCGACATTCGCGGCGATCGCGCCGTTGGCGGAGAAGATCGTAATGTCGCGGTCGAGGACGTAGTCCTGCGCGATGTCATCGGGGATCAGGCCATGCACTGAGCCCGCGGAGTGCGCGATGATCCGCAGGTCGGGCGCGGCCTCGAAGACCGCCGGAATCATCGCCGGCGCCCCCCAGCCGGTGACGATCGCGTCCATCCCCTCGGCGCGCTCGGCGACCTCCTCACTGCCCCAATTCTTATCCCCGTTGTTCTCGGTCACGTCGAAAAGCTCGCACATCTCCTCGTACTTCTCGGGCTTGAAGACGCGCTTTGTGTGGCTGGCGGTGCAGACGTAGAGGACCTTCTTCTTCTGGCTCATCGTGGACTCCCTCGTATTGTTGCTTGCGCCGATATTGGGTAGTTCGCTGGAAAAGCGCGGGAGGCCTTCTGCCGTTCTGCCGTTGTGGACGGGGCCGTCGTTTGCCCAGGGGTGTCGTCTACCCCGGCGATGCCAGCCCGGCCGTTTGCCGTTGTCGTGAGACCCGAACGACGGGACGGCCGGCATCGCGTGGAGTTGAATAAACGACATCCAACTCACGCTCTCCGGCCTCTCCACAACGAGACACCGGGGCATAGACAGGAGGACCCTTCGCACACCGCGGCGAAGCGGTTCCTGGTGGGCTCGGAGGTGTCTGAGATGAGCAACTACGTACTCGCGGCAATCGCGGTCGGTCTTGCGAGCGCCCTCGTGCTCTGGTGGATGGGCCGGGCGGCGCGCGCCGTGATGCTGACGGCGCCGGAGATGCCGTGGCGGGATGAGATGCGCCAGGGAGCCACGTGGCTGCCGGTCATCATCTTCGCGGTCTGCGCGCTGCCGGCGGCCGTCGGTCTGATGCTGATCGAGAGCGGATCACAGGCCGCCCTCTGGCTGATCGCCGGCGCGGTGGCGGCGATGGGCGGGCTGATGATCGCCCAGCGCTTCGCCTACTGGCAGTTCGCCGGTCTCGGCATGGCGACGCCTGAGGCCGAGGAGCGCCGGGAGAGCGGCTCCGTCAACTGGGATGTCGCGATCGAACTTGCGCTCGAACGACAGCAGGGCTGGGTCAGTCGGATCATGTTGCCGCTCACCGGGCTTGTGATCATCGCGGGCGCGATCATCCTGCCGCTGCAGGTCACACCCGCTGAGCGCGAGCTTGAATTCGCCGAGTGGCTGTGGCGGGTCGATGATGAGATTGAGTACGCGACCGCGCGTCTCGGCCAGCCGCACGTCTGGACGGACATTGGCTTCGAGGAGAAGACGGACGCTCGCGACTACAAGACATTCTCCGACGGCGGGCGCATCAAGCTCCATTACTTCGCCCCCGAGACCTCTCAGGAGCAGGTGCACGAGGCGCTGGCGCGCACCGAGCAGGTGCTTGCGAGGAATGAGGCGCAGGGGCGATGGCGAATCACGCTCGTGCCGCCCGAGGGCGAGACGATCGAGACCGTCTGGGAGTTGCGGGACAGCGGCAGCGGCGGGTAGCCCGCTCACGCCGACCTTCGCCGCGAAGACACGCTGCGATCAGCGGAAAGCGCCCATGCGCGGCGCCGGCCGTGAGGGAGTCATCCGGCCTCAGGAAGGCCGAAGAGCCGTCGAGCGTTCTCCGTGCTCGCCGCCGCGAGTTCATCGAAGCTGACTTCTTTCACCTTCGCTGCCTGGTCGGCAACGTACATGACGTAGGCGGGTTCATTTCGCTCCCCGCGATGCTTCTGAGGCGTGAGGTAGGGGCAGTCGGTCTCCACCAGCAGGCGCTCCAGCGGCACCTCCCGCACGACCTGGCGCAGCCGACCGGCGTTCGGGTAGGTGACCGGGCCGGCGATCCCGATGTGCATCCCGAGGTCAAGCACGCGCTTCGCGATCCCCGAGTGACCTGAGAAGCAGTGCATCACCCCCGGCATTCCGTCGGCCTCGCGCTCGAGGATTTCCAGCGTGCGCTCGTGTGCGTCGCGGCTGTGCACGACGATCGGCAGGCCGACCTCGCGCGCAATATGGATCTGCTGCACGAACGCTATCTCCTGGCGGTCGCGAGGTGACAGGTCGCGGTAGAAGTCGAGGCCGATCTCGCCGATCGCGATGATCCGCTCGCCGGCGGCAAGCTCCTCCAACTCCGCGAGCACACCATCGTTGACGACCTTTGCCTCATGCGGGTGGACGCCGACGGCGCCGAAAACCTCCGGCCACTGGGCGCCGGCTTCAGTGCGCTTGAGCGGGACCTCTTCCACCAGCCGCGCCACAGCGCGCGAGTCGGCTGGGTCGGCGCCGATGGTGACGATCGCCTCAAGCTCGGCCTCCGCGGCGCGCTCAAGGATACTCCTCAGGTCGGACATAAGCTTGCGGTCGGTCAGATGTGCGTGGCTGTCGATGAGCATCAGGATATCCTCAACGCGTCATGGTTTGTCGAACAAATGTTTCACGTGAAACATTCGCGAGGGACCGCGGGTAGGAGCGGCAGTTGTCTGACCGCGTGTCGTCGCAGTTCTCCATTCACATTCCACTTTTCCCTTTTCACTTGACTGCGAGCCGCACGGCCTGCTCGGCCAGTTCCACATCGCGCACGGCGTCCGAGGCGGGGGAGACCGGCTGCTCCTCGCCGCGGATCGACGCCAGGAATTGCTGCGCCTGCGCCGCGAAGGCCCATCCGGGCGCGGCCTCGGGCTCGATGGTGCGCGGCTGCTCGCCCATCTCCCGCAGCACCACTCGTGCGGCCGACTGCCGGCGCATCGGCGGCGGTGGCTCGACCAGCAGCGTCGCTCGCTCGAAGAAGATCTCCACGCCCTCGTGCCAGCGCGGCGCGGGGAGGCGCCCCAGTTCGAACACGCAGTTGGCGCCCGATTCGCTCCATCCCTGCAGCATGATCGGCCGCGACATGCCGCGATACGCCGCCTGCTCGAACTCGTAGTCCTCACCCAGGAGGAAGCGCACGAGGTTCGTCGCGTGGGAATCGACGTTGAGCACGCGGTTGTAAAGCGCGTGAAGGTCATCCGGGAGCCACTCCGGGAAGGGCCGGACCTCGGAAACGCCGTCGGGGACAGGCTCGTCAGTCGTGATCGGCTCCTCGATGCCGAACTTCCACTCGCCCGCGAAGCACCACGCGCGGGCCATGGTGATCCCACCGAGGCGCTCGGTCTCAAGCAGGTCCTCGACAATCCTCTTCGCGAGCAGCACGCCTGTGTCGTTGCGCTTCATGTAGCCGACCTGGTAGACGAGCCCGTGCTCGGCGGCCATCTGCGCGAGTTCGCGGCAGTCCTCCGTGCGCACGCCCATCGGCTTTTCCGTGATGACATGCTTGCCCGCCTGCAGCAGGTCGTGGACGACGGGTGTGACCAACTGCTGCGGGAGAATCGCAGCGACCGCGTCGATGTCGGGATCGTCCGCAAGCTGGCGGTGATCGGTGTAGACGCGGGCGATCCCGTGCTCCTCAGCGACCTTTCGCGCAAGCTCCTCTCGCGGCTCAGCCAGCGCCAGCATCTCGCAGCCTTCGAGGCCCGCGTAGTTGCCGATATGCGCAAGCTGGCCCATGTATCCCGCGCCGACGAAGCCCATCCGCACCGGCTGCATCACTCCTGCCTCCGCTCGCGAAGCTCTTCGAGCACGCCGTCCAGCGCGGTTTTCGCGTTCCGGACGATGCTGTCATGGTCGTCGAGCCAGTATTCCTCGCGGAAGATCTCCACCGACAGGAAGCCATCGTAGCCGGCCTGATCGAGCGCATCGAGGTAACCGTGCAGCGGCAGGACGCCTGCGCCCGGATAGAGACGGTTGGCGTCCTCGAGGCTCTCGGTGGGCAGGTTCTCGGCATCATTGATATGCACGATCAGGATCTGATCGGGATCGATCTGCGCGACACGTTCAGGGGCGATGCCGGACTTGTAGTAGTGAAAGGTGTCCACCATGATGCCAAGTGCCGGGTGGCCGGCCGCCTCGACGACCTCCAGCGCATCGTCAGGCCCGCCCATGAAGTCGCGGCCGCCGATCGGCTCGAGCGCGACCTTCAGGCCGAACTCGTGGGCTGTCTCAGCATAGCTCTCGGCCGCCCAGGCGGCCCGCTCGACGGCCTCCTCGTGCGACATCCCGGGTTCCGGCTGTTCGGCGATATACGCCAGCAGCAGCCTCCCGCCGAGGTCGCGGCAGACGGGCGCGTAGCGGCGTGTCCGCTCAAGCTCCTCCTCCTGGTCGCTGAAGGGTTTGAGCGCGAATGCCATCATCCCCGCGCACTCGACCCCGCTCTCAGTGAGCAGCCCGCTCAGGTCCGCGATGGTCCCGCCGGCCTCCGCGAATTCATCCAACTTGCGTGTGTCGATCTCGATGGCCTCGAAGCCGACTTCGCCACACAGGCGGATGTCGTCATCGAGGGGCTTACCGCGTGTCGTTGCGGTGTTCAGGCAGGTGCGCATGATCGTCGCCTCCTCGCAAGGGAAGTTCGACATCGCTGGGCGTGGGCCTGCCGGGGCTGGCCGGGCATCGTGTGTCGGCTGGAGGGGCCGGCCCGAAGGGCTGAGCCCACGAGTGCCGTTTACGAGGGGTGCTCAGTCGCCTGACCGGCCCGTTGTTCTTGACGGCAGAGACACTCCCACTGCCCACCGGCAGGGCGCGCCGCATCGGGAGGGATGAAGAAACGGCGGGCCGGTCAGGCGACTGAGTTGGCACGGGCAAACAACGCCCGAGCCAACTCACCGCGCTTCGCGCGGCGGCCCCTCCAGAACGACCCACGGGCGCGCCTCTGCTCTTCGGAGAGGCCGGAGCTCTCCGCCGTGCGGAGAGGCCGGACCCCGGGAGATGGACGCCATCTCTCGGCCTGTGTCGCCCGTCAGCAGCTCTTCATGCCGTCGACGGTCTCTTCATCGAGCGCCTCGCACATGGCGATGACCAGCTTCAGCGTGGTGTCGTAGTCCTTCGCGCTGATGATGCCCGCGTGGGTGTGAATGTGCCGCGTCGGCACGCCCAGCGCGAGACTCGGGACGCCGGTGTCGTGCAGGTGGATGCGACCGGCGTCGGTGCCGCCGCGTTCGAGGACCGTCAACTGGTAGTCGAGGTCCCGCTCCTCGCACAGGTCGATCGCGAGGTCGCGCAGGCGCAGGTTCGGGATCGCCGAGCCCTCGAGCACGTAGATCGCCACGCCTCCGCCGAGTTCGACGTTCGACTCATCGTCGCTGATGCCCGGCACGTCGCCCGCGATGCCGGTCTCAAGGATCAGCGCCACGTCGGGATCGACCACGTCCGACGCGGTCTCCGCGCCGCGCGCGCCAACCTCCTCCTGCACGGTGCCGACGCCGAAGACGGTGTTCGGATGCCCGGCGCCGTCGAGCGCCTGCAGGGCTTCGATCGCCAGCGCAACGCCGACGCGGTCATCCCATGCCTTCGCGAGCATCCGGTCCTCATTGCGCATAACCTCGAAGGGCGTCACGGGAACGATCGGGTCGCCGGGGCGGATACCGAAGTTCTCGGTGGCCTCCTCGCGGTCCTCCGCGCCCACGTCGATGAACATCTTCTGCCGCTTGACGACCTTGTTGCGCTCATCCTCGGGCAGCAGGTGTGGGGGCTTTGAGCCGATCACACCCGTGACCGGGCCCTTCGAAGTCTCGATGGTGACGCGCTGGGCCAGCAGCACCTGGTCCCACCAGCCGCCGAGCGCGGCGAACTGCACGAAGCCCTCCTCGGTGACGAGCTTGACCATGAATCCGATCTCATCCATGTGGCCGGCGAGCATTATGCGTGGGCGGTCGGATGCGCCCTCGAGACGCGCGATCAGGCTGCCGAGGTTGTCGGTGCAACACTCAGCCACGCCCTCAAGGCGCTCGCGCATGATGGCGCCGACGCGGCGCTCAAAGCCGGGGACGCCGTTGACCTCAGTGAGTTCGCGGAGCAGTTCCAGCGTTTGCTTCTTCATCGTCTTCCTCCAGTCGGTCAGCGTCCGAGACGGTTGCGGATGATGCGGCGGATGTCGTCGCCCACGCCCGTCCGCCGATGGGCGTAGATCAGGCACGGGAAGCTGAGTATCAGGAACGCCAGCAGGGCGGGAATCGCGCCGCTGAATGTGCCGAGACTGAGCCCGGCGAGCCGCACGAGCCACTCGACCAGCCAGAGACAGCCGAGCACCCAGAGCGTCGGGGCGAGTGCGAGCGCGACTTCGCCGAGGCGCTGGTGTCGCCGCGGCTCAAACTCGCTGAGCTTGACCCACAGCGAGAGCAGCGCCGCCGCGCCGAAGCCGGCGCACGCCATCGCCGCCACTGCCCGGAGGGAGCCGCCGGTGGTGACGATGTACCACGTGCCGCCCCCGGCGACGAGCGCTCCGATTGCCTTCGCCCCGATGACGATGTGCTCGCGATCGTTGGCCACCAGTGCCGCGTTGGTGGCCATCGGAAGCGCGAGGAGTACTGCGCCGAGGCTGAGTATCTGCGCCGCCGGAACGGCCGGCAGGAACTCCGGCACAAGGGCCTCCACAAGCGACGGGAGCATGATCCACGCCATCCCGCCGATCACGGGCATCGCGGCGGCAAGCCCGACTGTCGGAAGCAGCACGCGGCGGCGCTTCTGCGCGGTGTCGTCGCCTCCGTAGGACTGCAGGACCTTCGGCCAGATGACGAAGCCGGCAGCCTGTGGCAGGTTGAAAAGGTAGGTCGCCATCTGCATCGCGAGGGTGTAAAGCCCGAAACGTTCGGCGCCGTAGTAACGCTCGAGCACCACCCCGTCCACGGTGCGTAGCAGCACGTCTGCGAATGAGATGATCGCGACCGGCAGGCCGATGCGCAGAAGGCTCCAGACCTGCCGCCAGTCCACCCTGATGCGCACGCCGATGCGCGAGGCCACGTCGAGGTAGGCCAGCACCAGCAGACCCGCCGCGAGCCATCCGAGCATTACGCCGGTCACGTCGAGGAGCCACGCTCCGGCGATCATCAGCACCAGTTGCGCGACAGCCCGAACGATCTCACCCAGCGCCAGCAGGTGGAAGCGGCCCCACGAGCGCAGCGTCGCCCAGTAAAGCGACGTCATGTCATCCGCGAGCAGCAGGCCTCCACCGATGGCGAAGGCCACACGATGCTCCCAACTGGCAGGGGAGACGAAGATCGCGTAAAGGACCATGCCGAGGGCGGCGAGTGATGTGAAAGCGGCGGTGGCGAAGAAGCCGGCATCCTCGACCTCGGCGGCCCGCTCGCAGTCGCCGGCCCCGATACTGATCGGCAGATCCTTGCTCAGACCGCTGCGCCACGGCATCGAGACGTTGCTCAGGTAGCCCTTCCAGATGCCGGCGAGTCGCTGGATTCCCCGGCCGCGCGGTCCGATCAGGCGCATGACGAAGATCGAGCGCACGAGGCTGAGCACCAGGCCGATGTACGAACTCCCCCCGATCAGGCCGATCGCGGAGGTGGTTCGCATCTCGGACTGCGGCGTCCTCGATTCAAAGCGATCCTCGTCAGAGGTGCTCATGGTGGGTTGGGCGCTCAGACCGCGCCGTGGGTGTACACCACCACGACCGGGTCATCGGTGGTGCGGCGGGCGCCGTGGGCGGTGCCGGGCGGGACGTAGACGGCGGTTCCGGGCGTCAGCGTGACAACATCGTCGCCGACGCGAAGTTCGCCTTTGCCGGAGACCACGTAGACGGCCTCCTGGTCGTCATGCACCTGCGGCTCGCCGAACTCCTCGGCGGTGTACCACGCCACGCCGACGTTGAAGCCGGAGGTGGTGGGGATCTCGTCGGTGCCGATCAGGTCGGCGGAGCGGCGGTCATCGTAGGTCTGCGGCTCTGCGTCATCAACATGCGTCCATCCTGCATCAGGCATCTCATCTGTCTCCTTCCTCAAAGTCATCACGCGCGCATTATAACTTAAGGCAGCAACGAAAGCCACGGAAGCCGTCTCGTGCAACGGGCGTCTCGCCCGTTGGTCGTTCGAAGTCGGAGATCGCCGGGCCTTGGATAGCCGAACAACGCACGGGCGGGACGCCCGTGCCACGTAACGGCAGCGACGGCAATTACATCCAGGCTTCGCCTTCGTTCCGTGGTGCGGAGGCCCTCCTCCGCACGTCGTGACTGGCGGGATGGCAGTCCTGGTGCAGCAGTTGTGCAGGACCCGGGCGGGAATACGTGGAAATGCTCCCACGCGTATGACGCCGCCGCCCGGAGGCCATCATGAAGCTGAGAATGTTCCTCATCGCAATGCTGACAACAATGACCGTCTGCGCCGGGGCGCAGGAGCTTACCCTCGTGGCAAACGGACAGAGCGACTATCAGATCGTCCTTGGCGAGGGGCCGAGCCGAGTCGCGCGGATGGCGGCCGATGAACTGCAGACGTGGCTCGCGGAGGCCACGGGCGTCGAACTGCCGATCGCAGCCGACGCCGATCCGGACCTCAAGCACATCTTTGTCGGCGAGGCGGCGCTGCCCGCGGCCGCCGGTGTGGACGTCG
This sequence comes from Armatimonadota bacterium, assembly GCA_051745855.1. Lineage (GTDB taxonomy): Bacteria > Armatimonadota > Zipacnadia > Zipacnadales > UBA5352 > UBA5352. Next base: position 15,013 of record JBNJEK010000040.1, read on the forward strand.
CCGCGTTGGAGCGGGAGGCGTTCGCGATCCGCACGCTCGGAGAGGACCTGGTGCTCGTGGGGATGGATGACGGCATCCACCCGGACGAGATCCCCGCCACCACGAAGCCCACCCAGTGCGGCACGATGAATGCGGTCTACGACTTCCTCGAGACCCGCGTGGGGGTTCGCTGGTACTGGCATGATGATCTCGGAACGATCGTGCCTGAGCTTGATGAACTGACGGTCCCCGCGCTGAACTATGATGAGGCGCCCCGGTTCATCTACCGCACGCTGCCCTACGGCCCGCAGGTGGATGGCGAGCAGGTCGCCAGCGGGATGTGGGGGCGGCGCAACCGCCTCGGCAAGAGCACCTCGACGTATCACTCGCACGCTTTCTTCCGGCACATGCCGATCGACGAGTACGCCGACGAGCATCCGGAGTACTACGCTCTTGTGGACGGCAGGCGCGTGACGCGCTACTACATGAGCCGCCACGGCGGGCAGGTCTGCACCACCAACCCCGAGGTCATCAACGTCTTCGCGCAAAGCTGCATCGACTACTTCGAGCAGTATGACGGCCGGACCATGTGCTCGGTGTCGCCGAACGACGGCAGCGGATTCTGTCAGTGCGACGAGTGCACCGCGCTCGACCCCGGCATGTGGCCCGAGGACAGCGGCCGGGCGGGCAAGCCGCTGATGGCCGACCGCATGATGACCTTTTACAACCAGATCGCCGAGCAGACCTCGGCGGTCTTCCCCGACCGGACGCTCGGCGCCTACGTCTACTCGTACTACTCACTGCCGCCCGAGCGGGTGAAGCCGCACCCGAACCTCGCGCTGGTACTGGCGATCAACTCTGCGTGGCATGGCGGCACGCCCGACTTCTGGGCGCGGGACCGCGAGAAGATCGACGGCTGGGCCGAAGTCCATGATTACATGTTCATGTACGACATCTTCTACCACGGCTCCCGCCAGGTCGGCTTCCCGGCACCGGTGGTTTCACATACGAAGAAGTACATGAAGCACATCGACGAGATGGGCTACCAGGGCGGCTACCTTTACATAGGTCCGACCTGGGAGGTCCTCGGACCGGGGCCCTACCTGCTGGCGAAGCTGCTGTGGGACCCGGATGCTGATGCCGATGCGATCGAAGACGAATACTACGCCGATCTCTACGGCGCCGCCGCCGCCGAGGTGCGCGGATACCACGAACTGATCGAGGACCGCTGGGTCGGGGCGATGGCGCGCGATCCTGGCGAGCCGGGCACCGAAGCGCAGTACTACCTCGACAGGGGCGGCAGTAGCGAGATGTACGGCGTGCTCCTCTACGCCTGGCAGCCTGTGCTCGATGAGGCGCGCGGCATACTCGAGGCCGCGATGGCGACCGCCGGGACCGATGACGTTCGCGCCCGCGTGCAGCGCGTGTTGGACCAGTTCGAGTTCGCCGAGGCGTCGGCGAGGGCGCTGGCGGGCATCGCGCAGTTCGAGATGTCGCGCGACCCCGATCCGTCGATTGGTACCCGTGTCCGTGAGGCGATTGACCGGCGCGAGGAGATCATTGAGCGCATCGGCAGCACGTGGTCGCCGCACTTCCGCGACTGGATCCGCTCCACCGACGATCGCACGCGCTCGCCGCTGCGCCCGAGCGCGGCGTACTTCACGCTGGCCGGCGATGCCGCGCGTGAGAGCCTCCATGCGCCGCGAGCGGAGCAGGCTCCGACGATCGACGGCGTCGCCGATGATGCCGCGTGGGAGAGCGCGCCGCGCGGCGAGATGCGCGAGAACATGGGCGCGCAGGAGCCCCAGGCCCCCACCAACGTGGCGATGGTCTTTGATGATGACGCGATCTACGTGGTCTTCGAGTGCTCCGAGCCGAACATGGAGGCGTTGAGAGTTGAGCAGTTGAGTCACGACAGTTCCGAGCTTTTCAAGACGGACAACGTGGAGTTGATCCTTGACCCGAGCGGAGACGGCACGAATTACTACCAGTTCGCGGTGAATGCGGGAGGATCCACCTGGGACGGTTTCCACCCGGACGCGGAGACGTCTGACGCCGACTGGTCGGCCGACTGGGAGAGCGCGGTCGAGATCGGCGAGGACGGATGGACAGTTGAGATGGCGGTGCCGCTGGAGGCGATCGGCGTCGAGACGGTCGCCGAGGGTGACAGTTGGCGCTTCAACGCACACCGGACCCGTCGCTCGACGGCAGATCGTGACGAATACCAGGCGCTTTCGCCGACACTGGGTGGCTTCCATCAGCCCGAGATGTTCGCCGACCTGAATTTCGGCGAGCCTCCAACAGGTGAGAATGTGCTGCGCCGGTGGGATGCGGAGCGCTACGAGGTCGGGCAGGAGATCGAGAAGGAGCTTCGTGTCGGTGGCAGCGGGGAGTACGCGGTGGAGATCGCGGATGACCGCGCGCATGAGGGCGAGAAGTCGATCAAGGTGACGGTCGGCGAAGATTCGCACGCGAGCTTCACGTACTATCCGGCGAGTGTGGAGCCGGGGAGCTACCGCCTGGCGATGCGCTACTACGCCGACCCGCTCGGCCCGGCGCCGGAGAACGCGAACGCCGCGAAGCTGCCGACAACGCGGATCATCTTCCGCGATGCGAGCGGCGATGCGGTCTCGGAGAGCAGGGATTATTCGTGGGAGCGGTCATCGGCGGAGGCGGCGGACGGGCAGTGGGCCGATCACATCCACGTGTTCGCGACGCTCCCGGGCACGAAGCGCTTCACGGTGACGGTGTTCATCCATCGTGAGGGGACGTACTGGGTCGACGACGTGTCGCTGGTGAGGTTCTGAGGACGGGCGGCCCCTCCACAACGGCAACCACAACGACCGCGGGCAGGATGCCCGCGCCACGGGAAGGGCTTCTCCTCGGTCCCCGTGGAAGCGCGCACCACGTGAGAGAGCTGCGTTACAAAGCCGCCGCTATGTACAACACCACCGGTGCAAGCGCAATGGCGGCGACGTTCGTCGTCAGCCAGGCGGAATTCGCGAGTTGCTCGTCAAGGTCGAAAAGTTGCGCGAGGATCAGGCCCATGATGGCGGTCGGGGTGGTGGACTGGATGAAGACCACCTGCAGGAGCGTACGATCCTCCATCGCCCAGTATCCGGCGAACCACGCCAGCGAGAGGCCGATCGCGGGGGTCACCAGGAACTTCACCGCGCCGATGGCCGCGGATTCTCGCCAGTACGTCACCACGGAGGTCAGGCGTAGCGACAGGCCGATGGCGAAGAGATAGATGCCCGTTGAGAAGGGCACCAGGAAGTCCACGATCGCGCCACCGACCTCCGGCCGTGCCGGCGCCAGCGCGTAGAGAAGCCCGCCCAGCGCGAGACCGAGCAGCGGATTGCGGCTCTCGGGCTCACGCATCACGTCAAGGAGCGTTTCGCCGATACCTCGCTGCCCGTCATGCCCGTAGCGACGGGAGACCACGAAGCCGAGTGTGTAAAACATCGGCATGAAGGCGATGCACCAGATCATCCCCAGCGCCGCTCCCTGCTCGCCGAGGAGTATGTAACACACGAACGCCCCGTAGGTCAGGCCCATGTTGGAGTACATGCAGGAGACGGTGAATGCGCCCGCCCGCTGGCGGTCGAGTCCGAGCAGACGGCCGCCCAGCGCGCCGATCGGCCACATGACGGTGATGAGCACCGCCAGCATGACCGGGAGCAGCGCAACGCGCCAGCCGGGCGCCTCCAGCCCCCAGATCAGCAGGGCCAGCAGCGGCGGCTGGATCCAGATCATTGCGGCGCGGGTTATCCTCGGCGACAGTTCGGTCGGCAGCCAGCGGAGCTTGCGTGCGGCATAGCCGATGGCAAGCGAGCCGACGATGACCGAGACCATCAGAATCAGTCGGGACTGCATGAGGGCGTAGACTCCGGGGCCTCGACATGAAAGGGCGCCACGGGGAGACCGTGGCGCCGGGTTGTTTGCTTGCCCCATGATACTGCATCCCGGGCGGGATGGCAACGGCGGCTCACCGCATCACAAGCGCCTCGTAGCCGTGTGGCGCGATGTCGATCTGCCGGGTGTCATCCCCGACGGTCATTGTGATCGGCGTGGTCTCATCGGCGAAGTTCAGCAGCATGACCATGAGCTCGCCGTCACGCTCGAATGCCGCCCAGTCGCTCGTGGGAATGCCCTCGACGGTCACCCTCTCATCGGCGCGAAGCTCCTCGCGCAGCCAGTCCTCGTGCTCGGCAATGAACGCGGTCGCCTCGGAGGTGGCGTGGAATGAGCCGCCCTCCATCGAGGCGAGGTGCCAGATGAGCACGCCGGTGCAGCCGCTCTGCACGTACTTGCGCAGGAGCCGGTTGCGCCACGTGCTGACGTTGGGGGTGGGGCGGGAGTCGTCGCGGTATGACAGGTACCACATCTCCCCGCCCATGAAGGGTTTCCCGTCCATGGCCTCGAGCGTCGCCCGCACAGCCTCCTCAGAGCCCCCGTAGCCGGCGATGGCCATGTCGATGTTCGGCTGCATCAGCGCCCAGTCCACGCCGTAGTGCTCGCGCGTGCGCGTGGACTGGTAGCCCGAGTAGACGGAGAACTCAAGCTCCGGGTCCACCGAGTGCACGGCCTCCTGCAGGATCCCCGCGGCCTCGGCGTTCTGGCGGCAGCGGAAGTCCACCCAGCGGTCGCGGTACTCGTCGAGGAGCATCCCGGGGGTGATCTCCGCGTCATCAGGCACATCCTCGCGCAGGCGGAAGGCGTCCATGCAGCGCTCGCAGGTGCAGAAAGTGGGCGGATCGACGACAGGCTGCTCGAGGTCCCAGTTCACATTGGAGCAGTCCTGGGCGTTGACCGAGGCCGTCACCCAGTCGGTGAACATCCCCCGCAGGTCGGCGGCATCGTCGGAGAGGAACCAGGTGGGACAGAAGCGATGCCTCTCGGGTTCGCCGTCGAAGTCAATCGCGCGGAGGTCCGGGTGGTCCTCGATGAATTCGCCCATCTCGGTGCCGACGGCGTTCCAGCCCTGCCAGGGCAGGTGGTAGATGACCTGCATGCCGCGCGGGAGCAGCGCCTGGGCGATCGGTGTGCCGGACTTGCCCCAGATCCATGTCATCCCCGACGCCCACGTGTTGTCCGCCCAGGTGTCGAAGACCGCCGGATCCGAGATGTTGCTGGAGTTGTAGCAGGGCGTGATGCGGGCGGCCGCGGGGCGCACGTCCCGCAGCGGAGAGAGCACCTCCACGGTGCTGCGCCGCGAGATCCCGGTGACCGCGCCGCCCATGGTCTGCATCGAGGTGTAGAGCGGAAGGGCGCCCTCATCGAGGTCCTCAGGCGCCTCAAAGAGCAGGCCGACGACGGGCTTCGCGGTGGGGGAGACCAGTTCCTCGCACTTCACGTCCATCTCCACCACGTACTCGACACCCGGCTCAACGGGCGTGACCTCCTCCTTGTCCACCCACAGGGCCTGCTGGCGGTCCGCGGTCTCAGGCGTCGAGACGATCTTGCAGCACATCGAGCCATCCGGGCCCTCAGGGGCGAGGCGGGAGTGGTTGCCCCATCCCGGCTCGTCGAAGGTGCCCATCTTCAGCAGGTTCTCGTCGCTGTCGGCGCGCCGGAAGACGAGGTTGTCCACCCAGAAGGTCCCGGTGATTCCGCGATTCTGCCACTTGATGATCAGCGGGTGGACGCTGGTGGCGTTGTCCGGAGGCGTCACGGTCATCTGCATGCGCCGCCAGTCATGCGTGCCACCGGAGGCGAGACTGGGCTCGTAGGTGATGGTGGTGTTCGACTCGTCGGCCCAGCGCAGGGAGATCTCCATGCCCTCGCCCGGCAGCGTCTCGTAGTCGAGGTGATAGCGCGTCATCGGCGTCCCCGAGTCGGTCCAACTTGCGGCCTCGGAGACCACGGGCGGCGCGCCGCCTCCGGCGTCCACCGCGCGGTAGATGAGCGCGGAGGGCGCATCCACCACCATGCGGTACGCTTCAGTCGGCACGCCCTCGGGGATGTGCGCGTAGAGGCGCATGAGCTGCCGCGAGCCGCGCGGGACGTAGAACGTGCTCATCTTCGGGAAGAGCTGCGGCTTCGGCTCGCCGAGGTAGATCGCGCACAGCAGCCACTGCTGCTCGGCGCCGTCCGGCCACGCGATCGCATCTTCCGCGAGGTTCCAGCCCTCCGTGCTGAACTGCTCCGTCCACGCGCCGGGCGGGTTGTCGGTGCGCTGCAGCCACCTGACGGGAAGCGTGCGGCCTGAGGCGCTGATAGTCGGCGTGATGGATGGCGCCTCCCCCTCCGCTACGGCGTGCATCGCCAGCAGGTTCACCCCGGGACCGAGATCCAGTTCAGCGGCCCCCGCGCCTCCGTCCAGTGTTTCCTCACCATTCAACCACGCGGTCACAGTGGCATCGCGCGCGCCCACGGCCAACGTGGTCGCCCCG
>JBNJEK010000041.1:0-21329 GCA_051745855.1 Armatimonadota bacterium
TCCTACCCTCGCGCACTCCCTCCATTGCCTCGCGCAACTCCTTCGCCGGGCCTAGCTGCCAGCCCTCGCGCATTGCCCAGGCTTGGACGTCCTCTGCCGACGCAGTTAGCTCCCCGGCCTTGTGCAGTTCCTGAAGCATTTGAATGACGGTTGCCTTCTCGTAGTCTCCGGCCAAGCCGAAGCGCCGAGTGGCATCATTCGAGACCATTGTGAGCCCCTCGAGCAACACCGGGTTGTCGATCAGAGCAACCGGCGCGCTGTCAGTCTCGCCGTGAACTTGCGGGGCCCAAGTCTTCTGCCAGAGTCGGACGTCTTCGTGGATTCCTTCGAACGCAATGATCAGTGCGGGCACTGCGCCCTCAGCCATCGCAAGCGTGTCTAGTTCGCAAATGGCACGATGACTATGTCGAAGACGCCTTTCGGAACACCGCGCTGCGCTTGTTCAGTGGTCGCAATCAGGCGCAGCACTCCGTTGTACCGCACAAGATCGCCGCGGCGGAGTATCTTGGCGTAGCAGTCGCCGATGGTGTCAGGGATCACCCCGAATTCAAGCTGCCTCCAACTGGGCAGCAACAGAAGTCCTGTGGACTCGCCCTCAGCTGCCTTCGCGCCATTGATGGCCAGGCCCAGCGCCGTCCGGAATGCATCGGCTCCGGCAGCGTGGCTCGGAATGAGCACACGACGTGTGCTGTTGGTCACCGGCATCGCCCCCTGTCGGTTGTGGTCCGCCCCCTACAACTCCGCCCGCTTCGTGTGCCAGTCCGTCGCCTGCTGGTAGGCGTCTCCCACGCGCATGATCGTGTCCTCGGCGAAGGGCCGACCCATGATCTGCAGCCCCACCGGCATGCCGTCCGAGAAGCCGCACGGCACGTTCAGCGCCGGGATGCCAGCGAGGTTCACCGGGATGGTGCAGATATCCGCCAGCTTCATCTGCAGCGGATCGTCGGCCTTCTCGCCGATGCCGAACGCGACGGTCGGCGACGTGGGGGAGAGCAGCACGTCATGGTCCTCGAAGGCCGCGTCGAAGTCATTCTTGATGAGCGTGCGAACCTTCTGCGCCTTCAGGTAGTACGCGTCGTAGTAGCCCGCGCTGAGGCCGAACGTCCCGAGCATGATTCTCAGGCGCACCTCGGGTCCGAAGCCCTCGCCGCGGGACTTCGCGAAGAGGTCGTAGACGTCCTCGACAGGCTCCTCCGTCCGGTGCCCGTAGCGCACGCCGTCGAAGCGCGCGAGGTTGCTCGCTGCCTCGGCGGTCGCGATCAGATAGTAGACCGGCAGCGAGAAGTCCACGTTCGGCATCTCGACTTCTTCGATCTCCATCCCGAGATCGGCGAGTTCGGCGATCGCCGCCTCGATCGTTGACTTGACCTGAGGGTCGATCCCCTCGCCCATGAGTTCCTTCGGCACGCCCGCGCGCAGATCCGACACATCGCCGCTCAGCGCCTTAACGTAATCCGGCACGGGGATATCCGCGGAGGTGGCGTCTCGCTTGTCTCGACCGGCCAGCACGTTCATCGCCAGCGCGCAGTCGCGGACATTCCGTGTCAGCGGCCCCGGCTGGTCCAGCGAGGACGCGTAGGCGATCAGGCCGTAGCGCGAGACGCGGCCGTACGTCGGCTTGAGCCCGGTGAGGCCACACAGCGACGCAGGCTGGCGGATCGAGCCGCCGGTGTCCGAGCCAAGCGCGATCGGGGCCTCGCCGGCCGCAACCGCAGCAGCCGAGCCGCCCGACGACCCACCCGGGACCCGGTCGAGGTCCCACGGGTTGCGCGTGACCTTGTACGCCGAGTTCTCGGTGGAGGAGCCCATCGCGAACTCGTCCATGTTCGTCTTGCCGACCATCGGCATGCCCGCGTCACGGCAGCGGCGCACGACGGTGGCGTCGTAGGGCGGGCGGAAGTTATCGAGAATCTTCGAGCCGCAGGTCGTGGGGACGCCGCGTGTGCAGAGCACGTCCTTGATGGCGATCGGCACCCCCGCAAGCGGTCCGGGGTCCTCGCCACCAGCGCGCAGGTCATCCACCTGCCTCGCCTGCTCCATCGCGCCCTCGCGGGTCAGGGCGAGGAACGCGTCAACCTTCCCTTCGACCTCGTCGATGCGCTCAAAGTGTGCTTCTGTGACCTCAACGGCGGCGACCTCGCCTGATGTGAGGCGCTCGCCAAGTTCGTATGCTGTCAACTCATGCAGCTTCACGGTGTTGCCTCCGTGTCTTTCACAAGTGGAGAAGAATCCGGAGTCCAGGCGCCCTCGCCTGGACGTCGTTCCTTGCGTTACTCCTCAACGATCCGCGGGACCTTGAAGAACTCCTCGGCCGAGTCGGGCGCGTTGGCGACGACCTCTTCGGGCCTCAGCGACTCGCCCACCTCGTCCTCGCGGTAGACGTTCGTCATCGGGATGACGTGCGAGGTACCCTCGATCTCGTCGGTGTTGACTTCCTGGAGCTTGTCGGCGTGTTCGAGGATTCGGCCCATCTCGTGCTGGAGGCGGTCAACCTCCTCGTCGCTCAGCTCAAGTCGTGCCAGCGTGGCGACGTGTTTGACGACCTCGCGTGATACTTCGGGCATGGGGGATGGCCTCCCGCATTGGTTTCGTGGAGAATCGTGTGCATCATCTCACGGAGCAATCTTAGCAGGCCGGGGGGAGTGCGTCAACTTGAGACGGCTTGCTGGTGTCGCTCACAGGTGCAAGCGCGGCACGAGCCTTCAGGAATCGGATACGCAGCCCGCGTGCTCCGCCGTGGGAGGTCTCTCCGCGCGTCGTCTCATCCATTGCTTCGGCGTGGCTGTTGTGCCGGGGGGGACAGAACGGTGCGCAAGATACGACATCGGCGCGGCCGTCATGTCCGCGCCGAGTAATCGAGATGATCGCCGACCGAATCGCGCCGATCACGGGTCCCAGTGATGGAGATTCCCGCGGACGTACTGCCCCGAGAGCCACTTGGCGTGACCGTCGGCGAAGCCGATGTTCAGGCCGAGATTGTGCCGTCCGCTCATGTAGTCGCTTCGACTGCTGCCTGAAAGTTGATGGGAGCCGACGCCCACACCGTCGGGGTCGAGCGATTCGTCCCATGTACCGGGGAGGTACCAGAACGAGCCTCGCGGGTGCGTTACATCGTATTTCTTCACCATGTAGGGGCCGGAGTCCATGAAGAAGAATACGTCGGCGGGCGCTCTGACGTTGGCCATCTTCACGGCGGTCCCGCCTGTGCGGAGATCGCGGCAAAGGGCCTCGTTGAAGCCGTAGTTGCCGGAATGCAGTGATCCACCCGGGCCAGACGGGCATGTGTAGATCTGAAGATTGTTCACGTAGGGGAAGATCTGATCGTGCGCCGAGAAACTCGTGAGCGCGGTCAGGACCGGGTTTGTGCCCGGAACCGGCGCGCAGAGCGAGGGCGGATAGGTCTCGTCGTAGTCCTGGACGTACATCATCGCTCCAAGCGCAAGCTGCTTGACATTGCTAAGACACGACGTCTGCCGGGCCTTCTCGCGGGCCCGAGCGAAGACGGGGAAGAGGATCGCCGCCAGGATGGCAATGATCGCAATGACGACGAGCAGTTCGATCAGCGTAAATCCGCGCCTCATCTTTCTCACCTCTTCACATCAGATGTTGTCGAGGTAAGCTTCTTCACACCGACCGGCGCCACCTGCGGATTCACTGCATCATCTTTGCAGATCGTGTCATTGTGATGACTTTGCTTGCACCTCAGTTGCCCGGCAGATGGTTGGCGGCGCTTGCTTCACAGCAGCGGCACGCCGTTGATGATCAGCCTGAAGTCACAGCCGAGCATCCTCGCGGCCTTCCGGCTGATGACCATCCGTGAGAGGAAGATCTCGAAGTACTCCATGACCGAACCGATCTCGGTGTCGATCGTCAGGTCGAGGCTGATCGTTTTCGTCTCGGGCGAAATCTCGAGTTTCGTCTCCTGCGCGGCGTAGTTGATGCGGTCGTGGATGTCGAATGCCGCCATGTGCGGATTCCGGACGCGCTCGCGCGCAACGTCCGCCTTGTCGCCAATCAGCACCGCCGCGCCGATCTCGGAGGTGGGTTCGGTGACGCCCAGTTCATCATGAGTGCCGATGGCCGCCGCGACCTTCGTCACCTCACGGATGGGCATCCCGCGCTCCCGGAGCAGATTGTAACCCAGCAGCGCGCTCGACGTCGCATGGCCCTCGCGTGAGATCAGGTTGCCGATGTCATGCAGCAGTCCGGCGATCTTACCAAGTTCGACCTCGCGGGCGTCAAAGCGCTCGAGGTTCTCGAGTATCATCCCCGCGTTCTCGGCGATAATCTTCGCATGGCGCATTCCGTGTTCGGTGTATCCGATGGCCTCCATCTGCTGATCCGCGGCCGCGATCATCTCACGGACCTCCGGGTCGGCCACCAGCGAGTCGAATGTGACCTGATCGTCAGCGTTGGTATCGTCAGTCATGGGAGACACGTGCAACCCGCTCCTCTTTAAAGTTCTTACTCGGCCCGCTCCCGCGATGGTTGCCGCGTCGCGAGCATGACAAGGCCGGCCGCCAGGGCGATGCAGATGCTGGCAAACTGGGCGACCGTCAGTGCTGGAATCGGCGCAAATACCTCCGCCGACGCGCCGCGGCGGAAGAATTCAACCACAAAGCGCATCGCGGAGTAGAAGATGAGGTAGGTCAGGAAGAGATGCCCGTTTCTCCGCAGATGCCTGCGCACCAGCAGCAGGAGCCCGAATATGATCATACTGCCGACCGCCGCGTAGAGTTGTGCCGGGTGGCGGGCGACTTCCAGGCCGCCTGCAGCGTGCGGCATTCCGATGGCCCACGGCAGGTCGCTCGGGATTCCGTGGCAGCAGCCGTTGAGGAAGCAGCCGACGCGAGTGACCGCGTAGCCGATGGCGATCGACGGGGCGAGGAAGTCGGCGATGCGGAAGAAGCTCACCTCACGGCGCGAGATGTAGAGCGCCGCGCCGAGGATCCCGCCGATCAGGCCTCCGTGGAAGCTGAGGCCACCCTCCCATACTTTGAAGATCTCGGCAGGCTGTCCGGCGAAGTCGCTCCAGTTCAGCGCGACGGCCATCAGCCGCGAGCCGATGACCGCGCCGATGAGGATCGCGAGTGTGACGTCGATGAGCAGGTCCGCGTCGATCTCGTCATCATCGCGACTGTCATGGATGGCCCAGAGCAGCGCGAGGACAAAGCCCAGCATCAGCATGGTGCCCCACGAGCGAACGGCCACAGGGCCCCACTGGTGCAGCGCGAGCGAGACGGCCACTCCGATCGCGATGCCGAGCAGCGGCATGGCGATCAGGCGGCCGGTGGCGGGGTAGGTTCCGAGGCGGTGCTGCTCGAGGACTTCAAGCAGCAGGGCTCCGCCGCCGAGAACGAGGCAGATGAGCACTGCGACCCACGCGGGCGGGCCGGGAATTGAGAACAACACGGGGCACATTGGGGTTAGTCGCTATCCTCTCCGCGTTCAGCGGGGTGTGGGTGGCCCAGGAACGTTGCCACGATCAGCAGGGCCGCGCCGACCGTGATGGCGATGTCGGCGATGTTGAAGACGGGCCAGAAGTGCAGGTCGATGTAGTCGATCACATAGCCGACCCGCACGCGGTCGATGAGGTTGCCGACCGCGCCGCCCATCACCGAGGCGATTGCGACCCCCATCAGCCTGCTGCCGCCAAGCTTTGGGGCGGCCAGCGCCAGCGCGACCACGACCACCGCCGCAACGGCCGCGAGCAGCCACGTGCTGGAAGCGAACACGCCGAAAGCGCCCCCGGTGTTGGTGGCCCAGGTAAGGCTCAGCCACGACGTGAGAGGCACCGACTCCGCTGCGCGCAGCCAGTGGACTGCGGCGAGCTTCGCCGCCTGATCGACCACCACGATGGCTGCCGCGAGTGCGTAAGTGACGCCCACGGGCAGACCGCCCGGCGAGCGGTCCTCACCGGGCGTGTCGTCCGCGAGTTCGTCTACATTCCCGAGAGTCCTGATCGGCATTCCTTACACAAAGTGGCCCAGGGGAGCACTCCCAGTCGCTTCTTCGTGATCTGCTTCCCACAACTGTCGCAGATCCCGTAGGTGCCCTCCTCGATCTTCTCGAGGGCGGCGTTCACCTCTTCGAGTTGCTCGCGAAGAGATGCGCCGACCGCCATCGACTGCGCCCGCTCGACCGTCTCCGTGGCGGCATCGCCACCGGGCTCATCGAAGTCCTGACCGGCCTGCACGGAGTGCAGGCGGTCACGACCGGCGGCCCGGTCCTCGATGCGCTTGAGGTCGGTCGCGAGGCGGTCTCTCTCCTCCGTGAGTATCTCTTCGTACTTCTCGATATCCAGCTTCCGCTTACGCGCCACCGTCCGTGACCTCCGGATGCGAATTGATGAAGCCGGGCGCTCAATTCCTCCCGGCTGGTCAGGCCACCTTCATTGAGACCGGAGAATTCTGCTTCCCCCCCCCCGGTTCCGGTCTCCCGGCCGCACTCCATCGTCCGCTGCCGCGGGACCGTTGCCGTCTTTTCTGCTGGCTGATTGCGCCGCCTGCGATGGTTGTATTACCCGCTGAGTATGCGATTTACCCGTTCCGCGCAACGGCTGCACAGTTCGGGATGATCGTTGTTCAGTCCGGTGCTCTCCGCCCGCATCCAGCAGCGTGTGCACTTGTCACCGCCCGCAAGTGACGCCTCCGCCCGTACTCCGGACGGGGACGCCAGGTCGTCGGCGTCATCCTCAATGTGGTGCAGATGCACTTCAGAGACGATGAAGAGCGCCTCAAGGTTTTCCTCAACGCTCTCGAGGGTCTGGCGGGCGGCGTCGGTGACGTAGAGATCAAGCCGGGCCTCCAGTGGATTCGGCACCTCGCCGGCCTCCTTGGCCTCCTCGAGCGCCGCCATCGCGTGCCGGCGCAGTTCGAGCACGTCCGTCCACTTCGCGGCGAGGTCGTCGTCGAGCAGTTCCTCGTCGATCTCCGGCCAGTCTGCAAGCTGCACGCTTTCGGGGAGGCTGCCGTCCACCTCGTCGCGCATGTGCTGCCAGAGTTCGTCGGAGGTGAAGGTCAGGATCGGCGCCATCATCTTCGCCAGCGCGACGAGAATGTGCCACAGCGCGGTCTGAGCCGATCGCCGCTCGGGCGAATCCTGCACATCGGTGTAAAGCCTGTCCTTGAGCACATTCATGTAGAAAGCGCTCAGATCCTGATCGCACAGCGCGTGGATCTCGCGGTAGACAATGTGAAGGTTCCAATTCTCGTAAGCATCGGTGATGGACCTGATGCGACGCTGCAACCGGTCGAGCGCCCACCGGTCGATCTCCCCGAGATCGGCGTTGTCCACCGCATCTCTGGCAGGGTCGAAATCCTGCAGATTCTGCAGCAGGAAGCGCGCGGTGTTTCGCACACGGCGGTAGGCGTCGGCGACCTGCTGGAAGATATCGTCGGAGAGCGCCATCTTCTGGCGGAAGTCGGCGTAGGTGAACCACAGGCGCAGCACGTCCGCGCCGTATTCCTCGTAGATCTCGGCGGGGCTGATGATATTGCCCTTGCTCTTGGAGAGCTTTGAGCCGGTCTCATCGACGAAGAAGCCGTGGCCGACGACGGTGCGGTAGGGCGCCGGATCTCCGAGCGCGACGGCCACCCACAGCGACGTCTGGAACCAGCACTGATACTGATCGTCGCCCTCAAGGTAGAGGTCGGCGGGGAAGGAAAGCTCCGGATTCTGTCTCAGCACTGTGTAATGCGAGCAGCCCGAGTCCACCCACACGGACATGATGTCCGGCTCCTTGGTGAATGTGGTGCCCTCACAGCCCTCGGCCGCGCAGGTTGTGCCCGCAGGCAGCAGATCAGCCGCCTCGCGCTCCCACCACACGTCTGCGCCATGCTCGGCCACAAGTTCGCTCAGATAGCTGATGGTCTCCTCGGTGATGAGCCTCTCGCCACACGTCTCGCAGTAGAAAACCGGGATTGGCACGCCCCACGTGCGCTGGCGCGAGATGCACCAGTCGGGGCGCGACTCGATCATCCCGCCGATGCGGCTCTTGCCCCACGCGGGGTTCCAGTGGACGTTCTCGATCTCCTCGAGCGCGCGGTCGCGCACCTTCTCGATGTCCATGAACCACTGCTTCGTGGCGCGGTAGATCACCGGCCGATGGCAACGCCAGCAGTGCGGATACTCGTGCTCGACCTCGGCCTCGCCCACCAGCGCTCCGAGTTCGCGCAGCACGTCCTTGACCTGCTCGTTCGACTGGTCGGCCACGAGGCCCTTAAGCTGCTCGCCGGCCTCGTCGGTGTAGCGGCCGAGGTCGTCAAGCGGGCTGATGATCTCAAGGTCGTAGTTCAGTGCGGTCTCGTAGTCCTCCAGACCGTGACCCGGAGCGGTGTGCACCGCGCCGGTCCCGTCCTCGACCGTGACGTAATCGGCCAGCACGACCGGCGATTCGCGGTCGTACATCGGGTGCTTCGCCACGAGGCCCTCGAGTTCGCCGCCCTTGAAGCGCGCGATGACCTCGTACTTCTCGACGCGGCATTCGGCCATCGAGCGGTCCAGCAGTTCTTCGGCGAGTATCAGCATACGCTCGCCGGTGTCCACCAGCACGTACTCGGCATCCTCTGCCAGCGCGATGGCGGTGTTGCCCGGAATCGTCCACGGAGTCGTCGTCCAGATCAGGAAGCTGACCGATCCCTCGGGCGGATTGTCCATCGGCAGCTTCGAGTTGTCCGTAACCGCAAGCGCAACATAGACGGCCGGTGAGGTGCGGGTCTCATATTCGATCTCATCCTCGGCCAGCGCGGTCTCGCAGTGGTAGCACCAGTAGACCGGCCGTAGAGCGCGGTAGACCAGGCCGTTGAGGGCGATCTTGCCGAACGCCTCTATCTGCTTCGACTGGTACTCCGGCGAGAGCGTCAGGTAGGGGTTGTCCCAGTCGCCGCGGATGCCGATGCGCTTGAACTGCTCGCGCTGGGTGTCCACGTAGCCGAGCGCGAGGTCGCGGCAAAGCTCGCGCCACTCAAGCACCGATACCTCGTGGCGCATGATGCCCCTGTTCTTCTGCACGCTCTGCTCGGTCGGCAGGCCCTGTGTGTCCCATCCGGGGACGTAGGGGCAGTCGAAGCCGCGCATCGTCCTGTACTTGACCGTGATATCTTTGAGGATCTTGTTGAGCGCCTGGCCAAGGTGGATATTGCCGTTCGCGTAGGGAGGCCCGTCGTGGAGGATGTATGTGTCGGCACCCTCGCGCAATTCGCGGACGCGACGGTAGATATCCATCTCCTCCCAGGTATTGAGAATCTGCGGCTCCCGATCCGGTAGGTTGCCGCGCATGGGGAAGCCGGTCTTGTGGAGGTTGAGCGTGTCCTTGTAATCCATCAGTTGATTTCCTCTCGCCACATGGGCCGAGGTGGGGTATTGAAAGAGCCGCCGAGGCTCGCGCACACTGGCAGCCTCGGCGACCATGCAGTTTGGCGCCGATCGACAATATTCCTGTTCATCCTACCACATCAGGGCCCGCTTATCAACCTCGGAGCGCGCAGGATGTTCATTCGCACAAGTTCAGGAATCTCCTCAAGGCCTGCAGCAGATGCGCCATGAACAGGACGGAAGAACAAAGACTCACGCATGCAGGAATTATCGCACGCGGCAGGAAACATCCATTTCGGCGGACTGTCCACCCGAGAATCAGGAGGAACTTCGATGGCTGGGTTCAGTTTCAATGTCGGTGGTGGGGGCGGGGCGGCAAGCAAAGGCTGCGGAGGCGGCTGCGGCGCCGTTTTTGGGATTATCCTCGGAATCGTACTCATTCCGGTCGGATTCTACCTCGCCTATCACGCGGAGGCGAAGCTGGTCAATCACGGGAAAATCTTCGAGGGCGTAACCATGGCCCAGCCTGACACCGCGCGGGCGATGGAGGGCGAACTGGTCAAGATACAGGGCCAGGCGCAGGGCGACTTTCTGACGATCGATGAGTGGGACGGGGAGGCGCTCTACTACCGTAAGCTGATCGAGGAGTACGAGGAGGAGCGCGACTCCGAGGGTGAAATCGACCGGAGTTGGGAGACGGCCAGTTCGACGTCAGACTGGGTGGATTCATTCACCATCGGCAGCGTGGAGATCAGACCCGATGGCGCCAATCCGGTGGGCGAAGAAGAGGTTTACTCTGCGTATAAGAAGAAGTTCGAGACTGATTTCCACGTCGGCACTGACCCCGGCAGCCCGGAGGTCGGCGACCAGCGCAAGAGCGTCGAAGTCCTGGACGCCACGAAGACCGTCATCGTCCTCGGTCAGATGAGCGACGACAGCATCCAGGGCGGCGAGAGCTTCGTTGTCAGTACGCAGAACGAGCAGCAGACGATGCAGACCCTCAAAACCGAGTACGTCACGACCAAGTGGGTGATGCGTGCCGGGGCGGTCTTCTGCATCTTCATGGGCGTCATGATGATCTTCGGCCCCCTGACCACGCTCGTGGGGTACATACCGCTTGTTGGCGAACAACTGTCATGTGCGTTCGCGGGCATCGCGTTTGTTTTCGCGGTCGTCTCAGTGACGATCGTCACGGTCTTCATCAAGGCCTTCTGGATACTCATCGCGATCGTCGTGGCGGCAGTCGCCTTCATGATCTACCGTGGCGTCACTACCCCCAGGCACGGGCCTGGCGGCGGCGAAGGCGGCCCCGAACAGCCGGTGCCTCCCACGCAGCCCACGCCAACCGGCGGAGGCGAATCGCAGGCCGGCACCAGCGCTACTCTCCCGCCGGGCGCCGGAGCCGGTGTGCCCCGACCGTCGGACCCGCCCGAGGGCACGCAGCCTGCGGAGGACGTCGGCCCCACGCCGCCGCCTGAGACGCCGGCCGAGCGGGCGGCCACCTCGGAGTTCATGCGGCCCGCAGAGCCCCCTGAGAGCCCCGCGGCCGAAGAAGATCAGCCCGGTGAGGAGCCGTCGGCGGCCGAGCGAGCCGCCGCGTCCGCGTTCATGCGGCCGGCCGAGCCGTCGGAGGATGAGGCGGAGGAGGACGCGAAGCCCAAGTTCTGCGCCAACTGCGGCGCGGAACTCGATCCGGGCAGCAGGTTCTGCCGGGAGTGCGGCACGAGAGTCGGATGAACGTACCGGCCGAGCGGTCGCGCGCAGAGAAAGTGGAGGGTCATAGATGGAATATGAAATCCGCGGAACGGTCATGCAGAGTGTCGAGGTCTCACTGCAGAGGGGCGAGTCGGTGTACACCGAGGCCGGCGGCATGGCGTGGATGAGCGCCAACATCGGCATGGACACGAACATGAAGGGCGGGATGATGGGCGCCCTCAAGCGCAAGATGGCCGGAGAGTCGCTCTTCATGACCACCTACACCTGCGAGGCGGACTCGGGCTTCGTGACATTCACGCTGGAGGCGCCCGGCACGATCATCGCCCTTGATCTTGCGGCCGGGCAGTCGATGATCTGCCAGCGCGACGCCTTCATGTGCGCCGAGTCGAGCGTGGGACTGGACATGCACGTAAACCGGAAGCTCGGGGCGGGCCTGTTCGGCGGCGAGGGTTTCATCCTGCAGAAAGTCACCGGTCCCGGCACGGCATTCTTCGAGATCACCGGCGAGACGGTGCATTACGACTTCGAGGCCGGACAGTCGTTGAAGGTCGATCCGGGTCATCTCGCGCTCATGGACCCAACCGTTGATTTCGACATAACTCGGATCAAGGGCGTGACCAACGTACTCTTCGGCGGTGAGGGCCTCTTCCTCGCGAATGTCACGGGCCCCGGAAGGGTCTGGCTGCAGACGATGCCGCTGCCGAACCTCGCCGCGAGTCTCGGGCGGTTCATCTCGACATCGTAGACGCCGGTCACAGCAAAGTATCCAGGAGGGCATGAGATGGAATACTCGATTCGTGGAACTGTCATGCAGAGCGTCGAGATCACGCTGGAGCAGGGGGAGTCGGTGTACACCGAGGCGGGCGGGATGGCGTGGATGACCGCCAACATCGACATGGACACGAACATGAAGGGCGGCCTGATGGGCGCGCTGAAGCGCAAGATCTCCGGCGAGTCGCTTTTCATGACCGACTACACCTGCAACTCGGGCACCGGCTTCATCACCTTCACGCCGGAGGTTCCCGGCAAAGTACTCGTGCAGGACCTGGCGGCCGGGCAGAGCCTGATCTGCCAGCGCGACGCGTTCATGGTCGCGGCCTCGAGCGTCCAGCTTGACATGCATACTCACAAGCGTCTCGGCGCGGCTTTCTTTGGCGGCGAGGGCATCTTCATGCAGAAGGTGACCGGCCCGGGACTGGCGTTCTTCGAGATCGACGGCGAGGTCGTTGAGTACAACCTCGAGGCGGGGCAGAGCCTGAAGGTCGATCCGGGGCATATCGCGATGCTGGATCCCACGGTCAACTTCGACATCGGGAGAGTCGAGGGCATCAAGAACATATTCCTGAGTGGGGAGGGCCTGTTCCTCGCGAACGTGACCGGCCCGGGGCGTGTCTGGCTGCAGACGATGCCGGTGCCGAGCCTCGCGATGCGCCTGATACCCTATCTGCCGAAATCCAGTGACTGACACAGTCACTCGACGTGAGGGAGGGAAAGCATGACGCCCGGAGGCCGACGAAGCCTCCGGGCGTCGTGATTTGGGGGAACGCCGGACGCTGATCTGAAGGTCGCCTCCCATCACCTCACCGTCGTCCAGTTCCCCTGGATTGCCTGCGGCTGTCACGTACAAAGACACCTCCGCGAGAAGCCGTTCGGATCGATCTCGCGGAGGTGTCGACGGTGCTCCGTCAGTTGATGTCGCGCTGGATCGCCATCTGGCGTTGTTGCTGCTGCTCCTTGAAGATGTGGCTTGGATGCTCGGCAGCCGGCAGTCCAAGTGCGTCACTGAGTTCCGCGACCTTGGTGCGGGCATGATGGTTCAATGCCGCCGTCTCGGCGGCACGCCGCCACTGTTCCAGCGCGTTCTCAAGGTCTCCGGCGTGCTCGTAGATGTGGCCCTTCATGTGCAGAGCCAGGGTGCTGCCGGGGTTGATGGTGAGGTAGTTGTCGATCACCTCGATCGCCTCATCGTAGCGCTCCTGCTCCATGAGTCGCCAGGCAGGAAGGTAGCGCTCGCGGATGGTGATCGTGGCGCCCTTGGCCGTGGTGTCGCTGGGTCTGCGCTTGAGGCAGTAGTCGTACCACTTCAGCGCCTCGGGCATGTTGGGCAGGCGCTCGTAGCCGTGAGCGATCAGACGCTCGATGTACTCCGGGTGCTCGAACTTGGTGGCGGCGCCGAGCCAGCGGGCCGCCTCATCGTAGTCGCGAATCTTGTCGAAGTACGTCCAGCCCAGTTCGAAGTAGAGATCGTAGCGGTCCGGATTCCAGGAGATGCCCTCCTTGAGCACATCCACGCCAAGCTCAAGCATCTTCGCCTGTTGCTCGGGGTCATCGGTCTCCACGTAGAGATTGTACGCGCAGTGCCAGGCGGTGATGCGCCACGGCTCCAGCCAGTGCGGGTCAAGCAGCGTGGTCATGCGCATCAGGTAAAGTGAGTCCCAGTAGGTGCCGCGCCCCTCGTGCCACATCGAGTGTGTCTTCATCCACAGCATCGATGCGGCGACCTCGCGGAAGCCGCCGAGCATCGCGCCGACGATCACGCCCGTCATGGCAGGAGCGTCATACTGGAGGATCTTGGTGACCTGGGTGGGCCTTGCGTAGCCTCGGACAAGCCGCTCGGTGCCGAGATGCTCATAGAGCGGCTGCAGGCCCGCGAGCAGTCCCACCAGCAGTACAACCGCGATGATTCGGTTCGTTGTTGTGCTCATCATATCACTCTGTATGGCGAAACTGGAGCCCGGTGAGTTTCGCGCTCACCGGGCCGCGCTCTTTGTTCCTACACCTCGCGTTGACTGAAGAAAAGGTACCCGAGCGCAAGCACTATCCCGCAGTAGACGACCGCCATCCCCATGGTGGACGCCATGTAGGGGTACCAGACCACCGGGACGTCGGTGAGGATCGCCTCGCGCACATCGAAGACCTCAAAGTGCGGGAGGATCCGGTAGATCGTGCCGAGCAATGCGCGCGCGATCGGCGATGCGCCCGCCTCCGGGTCGGCAAGGCTGCCGAAGAACTCGCTCATCTGGCCGACGAAGTACACGAAGAATGTGAAGATCGCCGCCAGTATCCACGAGAAGATGACTGAGGCCACGACGGCGATGCCCATTACGATGGCCAGCTCGAAGAAGCTGAGCAGGATGGCCTTCGCGATGTTCCCGTACATGAACTCCATGGAATACTGCGCGCCGGTCTCTTCAGTGGCGACGGCGAACTGTGGAGCCTTGATGGCGAAGACCACGTAGAAGGTCGCGCCCATCAGCGCCACGTTGCTGATGACAGTGCCGAGGCCGCCGAGGAACTTACCCAGCAGGAACTGCGTCCGCGTGACGGGCTTGGACAGCAGCGTGTAGATCGTGCGCTTCTCGATCTCATCGGGGATGAGCCTGGTGCCCAGGAAGACGGCGATGAGCATCCCAAAGAAGCGGATGGAGCCGAGTCCAACGTCGGTGAGCATCTTCAGCTCGGCCCCCGGCTGCAGGTACGTGAATACCCAGGACGAGCCGATTATCAGGATGGCAAAGACGAGGATCCCGTTGAGGAATCGCTTCCGCCAGCCCTCGTGATAGGTGGCCTTAGCCACTCGGAAGATCGGTCGCATCGCGGTGCTCCTCTCCAACGGTTTCGATGAACACTTCCTCCAGTGTGCGTCGGTCGGGCCCCACGGTCAGCAGGTGGGCGCCGGCGTCCTCGAGCATCTTTGCGGCGTCGAAAGCCTGCTGGCGGTCGTTGAAGCGCGCCCGGCAGGTCTCGTCGAGCCAGACGATGTCCTGCGCGTGCTCCGTCAGGTCGGCGAGGGTGTCTTCCGAGATGTCACGCGCCTCAACGCGGTAGTTCGCCTCGTCGCTCTCGAGCAGGTCCTCAACCCGGCCGCGTGTGATAAGTCGTGCGCCCGCGAGGATCGCAATGTTGTCGCAGATCGGCTCCATCTCCTTGAGCAGGTGCGAGCAGAGGAAGACGGTCTTGCCCCTGTTGCGCAGCTCGAGGATAACCTCGCGGATGTCCTTCGCGCCGATCGGGTCAAGTCCGGCGGTCGGTTCGTCGAAGAACAACAGGTCGGGGTCATTGATCAGCGCCTGGGCGACGCCCACGCGCTGTCGCATGCCGCGTGAGTAGTTGGCGACGCGGTAGTCCCGCCGCTCCCACATGTCCACGAGTTCGAGCAACTCCTGGATGCGCTTGTCGAGGGATGGGCCGCCCAGACCGAAGAGGCTGCCGTACATCTTCAGCAACTCCGGGGCGTTGAGGTGCTCATAGAAGTAGGGGCCCTCGGGCAGATAGCCGATCCGCGCCTTGTAGTTGGGGCTGCCAAGTGGCTCTCCAAGCACCTCGGCGGTCCCCTCGGTCGGGAAGATCAGCCCGAGCAGGAGCTTGAGCGTGGTTGTCTTCCCTGAGCCGTTCGGCCCGACGAGGCCGAAGATCTGCCCCTCTTCGACACTCAGAGTGAGGTCCTGGATACCGATGTTCTGGCGACCCCACCCGACGTCGTAGATCTTGGTCAGGTTCTCAGTACGAATGGCAAGAGCTATGTCCGCCACCTCCCAGGCGCGGTCCGCGCGCCATGGTTGAACGTTCGATGGGCATGCTCCCCGTGAACGATCGCATCCGAACTCCATCGGGTGTAACGCTTCGGTGCAGGCGGTATGTTCCCGCCGCCAGGATTTTTCCGCATCGAGGGCGCTGGGGACAAACGTAGAGCACGGTGAAGGAGATCGATTGCCCTGCGGGGAAACATGCAGGCCGCCGTCGGCGGTTCACCGACCCGTTCTGGAGGGAAGCGGATCGTGGAGCATGCTCGCGGCCGCGCGCCGGGCCCGTCCTGGTCGAAGGGGGAATGGGGGGCGCCGCGGTCGGCCTTTACTCTCGTCGAGATGATGGTCGTCGTCGCGATCATCCTGCTGCTTTCGGCCATGCTCTTCCCGGTCTTCGAGACCGCGGTGGGGAGGGCGGAGAGCCTGTCATGCGTCAGCAACATGCGCAATCTCGGGCTGGCGGCCCGCCTGTACGCGGATGACTACGATGACGTGATCGTACCCGCGATGCTCTCTGATGGCAACGGCAAGCGGGTCTGCTGGGACGCGACCATCCAGGCGTACGTGAACAATCGCGGACTGCTGGTGTGCCCGACGGATGAGTACCCACGGGAACTTCCCGGAGTCGTGTGCCTCCCGCATAGCTACGGCATCAACCTCGAACTGGCTGAGGTCGGAGGATATGCGGGCTCATCATTGCGGCTTGATCACCTCGATGACCCGATCGGCACCGTGCTTTTCTGCGAACTCAACGGGGAGCGCTACTGCACCCACGGCGTGCGCTACGCGCAGGACGGGCTCGCCAGAGTGGCGACCCGCCGACATGGGGGCGGCTCCAACTACGCATTCGCCGATGGACACGCGAAGTGGCTGCGGCCCGAATCGACGGAGTCCACCGAACTGCTCTGGGACCCCTGAGGCCGCGCCCGATGCTCCATGAGGAGATGGCAGATGGTATCGAAAAAACTTCTGGCGCTTGCGTTGCTGGGGATGACGACCGTTTCTGCCGCGGCCGGGCCTGAGACGCTCGGGCCGCTGCAGTTTGATGAGCACACCCTGCTGCTGGCGCATTACGACGATGGCATTGACGGGGATCGCGCCGTCGAGGACCCGCGGGCCGAGGGGCGCGCGCGACTTGCCGACGGCCTCTTCGACAACGCGATCCAGGCGGCGAAGGGCTGGATGACCCCGGAGATCAGCGTGGAGGATATCGCGAACTTCCCGCTCTTCGTGCCGGTCACCTACGCGCGTGACAATATCTCCCCGGCCTCCGGTTGTGTCGAGATGTTCGTCAACTTCGAAGACGTTGTTGAGCCGGAGCACTTCCGCCGGGTGCTGACCTGGGAGTCGGGCGTGTACTACGCGTCGGGCTACGTGATCCTCGCACTGCGCCCCGCCGAGGAGCGGACACTGCAGCTCATCGTCAGGAGCCCCGATGGCGGCGAGGTCACGCTCACCGCACCCTACCCCTACGAGTGGGACGGACAGTGGCATCACATCGGGATGCAGTGGGACGAGGACACCTACGCGCTCGTGATCGACGGGGAAGTGGTTGCCGAGAAGCCGGCGGTGACGGACGGGATGCCCGCTCCGGACACCCGCATCGCGATCGGCGCCCACGAGCGCGGCGTGAACGTCGCCGAGGCGCTGATCGACGAGCTGCGCATCTCGGACGTGCCGCGCTACTGAGACCGACGCAACACACGGAGGCACCCATGCGACACCTCATTATTCGATCGATGCTCGCGCTTTGCGTACTTGGCACGCCGGGATTCGCACAGACGCAGATCGTGACGGAAGAACTTACATTCTCATTCGAGATCATCGAGTCGGAGCGACCGGGTCTGGCGGTGGAGTGGGAGCGCAACGGGCGGACATGGCGCGGAACCGCCGCCGGTGGCCTTGCCATCACGATCGAGCAGAGTTCGCTCATTGACGGAATGATCGCGCTCGGCGTGATGGTCGCGAACGAGGGCGATCAGCGGAGGTTGCTGGAGTTCTCGACACTGACGACGCCGGATCTCGATCCGGAAAGCGCGCGCTACTGGGATGGCGGCTTCAGTGCGGTGAGGCCGATCGAGGGCTCGCAGGAGACTGATGAGCCGCGCCCGCGCGGCGCGTGGCCGCTCTCGGCGGTCGGCGATGAGACCGCCGCGACCTTCATGGGCATCACGCCGGACACGCTGATCTCCTTCGCCGAACCGACCTTCGACTACGCGCCCGACGGGCAATCGGAGTTCCGCTTTCATGTGCGCACGGTCGTCGATGCGGGCCGCGAGGAACAGTTCGGGCTCATCGTCGGGCGGACCGAGGATGTGCGGTGGGGCTTCCCGCGGGCGGTGTGGCAGGCCTATCATGACGCGTTCCCGGAGTACGCGACCGTCGATGAGGCCGCTCCGGATGCGATCTGGGGCACGTCGGCGCAGTATCACGCGTGGTGGCAGGGGATCGATCGCGAGGAGTTGCGGCGCCTCGGCTGCACGTGGGAGTGGTGTTACGCGCCCTTCAAGCGGTCTGGCGACTTCTGGTGTCGCGAGGATGAGTGGGATTACGAGCCGCTGGCAAAACCTTTCAGCGAGCGGATCCGAGGAATGCTTGACGGCAGCTACGACATGGGGGAGATCAGCGCCGAGCAGTTCCGCGAGGAGCGGGAGGCGTTCTTCGCCGAGTACGGCTATGACACCGGGAGCCTCTTTTACACTCCGGCCGGCATCTGGGTTGAGGAGCAACTGGCTGAGGAGGAATTCGCGGATTCGCTGGTGGTCAATGACAACATGAAGACCGAGTTGAGCGCGTGGGTCACCGGCTACGATGACGAGTTGCTCGTCCAGCCCACGGGCACTTCCTACGGCGACCGTCTCAATGAAGATTACCGACTGACCGCGGAGAATCTCGACATCATCGGCTTTGCGTTCGATGTCTGCATTGCAGGGCAGCGCAATTACTCCGACGCGGTGCAGCAGCCGCTGGCCGGGCGCTCGTGGGATGAAGACGGGGTATTCTTCGACCTCGGCATCTCAATGGTCCAGCAGATGGAGCATATCCGAGGACTGGACTGGAGCGACGCGCCCCTCGCGCGCGGACTGATCGTGGGCGGACCCTCGAGCTTCACAAGCTGGCATGTCGATGGCGCGTTGATGGAGTTGACGCTGACCGGCCCCCAGCGGCACAAGTGGGAGATGATGTGCATGGCGCTGGGCGGCAAGCCCGGCGTCATCTGGAAGGGCTACGAGCTGCGGGATGTGCTGCAGGACACGGACGGGATGCCGCGCGCGGACTTTCTGGACGTCTGGGCGAAGATGGCCGACTACGTGACGCTCAAGAGCTTCGAGTGGGGCATGTTCCCCGGGTACAATTACATCCCCGGGATGGACAAGCTGCAGCGCGCCTTCCCGCTGCTGCGGGAGGCGATGCGCGCCGGGTGGCAGCCGGTCTGTCCCGTCGAGCACGCGGGAGATGAAACGCTGTGGATGGGACGCTACGGCGCGGGCGCGGGGACGCACATCGCGATCGGCAATCCGGCGGAGGAGCCGGTTGCCGGTGAGTTGACCGTGCACAACGAGCCACTCGGGGATGTTGACTGCGTCTTCGTGAGCGCGAAGCATCCGGGCGAGTCGCTTGCGCAGAGCCTTGAGGGACGCACGACCCGGCTGTCGCTCGACCTGCCGCTGCGCCGTGTGACGATGCTCCGGTCGGTGCTGGGCATAAGCGCCGATGAGCCGGTGGAGTGCGAGGCGTCGATGGAGGAAGACCTCGACCGGATCGTGACGCGGGTGAATGTGACGGCGGCGGAGGCAACCGAGGTGAGGCTGGCGGTCCCCGAGCGGCGCGGCTTCGAGGTGCAAAGCGTCACGCTCAACGGCGCCCTCTGCGACGGGGCGACGACCCTCCGTGGCGGCGAGAACGTCATTGAGGTTACGTATGTCTCGCAGCACTTCGACTTCGATCGCGCGGCGCTTGACGCATTCGACTTTCTCACGGACGACGGCGAGATGGCGTTTGCGATTGTCGCGCCGCATCCCGACGAAAGGGCCGAGCGCCGCATCATCGGACACTTCGATCGCTACTTCCGCTACTACGCGGAGCATGAAGTCAGCAATGAGGAGACCGCGCCGGTCACAGTGACGCAGCAGCACCCCGTGGACGGCCCCGCGATCGTGCTGCGCATCGGCGATGCGTCCGAGGGGAACGGATGGTCGCTGGCGAACGGGACGCTGGTGCTTGACGCGCCGAACGAGCAGGAGGCCATGAGCCGGACGGACGAACTGCTCGCGGCGCTGGACGAGCGCTTCGAGCACATCGTGCCCTTCCTGCCCGTCTACGGGATGGCGAGTCGGCATCTGCAGGCGCGCGAGCTTTACGGCCTTACGATGACGGAGGCGCTGTCGCAGGAGGGGCAGACGTGGTGAGCAGACGTCGCTGAGAAGCTATCATATGCCGGGAGGCAGATCATGAAGACGGGTATTCGTCGAGTAATGCTGTGTGTAGCGATCGGGACGCTGTCAGTGCTTCCGGTTCACAAAACGCTTGCACAGGAGGATGCTCAGATGCCGTGGGCCATCGCAGGGACGGGCGGGGCGTATCTGCTGGCGGAGCCGGGCGAGCTTGAGATCGAGTTTTTCAAGCGCGATCTGAATGTCCGGGGCGCGAGGGGCACCGATCTTCGCGTCATCTTCTTCGGGCCCGATCGTGAGGTGCTCGAAGAGGTAGTGCTGCCGTCAACTGGCGGCGGAGAGACGCGCGGGCCGCTGCAGAGCGAGACGCTCACCGCGCAGGTGGACCGGCCCGGGATCTACGGGGTGATGCTCAGCGTAAAAGGCGACCGTCACGGCACCAACATCGAGTGGTCGTTCAACACGAACGCGGAGTCGTGGGTGATCGAGACGTCGCGCGGACACCGTGACGAGCGGCACCGCGAGCCGATCGTGCTGACCGACCCCGACCGCCCCGCGGATATCAACTTTCTCCCGCGCGCGGGCGAGTTTGAGATCGAGGTCGAGGCGCTGCCTGCGGATTGCGGGCCGCTGACGCTTTACGACGAGACCGGCGCGGAGGTCGCGGAGATCCCGGTGGTGGCCGAGCAGGCTGCGGGAATCCGGGAATACATGCGTCTTGGTGTGCCGGATGAGGCCGAGGCGTCCGCGCGGGTCACCATCCCGGCGGATGAAAATCGTCGGGGCGACTTGTGGCGCCTGCATCTTCCGCGGGGGCAGGCGTTCGTGGAGATCGACGGTCTTACGCGGTGGGCGAGTGGCGACCTCTACGCGAACCACTGCGTCTGGACGCCCGACGCCGACTCGTGGTTCCAGTGGCTGGAGCACCGCTGGCTCATCAGCCCCTACCGCCGCACCGTCTACGCCGCGCCCGGCGAGCAGGCGGAGATGACGTTCGCGGTGCATAACAACGGGCCGAATGAGCGCACCGTGGCGCTGGAGCTTGAGTTCCCCGGCGCCCCGTGGCCGGCCGAGCTCTCGGAGGAGAGTGTGACGCTTGAGGGCAAGCAGCTTGACGAGGTCACGGTGACATTCGAGGCGCCCGCCGATGGCGAGCAGCGCGTCTGCCACGTCCGTGCCACGCCCGCTGAGGCGCCTGAATTCACCACCTACGCGACACTTACCGCGATCGGCGGCGAATCGCCCGTCGGTGAGCCGCTCGACCTTCCTCTCGTGCTGGAGCCGTGGGCGCATGAGAACCGGCAGTTCGGCTACCTGCCCGAATACCCGGTCGATCAGCAGGTGTATTTCGACCTGGAGAACCGCGGGTACGTGGTCG
>JBNJEK010000042.1:0-20895 GCA_051745855.1 Armatimonadota bacterium
GATGTGCCCCGCACCAGTACCGCGGTGGCCATCTCCCCGTCGCTCTCGCGCCAGAGCGCGAACTCAGCATCGCTGGTCAGACCGCCCTCGACGGTGCACGTAGCGCCCGGCGGGGGCTGGATGATAAGCGTATCCACGAAGCCCTCCCCTTCGATGCGCAGGGCCAGGGGCGCGAAATCACCCTCCGTGCCGCCGGTGACTTGAAGCGGCGTCACCGAATGTACGCGACGGGCGCCCTCGTACGCCTCGATCACTGTCGCGAACTGGCTGGCGAGCGGCTCCTCGCCCGAACGCTGCATCACCAGCCAGGTCGCGTCGTAGCTGCCCCGACCGCCGGGCGCCGTGCACTCCGCCGTCCAGAGGCGGCAGTCAGCGGGGGCGAAGTGCGTGGTATGTACGAAGACGTCGTCCTGTCCCTCAAGCTCAAAGCGCGCCTGCAGCGGACCGGAGACCTCGCCGATCATCGGATCGGACATGAACGCCAGTGAGACCAGTTCGCCGTCGCCACCGGGCGCATACGAGGTGTCGCGCCAGGGCACATCGAGGCCCGCGACGGTGCCGCCTCCCTGGGGCTGAAGATCTGCGCCGGTGACCGCGGCCGGTCCGCTCGGTCCGTGGAATGAGCGGGTGTGCTGCGCGCCACCCGAGACGCGCTCGATACTGATCGCGTAGAAGTCCTTTCCGTCGATATCCACAAGCGCGATGGCGCGCTCGCGCAAAGGCCGCGGATCGGCGCCGGTGTGAACCTGCGTACGCGACCGGGCGTACTGTGCGGGAGTGCTTGCCGCGAAAGTCTCGACCGAGCCGATGGGGAAGGACCCGGTGCTCACGCCTGTGATGTGTGTGCCGTAGTGCGTGCCCCAGTTCTTCTCCCACGCGCCCGCGTAGGTCCAGCCAACGGGGTAGCCAAGTTCCGGCAGCAGGTTGCGCTTGAGCGCCGCGAGCCCGATCGTCAGCATATCATTGTGCTTGTGCTGGACCGCCACGCCGTAGCGCATCCACAGCGCGCGCTGGCGTTCGCCCTCGCCGGAGCGCAGGATCGCGTGGCCGTAGCCATCGAGGACGTTGCTCGGCAGATCGATCTGCCAGCCTCTCTCGCGGCCGATGCGCTCGATTCTCGCGGCGATCTGGGGATCGGTGATGACGTCCGGGACGCTGCCACCCGGTCCCCACGCGGCCTGCGCAAAGCGCTCGACGCCGGTCCACTCGAACGCCTTCGCGAAGTCGGCCTCGTTGAGCGGCTTGCCCTGTCGCGGGGCGGCGGGGTCAGTGCTGGGATGGCCTGCGTCGCCGGTCTCGTCTGTGAGGCGTCCGATCAGGGACGTCCTGAGATGAAAGTCAAAGATCTGCGGGAACTTTGGGTCCCCGGCAAGTGAGATGAACTCGGGGGGCTGATATGCCTCGGGCATGCGGTCCTCGAGCCGGCTGAACACATCCGCGAGACCGGCCATGTAATTCACCTGAATGCGGTTGTATCCGCCGGTCTCGTGGCCCGCGCCGTCCTTGAGATACTCGTTTGTCAGCGAGTAACGCAATCCGGGCGGGCCGTTGAGCAAATGATCAACCAACTCCATCGCCTGCGGCTGTCCGAGGCCCAGCGCCATCGTCGCCACCATCCGCTCCTGCATCGGCCAGTTGCGCGAAACCGCGTTGTCGATCCCGTATTGCGCGCAGGTCCGCACGATTCCGGCGTGCAGGAAGCGATGGAGATCCTCCGCCGACTCAATCTCCGGATGATACTGATCGCGGACGAATGCGATGAGTTCCTCGTCCTCGGTGATGTGGTCGAAGATCAGGTCGTACGCCCGCATGGCGTTTTCCATGCGCGGCGTGTCCCAGTTCGGCTGAATGTATGAGAAACTGCCGCTCAGTGCGGTGAATCGGTCCTTGATCGGCGCCCCGACAGGGCCGCGGTAGACGCCGTCACGGTTCACGCGCTTGCGATGGTTGAGGTTTACGCTCATGTCGAGGTGCGCCTGCGCAAAGCGGGCGAGCGCCACCCCGCACTTGTGCGCGTAGCGCTCATCGCCGGTGCGGATGTACGCCTCCGCGGCCTGGATGATACCGGGTGTCAGTGTCTCCATGTACGCCTGCCACTGGTGGTAGTACGCGATAAACGGCCACCGCCACGGCGTCCCGCTTTCGCCCGAGACCGGCTCGACCGGCTCACAGCCCCAGCCGTCATCGGGGAAGGGGCCCGAGTGCATGTCGCCGCTCTGCCAGTCGTTCGACGGGAAGAGCGTCTCGCAGTTGGGGCACTTCACCTTCCACGGGTGCTCCTCGGCGTCCATGATCCACGGGTAAAAGCCGCTGCGCCCTTCGTAGATATCAGTGCCGCAGACCGGACAGCCCTTGCCGACGCCCCGGTCAGGCTCGACGCTGCCGAGTACCATCAGGCAGGTCCGCGGGATCGCCGGCCCCGGGATGATCTCCCAGACCTCTTCGTCGGTCATCGCCAGCCACTTCTGCGCGATCGGGCCAGGCGAGCCGCCCTCGGCGCGCATCTGCTCGATCTCCCCGTCGGTGTACATGGTGCGCCCGGGCTTGAGCGCCTCCAGTTCACCGCTCATCGGCCACAGACGCGGAAGCTCCACGCTCTCGTACTCACGGGGCTCGTAGACGTCGCCCCACGGGATCACCTCGACGTTGATCGACAACTCGCCACCCGCACCGGAAAACGCGATCGGTGCGTCGCCCGGCTCCAGCGCACGGAAGTAGAAGCGCTGGCGATCATCCTGATCCCAGCGGTCGAACATCTCGACGCTGTCCGGATACTCGACCCTCAGCTCCCCCGACCCGGCGGGCTGGCCCAGCGCAATTCGGAAGGGCTGCCCCGGGAACACCCACAGCGGCTTGTCGAGTATCTCCAACTCCGCCCACGCTCCCGGTGCTGCAATGATCGTCGCGATGATGACGGCGACCGTCATTCGGTGCATGATTGACCTCCGCAAAAGACCGCAAGAGCGACACGCGAGTGGCCGGCCTGTCGGCCAGCAGCTATCCTGTGCGACAGAATTGCAGGATCTCTTCGGCGCTCATCCCAGCGAGGCCGAGAGCCTTCAGGCCGCGAACCGCGTTCCCGCGAAAGTCTTCGTCAAGCACCTCCGATGCGATGCGCACGACCGCCTCCATCGTGGGCAGTGCGACGCCGAAGACCTCGCCAAGCTCCAGCCATGTCACCATCGCGTAGGCGATGTCCTCGGTGAGGTAGCGATGCTCGAGTGACTCCGGTCCGCCAAGCTGCTGGAAGCCCGGACCGTCGCGGTATGCGACGAGGTAGTCCGCGATCTGCGAGTATCCCTGACTAACGGACATCTCCGGCTCGGGCAGCAGTTCGACGTCCATCGCCGCGCCGAGGGCGAGTCGCTCTTCGTCGAGCGCCTCGATCATCCGCGCAACGGCCGGAGTAACGCCATCCTCGTAGAATTCCCAGGGCTCATCGACACGCTCGATGTACGCGGCATTCAGCAGCATCACCGCCGGGTGGATGACCGGATTCCCGTTGCTCAGGCTCGTCTCCAACACGCTCTCTGCCTCGCGAATTCCCGGGAAGACCGGGCGAAGCGTCTCCGCGGTGCGCCTCGTCTCAGTCGCGGGAAGAGCCGCGAGCTTCACCAGCTTGACCCGATGGCGGATGGTCACGCCGCGTGGCCCGTGGCTGCGCGCCGCAAAAGGCAGCGTGGCGGTCTCGGCGATCACGGGGAGATCGCCGTCTTCGGCTTCTTCAACGACCACCTGCCTTGTCTCCAGCGCGCCGCCACTCCCGCCGGGCATCACGACCACCGTCTGATCCGAGGTCACTGCGCGCGCGAGTTCCTCCGCGATGGGGCGGTGGCCGGCCGATTGTGCGACGATCAAAATCAATGATGCGCCGACGCAGGCGTCCCGGATGTCATCAGTGACCGTCTCAAGCTCAACCGTTGCTTCCGCGAGGCCGTCCACCTGCAGGTGGTGGTCGCCCAGCAGGTCCTCGACCTCCTCAAGAAACTCCGGCAGGTCCCACATCCGGACGCTCCATCCGGCGAGCGCAAGCTCCGCGGCGGCGGCACGCGCCCCTGCGCCCCCTCCGAGCACTGCGGCGGTGTTCTTGCTGCGTGTACTCATGTCTTCCGCGTCACTCCTCCTCGGCGTCGGCCGGCGGGTACTTCGCCTTCAGCGTGTCGGCGGCTGCCTTCGTCGCCGACCAGTCGCCGGTCTCGCCCTCAACGACCGTGAACACCAGTGTGAAGTCGAGCACCTCATCCCCGGCGATGGAGGTGCCGTCGTTGTGCTGGACGTAGAACTTGTGATAGCGCTCCTGATCCCACATCCGCAGCATCGCCCCCTCGGCCTGAGGGATGCGCGTGAGGTAGAGCAGCACGCTCAACTGCTGCTCGGGGAACCACTGCGCCGCCCAGCGCGCGGGCTGCTCCAACTCGAAGCCGCCATCGGCATCGAAGGCTCCCTCGGTGAGCGAGCCATCCGGCAGTTCCGCGATCCAGGCAGTCGTTGCCGGCTCAATGCAGTGCATGAAAAGGTACATGCGCAAGAGATCGTGCGCCTCGGATGCCATCAGCACCGCGCGCTGGACGATCTCCGAGTCACTGATCGTGATCGTGTGCTCGGCGTCGAACTTGTGGATCGTGGATTCTTTGAAAAGCTCGAACTGATCGCCCTCCAGCGTGGCACCTACCTCGACGGGACGATCATCGCCATCGGCGGTGAAGCGCAGCGAGTGCACGATCTCACGCCCGCCTTCGGAGTGCCCGGTGCCGATCCACCTGCCACCCTCCACGCCGGGGATAAGCACCGTGCCGAAGTGCCCGGTGGGTCCAGCGACTCTGAAGTCATCCCAGTGAATGTCATCGATCGTCCACGCGCTCTGCGCCTCAAACTTCACCGTGAGATTCTCAGTCTCCACCGTCATGAAGCCGCTCTCGGGGACTCCCTCATCGTAGAGTCGGTTCGGCTGGGCCTCGGCCTGCTGCATCGGATACTCCTCCTGCAGTCCTTCCGCCACGCCCGCCGCCGCCGCCTGCCAGTCATCGCCACCGTCGAAGCATGTCAGCAGCATCGTGCCCGCAAATTCGCTGCCGGCATCGATCGTGCCGGTTGTCGCGCGGACGTA
This sequence comes from Armatimonadota bacterium, assembly GCA_051745855.1. Classification (GTDB taxonomy): domain Bacteria; phylum Armatimonadota; class Zipacnadia; order Zipacnadales; family UBA5352; genus UBA5352. Next base: position 5,108 of record JBNJEK010000042.1, read on the forward strand.
GAACTTGCGCTGGTTGTCTCTGTCCCACAGTGTCACCGCACCGCCCGGCGATTCCTGCAGATAGACCACGATCCCCCGGTTCTCCACCGCATGGTAAAGTGCGAATGCCGGGATCTCCGCGTTGATATGATGTGCTCCGTCGCCGATGAACTCTCCCTCTTCCGCCTCACCATCGGCCGGGAGGGCGAGCCAGTGCGTAAACTCGGGGGAGAACGAGTAGATGAACGGGTAGAACGCACCGAGGTTTGTGTCCTCCGTGAATGCGAACTCGTTTGTCTGCCGCATGAGGCCGTCCGCGAAGACCGTCGTCGAATTGTGCTCGATGGTCGTAAGCATCGACTCCTTGACGATCGTCACCGCATCGGTCAGCGGCTGCTCCGGGACAGCGACGCAAGTTTCACCGTCGATCGTCAGCGACCGCACCTCTTCGGTGTTCCCACCCATCGCGCCCCCGGTCCAGCCAACATCCTGCGGGTTCACGACCGCGCCCTGCCCACCGGAGTCGATGGTCACCGGCATCCCATCACATTCCATCGTCATGATCGTCCACGCGTTCGCCTGGCCCATCGTGGCCTGCAGATTCCCGCTCTCAACCACGATCTTACCGTCAGGTCCGCCCGCGCCGAGCAGCGTCGCGGCAATTATCCACGGCAGCATCCCGTGCCGCCTCCTTTGTGTCTGATGTCTATCCTGAGATGTACATTTCCCCCTCCCGGTGGCCGTGCCCTTCGCCGACATGAAGGGAACACGGAGAGCGGCGCGGAATGATCTCTTCAGTCCCGATAGCCAATTCCCGGCAGACGAGGAGCAGAGCTATGTGCCAGCACACCACCGCCTGCATGATCATACTGTGCGTTGCCCTTGCAGCTACCGCCTCGGCGGAAAACCTGCTGCCTGAGAGGATCGCTTCAATGTACACAGGCTGGATTGCGCCCAACGATGCGGAGCGCGATCTGCGGGCGACCGTCGTCGAGCGCATGCTCGATCCGCTCGCCGAAGCGGATTTCACGGCATTCTACGCGAAGTTCCAGGGGGCCCGAGACCGCGCCATCGATCTCACGGAGCCGGAGCAGCTTGAGCGCGTGCAGTTCGTCGCCGACGCCTGCGCCGAGCGTGACATTGCGCTGGTCGCATACACCTACCATCATCCGCACCACGGTCGGAATGTCGAACGCCACCCTGAGCACGCTGAGTACGAGCCGCTGATCATTGCCTCGGGCGAGGTGGTCGAGGATCGCTTCGCGCTTGCTGAAGATGACGCGTGGCGTTATATCGCCTCGGAGACCTTCGAGCTTGCGCGAGCCAGCCTTCAGATGCCGATCGCGGCTGTCGGGATCGACGTCGAACACTTCATGGGCACCCCCGCGTCGTACAACGACAGCGCCTGGTCGGACTTCGCCGGCGAACGCGGATTCGACGCCGAACTGCCCGCGGCCAAGCGTGGAGAGTTCGTGGCGGCGCAGGGGCTCGCCGAGGAGTACGTGGAGTGGTACTTCGATCGCTGGGATGCGGTGATCGAACGCTGGTGTGAGGCGATCCACGAGATCAATCCCGACCTCTCGATCGCGATCATGCCGGCGAAGCACAAGCATCGCATCACGCGACCCTTCTGCGTGCACGCCGGGACCGAGCGTGCGCCCGCCATCATTGACAACTGGGGCATGTACAACGGCAGCGGGCTCACCGACGACCTGCTCGTCGAGCAGGAGGAGGTCAAGCAGCTCAACCCGCATAACCGCTTCGTCCTGTGGTTCCGCCCGGACAGCTACCGGCCTGAGGACATCCGCATACACGCCTATCACACGCTGCGCGAGACCGACGGGTACTGCAACTGGCACATCGGGATGATGCTGCCGGGCGAGGACGCTTCAGCCGAGGAGATCGCGGAAGCCGATGCGCGCTGGGAGGCCTACGCTAAGGCAAACGAGACTGCGCTTGCCGACATCGCCGCGGGGCGCGCGGAGCCGTCGATTCCCTTCGAGCCGGTGGAGCCGATGGTGGCGCAGATGGACATCGCCGCACTATCCGAGGCGCCGATCCCGCAGCTTACGCCGGTGGGCGACGGCTCAGGCGATGACGCGTGGATCCCGTCCCGCGAGTTGCAGCGCTTCCTCATCCACGCGGAGGCGGGCGGGCAGATCACCGTGGGGCTGCGCCACCTCGCAGGGCAGGCGAGACCACTGGCGCTGCAGTACGCGCTACTGCGGCCTGACGGCGAGGTGCTGCGCAATGAGGCGGTCTCACCCGACGGCACAGAGGAATTCAGCGTGGATGCGCCTGAGACCGGCACGTACGCGCTGTGGATCACCGGCGGCGCCGGCGGGCAGGCGTGGTACGCGGTCAACATACGCAACGAACACTTCGCGTTCCCGACCCGCGGTGAGGACGGACGCGGTGGAAGGCTCTTCTTCGTGGAGGCGCTGTCGCCGAACACCTTCTACCTCACGCGCACCGACGCGGAGGCGGCCGCCGATCTGACGGTGTGGACCGGCCGAACGCAGGCCATCACGGCACAGGTTGGAGACGCGGAGCCGAGGATGATTGCCGGCGAAGAGCAGACCTTCGACCTGCCGCCCGGTAACGAGCCGATCCGGGTGATCCTCAGCGAACCGGAGCAGCTACCCGACGGCTTCTACGTCCAGCACATCGGCCTTGCCGTCGAGGGGCCAGTGCACCCTTACCTCTCGATCTCGCCCGAGCGCAGGCTGCTGCCGGCGGATTGACCGCGTCGAAATCGGCGCGGAATCGAAGCGGGCGGCCTGATCAAGGCCGCCCGCAGTCGCGCTCTCGCGCAGGATACGCTTTCCGCGTTCTGTCTCAGTTCAGCACGACCGGCCTGCCTGTCTCGCTCGCCGCGTAGATCGACAGGATGACCTCCACCGACCGCCGGGCCTCGTGGCCGCCGATCTGCGGCTCACGGTCCTCCTCGATCGCCTCAATCACGTCACCGATCTGCTTGACGTGGGAGACCACCGCGTTCTCCTGCATGCCGCCCTTCGGCTCGGCCGCGCCGCCCTTCTGCCCGGCGGTGCCGTCCTGGAAGAAGTTTTCGCCCTCTACGTCCCACAGCGCGAGGTCGTCGCCGACCACGACCGCGTTCCCCTTCGTGCCGTGGACCTCGATTCGGGCGGGCATGCCGTTGTACGTGCAGGTGCTTCCCTGGATCAGCCCGTGTGTACCGTCCTCGAACTTCAGCACCGCCGAGCCCAGGTCCTCAGTCTCGATGTCGTGTGCGAGAGCATCGGCAAACCCGAAGACGGTGTTGACCTGGCCCATGAACCAAACGAGCAGATCGATGTAGTGGATCGACTGGTTGATCAGCGCGCCGCCCCCGTCAAGGGCCTTCGTGCCCTGCCAGCCCTGCGCATAGTACTCGTCCGACCGGAACCACGGGACGAATGCGTTGCCGTAGAGCAGTCTCCCGAACTTGCCCTCGTCGATGTAGCCTTTGATCTTCTCGTAGATCGGATAGCCACGGTTCTGATGCGTGGCGGCGATCTTCACGTCATTCTGGTCGCCGGCCTCGATCAGCCGGTCAATGTTCTCAAGCGTGATGTCGATCGGCTTTGTGCATATCACGTGCTTTCCGGCATCGGCGCACTGAACGCCGAGCTTCGCGTGCAAGCCGCTGGGGGTAAGGATGTTGCAGATGTGTATGTCATCGCGCGCGAGCATCTCCTCGAGGTCCGTGTAGGGTTCGGCCTCAAAGTCGGTCGCGCAGGCTCTTGCCGCGTCCTCATCGAGGTCACAGACAGCCAGCAGTTGTGCATTGTCAATCCGCTTGATGGCCTCTGCGTGCGTCGGGGCGATGACCCCGCATCCCACCAGCGCAATCCCGTATGTCGTCTCACTCACCTGGCTCAACCTCCACAGTCGTCAGTCGGTTCGTCAAGAAAGCAGATTGTTGTCGATCGCCCGGCTTGTTGACGGCCGTCGTGGAGGACAATGATAGCAGCTTAGACTCGGCCTTACAACCGGAAGTCAACTGCCGCCCGGTGCACGCGGGACTGTCAGGATGTTACGCTCTCAGGAGGCCACCGGGTGCCTGGTGACGAACACTGTCGATGACATCATCAGCATATCGTGGAGGGCATCGGACCATGAAGCGATCGGAGATCAATCAGATCCTGCGCGAAGGCAAGAGCTTCCTCAAGCGCATGAACTTTCATCTGCCGGTGTGGGCGGAGTGGTCGCCGGACGACTGGGCGCGCGCGGGCCACGAGTACGATGAGATTCGGGACGCTATGCTCGGATGGGACATCACCGACTTCGGCCTCGGCGAATACGAGCGCACCGGCCTTTTGCTTTTCACAATCCGCAACGGCAGCCCGAAGGACGCAGACGTGAAACACGAGACGCAGATCAAGCCTTACTGTGAGAAGATTCTCATCTGCGGCGATGAGCAGGTGACGCCCACGCATTTCCACTGGGACAAGGTGGAGGATATCATCTGCCGGGGCGGCGGCGACCTGGTCCTGCGGCTGTGGAACGCCGACGAGGACGGCGGGAAGCGCGATCTCCCTGTCACCGTCAACGTGGACGGGCACGTATTCAATGTGCCGGCCGGTGAGGAACTCGTCCTCACCCCGGGGCGGTCGATCACGCTGCGGCAGCATCAGTATCACGAGTTCTGGGGGCGGCCGCGTCCGGGCGAGGATTACGTGCTGGTCGGCGAGGTCTCGAAGGTCAACGATGACGAGAGGGACAACCGCTTTTTCGACGATGAGATCGGCCGCTTTCCGGAGATCGATGAGGACGAGCCCGCGAGACACCTGCTCTGCTGGGAATACCCACGAGCTGAGGGCGAAAAAGAAATACACTCGCTCAACAGCTACCACGGCGCGCCCCCGGCGCGCCCCGAGGCGGACTAACTAAGGAGTGCTTCAGATGACGCGCGCGTTTGCAGTTGCCGCATTGTGCGCACTCACAGTCGCTGCTCTCGCCCAGGAACTGCCAGAGCGGCCCTACCCGCAGGGAGACGCATTTCCGCTGGGGGCCTACTCACTCCAGCCTGCCGAGGAGATGGCGGACGTCACATCCTTCGGCTGGAACTTCGGCCACAGCTATCAGTTCTCCACCGAGTATCTCGACGCCGCGCTGGCGAACGGCCTCTATTCGCTTGCGCGCATCCCGCGCGTGAACGAGGAGACCTCGTGGGCTGACGTGCGCGCGCGAATCGAGGAATATGCCGCGTATGACAACGTGCTCTGGTGGGACCTCCCCGAGGAATTGCGCTACTGGGTGCCCGAAGAGCAGGAGATGCTCGAGCGCATCCCGCAGCTCACCCGCGAGATCGACCCGCAGCAGCGCCCGAACTTCATGTATCAGCCCACGCACGTGACGCCCGGCAGGATCGCCAATGACGCTCCGCACCTCGACATCATCGGCTGCGGCGGGTACACCGAGTACCATCACATGCCGCGCTCGTGGATTCGCTACGCCATCGAGCGCGAGATCGAGGGCATCCAGCGCGCGGGCTTCGAGGTGGGCCGCGACTACCTCGCTGGCGAGAAGACGCCGATCGCGGTGCTGCAGCTTTTCTACAATCAGAGCATGAGCATCATCTCGCCGATCGACGCGCGCCACGACTTCTGGGCGTCGATCGCGGCGGGAGCGCGTGGTGTGATGCTCTTCTCCTACTGGCACAAGCGCGACGGCGGAGTGCTGCAGGGCACGTGGGAGGCCTATGCCGAGTGCGCGCGGCAACTCACTGAGGCGAATCTTGGCCCGGTCATCCTCTTCGGTGAGGAATACGAGGATCTCAGCTTCGGGATCGTGCGCGGGCCGCGTATGAGCGCTCCCTTCATGCCCTTTGGGTACAATCACGAGATCCGCTACCCGTCGCTGAATGTCCGCGCGTGGACCCACGAGGGCAGCCTCTACGTAATCGCGGTGAACTCCAATGAGCGCTCAGTGACCGCCAGGCTTTCCGGGCTTCCCGAGGGCGCGACCGAGGCGGTGGCGCTCTTCGAGGAGGCCGAGGCTCGCGAGGCGAACCCGGAGGCCGATCAGGAGGCCGTGGAGGGCGAAGATGACGGCGCTCCTGCGCAGCGGACGTTGCCGATCACTGCCGGCACGCTCGAAGACAGCTTCGGCGGTCTCGGCGTACACATCTACCAGGTGGCGCTGCCCTGAGAAGGTTGGCGGTCACGCCTCTGAGCGCAGAGAAGAAATGCGTCAGCGCCCCCGCGTGACAATGCGGGGGCGCCTTGCGGCGTCAGAGGAGTCCGTGGCGAGAGACCGCCGGCTATCCGCCATCACGCAGGCGGAGGATCCAGTCGATCATCTCCTCGCGCAGGTCGTAGAGGTCACCGCTTACGTCCATCTCGTCGATGAACTGCTGCGCGCGTTCAGCAAGCCGCGCCTGCCGACCACCTGCCTCACGGGCGTCCGAGATGGCCTTACGGAGCGTCCCGAGGTAGCGCAAATCATCGATGCCCTCGCGGTAGCCCTCCCACTGGACGGTATCTATGACACCGTCCATCGTCGGGTAGACGAAGTTGTGCTGGCGGTAGCGCTCGCCGGAGAAGTCGTTCCAGCCATGGTAATGCGCGTAGGTCATCCCACCATCGTAGTCGTTGACCGCCAGCAGCAGGCCGAAGTTGCGTCGGTAGGTCTCCGGTTCCTCGAGCCCCGACTGCGGATTCGCGTAGCTGAACACCTTCGCGCCCTGCGAGTGCCAAGCGTCCGCAATCTCCTTCGACGGGTCGCTGTGACTGACGAGCAGATCCTTGAGGTCACCGACGATCGGGAAGCTCTGGTCGTGGTAGCCGGCGGCGAAGACCCTTCCGCCGAGTTCGTGGATGCGCTCAAAGTCATCGCGCTGCGCTCGGAGGGCGTCGCCTCGCGCCTCGTCGCGCCCGTAGAAGTACACGTTCTCGAAGCCGAAGCGTTCAGCGGTCTCGATGATATCCCTCACCGTCTCCGAATCGCTGCTTGCGCGGGCGGTGAGGTAGTAAAGGTTGTCATTCGCCATCCCGACCTGATCGCGCAGCGTCAGGGCCAGCGTCAGATCGCCGCTCTCGTAGCGCACGCCCAGCGTGGGGTTGTCCACGCCATGCTCGAGGCAATTGCGCAGTTCAGCGCGGTATTGCGAGGGGCTGCGCTTGTTGAACTGAAGGGACCCCGGCTCGTCGATCAGATCGATGCCCCAGTGGAAGTACACGCTCGACTCAAGCGGGTTCTGCGCCAGTCGGAAAGGAAGGACCTCAAGCTCAAGATCGAGCGTCTCCACTACCTGGTCGCCCGCCTGGATCGCGATCTCTCCTCGGTAGATACCAGCGGGGGCGTAGGTGGGGACCTCGGCGGTCAGCCAGAACTGCTTCGCGGTGTCCGCGGGGATGGTGACCGGCTGAAGCTCCTCGGTGTCGTAGATCGGCTCTTCGGTGAGATTCGCGCGCCCGTAGGGATCGCGACGGGCGTCCTCCGGGCGCGGGAATGAGATCCAGAGGTACTCATCGCCCTCGTCCTTACGCAGCTTCACGTAGTTCTCACGCTCAACATGGTCCACCCTGACGAGGCTGTCATCCTTGAGCAGCAATTCGGGGACGAGCGCCCGCACGCCCTCCTCCTTGATCGGGAAACGCGTTCCGCCCTTGCCGGCCTGGTACCATCGCTTGATCGAGTGGATCTCGAAGTGCCTCGCGCGAAGTCCGAGGCCCGGTCCGTCGAGGTCTTCGACGACCGGCAGCACGGTGATCTCCTCGCCGATCGGGTACACTACAAATGACGCCGGCTCGAACTCGCCCGGGCAAGCGCGCATTCGGACGGTGCCGCCAACCTGCTCCGGCGGCTGCGGCGCGGGCATGATCCGGCGGTTGGTGATGGCGCGGACGGGCCACGCGGCCACTCGCCGGCTGCCCGCAAGCTGCCGGATCCTCTCCGCGGCCTCGCGCCGGCGGATTGCCGCGCCGAGGTCCTCCTCCACCTGGGCGAGCCGGGCGAGGGTCGCCTCGCCGGTCGCCATCAACTCGGACAATTCAGCGAGGTCCCCGGATCCGGGATCTGCGTCAAGCGCCTCCCAGACCGGCGCGAGATCGTCCTGCAGCGGGGCAAGCAATGTGCCGAGTTCCTCGCCCAGTCGCGGATCGATCTCTGCGCGCGCAGCAAGCTCCTCAGTGCGCGTGCGCCACGGCTCCTCGATGAATCCGCTGAGCACCTCGTCGAAGCGTTCGGTGAAGACCGCGCGGCCCCACCGCGTGACGTCGTGGAAGTTGCTACCTGCATCGGACCATGAGCTGAGCTGCAGTTCGCCACCGGCTCTGCGCTGGCGGCTGACGTTGAACCACCACATGAGGCTCGTGCCGGGATCGGCCTCAAGCGCCTCGTGAGGAATCGTCGCGCGAATCCACCATCGCTCATCTCCGCGATGCGCTTCGGCTGTCCAATCGGCGTCCCACGCGGTGTCCTTCACCCGCTCGTCAAAGGTCGCGCCGAGGGCGTTGACCGCGAAGTGGAAGTAATCATCCTCGGCGCCGGTCGGGCTGATGAATATCTCGACGCAATCATCCTCGAAGACGCGCACATCGCCCTCCGCCGGCTGACTCTCGGCCACGAGCGCGTCCATCTGCGGCTCCATGCACTCAACGATGACCTCGAGCGCGCTTTCGCCCTGCAACACCCACGCGCGAGTCTGCACCTCGGCTTCGCTGCCTGATGATGCGTAGAAGGGCTCCATGGTGGGGATATCAGTCAGCCCGTCAGGGGTGAGCGTCAACTCATCCACGACGTCGGGCGCGATGTACATGCGCTCAGCGCCGGACGGGCCGCAGAATCCGGTCGATGCAGCAGTGAGCATGATGAGCAGCGTAAGTGCGAGTGTCCGTGTCATGGCAGAATCCCCTTCGCATGTGTCTGTGTGAACGGCACAGGCGGGAGCGGGGTCCCGCCTGTGCTGACGAGAAGTTCAACCCCACGGGCCCGATCCCGCCTGTGTCCGCGGAAAGAGCGCGTCGAGCACGCCACGCGAGGTGGGGGAGAGGTCCATCCGACGCGTGCAGGGCAGGTCAGTCAGCGCGGCGATGCCGAAGAGCGCCTTTACGAACTGCGCCTGCGTAAGCTCGATTTGCAGGTCGACGTGTCCGGGGCCTGCATCGACGGCGACCTCGCCTTCGTTGATCACGAGCCGGCATGCCTCCCCCGGCAGCGCGTCCCCCGCGGTCACCTGCGTCGGGTCGTCGATGCGGCATTTCCCGCGCGTCGGGAACGTCAGTTCGATCGCGCCTGACCAGTCGGCGACGAGGCTGTCCGAAACGCGGCGGCTTAGTTCGGGTGCAACTGCCTCGAGCGCCCGTGCAAGGTCCAGCACGAGGATCATGTTGCTTGCGACCGCCTGATAGCGCTCCACCCGTTGATGTGCAACGCCGGCAAGCTGCAGCGCCTCCGCGACTGCTTCGTCGAACGGGATGCGCGATGTGACGCGCGCAGGCTCGTGCTCGCAGACGCAGGAGAGAAGCTTGCGCACCAGCGCGCCCGCGGCGTCGGGAAAGTCAGGGGCGTAGGCGAAGTCGGCAATCGTGAAAACCGTCTCCTCGCCCGGCTCAAGCGGCGACTCAACTGCATGCAGGTGGCCGAGCACCTCGCCTTCGCGCTCGTACACCCAGTGCAGCGCGTGAGGGTCGGGCGGCGCCGGGTGGCGGGGAGGATCAGCGTCGCGCCTGACGACCATCGCCCCGGAGCGTCCGTGATCGTACTCCCATCGCAGTCGGGCGCGGTCGTCAAAGTCCCGCGATGGATCGTAGAGCCGGACCTGTCCAGGCCACTGTCCGGGGTCCTCGTATATCTCGCTGCCGGGGATCCCCCGCCCGCCTCCTCGCACCGACTGCAGGTCAATCTCCACGAACCGTCGCGGGAAGGGCTCGTACCCAAAGCGTGAGTAAAAGTGCGTTAATCCGCCGAGCCGAGAGAGGTGGTAGCCCTCTTCTCGCAACCACGCAACCGTCTCTCGCATCATCCGCGTGCCGAGGCCTCGGCCCTGAAGCTCCGGCCGAATGCCCACATGGCCGACGTCCGCCTTGCGGACGGAGCAGGAGCCGACCTGGATGGCGTGGTCGCCGATGTGCACGAGGCCCACGATGCGATCATCCCCATCGACCATCACCACGTGTTCGTCGGCGCGGTCGAAGCAGTAGCTGCGGGCGCGCTCCCAGCGCAGCGTGCCCTCCTTCTCACCGAATGCCCGCACCTGCACGTCAAGCAATCCCGCGGCGTCGTCGGCAGTTGCGGGGCGAAGCCGGTAGCTCATGGTAGCGACACTCCACGCGAATCCTGCTTTCTGTGAAGCTTCGCCAATCACCGGGCAGGTCCCTCCGTGCGTTCGGCGAAACTGAGGCCGACAATCGCCGAAAGAGAGGGATGCACGATGCCGATTGATGCGAAAGCCGTCTGCTTTTCCGAAGCCGACACCGCCGAACTGCGCGATGTTCGCTGGTCGGACCCGGGGCCGGATCATGTGGTTGTAAGGATGAACCGCTCCGGCATCAGCGCAGGGACCGAGGGCTCGATCTTCCGCGGGATACGAACGCACAACGGGACATTTCCGCTTATCACCGGCTACCAGGGGGCCGGCGTCGTTGAGTGGGCCGGCGATCACGCCGCGCCTCTGCAGGAGGGGCAACGTGTCGCGGTTACGTCCGTCGCCGGAGAGTTGCTCGAGCAGGATATTGAGATCGTGTGGGGGACGCACTGCAGCCGCGTCGTCGCGACCGCGGCCGGCGTTCATCCAATCCCTGATGGCTGCTCCGACGATGAGGCGTCGCTGTGCACGCTCTGGGGGACGGGTCGCCACGGCGTCGACATCACCGGCATCGATGCGAATGACACTGTCCTCGTGATCGGGCTGGGGCTGGTCGGACTCGCGCACGCCCAGTGCGCGATGGCGACCGGCGCGGAGGTCGTCGGGCTCGAACTCGCGGAGGACCGCGCTGACGTCCTGCGGTCCCTCGGCGCTGAGGCATTCACCGGGGAGAACGACGTCCAGGCGTGGCTGGACACGCGCGGTCTTGCCGGCTTCACCGTCGCGACGCAGGCGACCCAGTCCGCGAAGGTCACGGACCTGGCCCTGCGGTTCGTCGAGCGGATGGGTAAAGTTGTCTGGCAGGGCTGGTATCCCGGCCGGGCTGATTTTGACTTCAACACCGCCCACGGCAAGCAGGTGACGATGAAGTTCCCGTGCTCCACAGGTGGCACCCAGCCGCTCACACTTCAGATGATTGCGGAAGGCTCATTCGATGCCGCGTCGCTGATCACCCATCATTTCCCCGCCACGCAGTGTCAGGACGCATACGACCTCGCCGTCTTTCACCCGATGGAGTGCCTCGGCGTTGTGCTGGAGTGGTCGGAATGAAGGCCGTCGTTGTCGAGACATGCGGCAAAGCTGTATGGCGCGACGTTCCCGAACCTCCTGCGCCGGGCCCCTACGAGGCTCTCGTGCGCACCACCGCATTCAGCATCTGCAACGCCACCGATCTGCATCTCCGCGACTGCGTCCTGATGGGCGTCACCGAGGAGACCTGCCCCTTCCTGCTGGGCCACGAGGCCGTGGGCGAGGTCGTGGCGCTCGGGCCCAACTGCCGCTATCTGCAGGAGGGCGATCAGGTGCTGCGCCCGATGCTGTCGCTGGAGGGCTTCGGCTCGTACTGGGGCGCAATGGCGGAGTTCGGGCTGGTCACCGACCTGCTGGCGCACGAGGAGGACGGTTCGCCACCTGGTCCGCGCGCTCACACCGGCCAGCAGGTCGTTCCGCAGGAGATCCCCCCGGCGGAAGCCGTCGTCCTGATCACGTTTAAGGAGGTCCTCTCCTACCTGCGTTCGATCAGCGTCGCGCGAGGGGGGCGGCTGCTCGTCACCGGGCACGGTCCGGTCGGGTTGTCGGCGGTCTACCTCGCCAGGAACGCGATTGCCGCGGATCGCATCGTCGTGGCCGGAAGGCGACCCGCTGCCGCCGGTGAAGTCGAGGACTTCGGGGCCGACGCCTACGTTGACACCCGCCAGGACGGCTGGCCGCAGGCGGTCGTCGAGGCGCTCGGCCAGCCGGCGAACGCGGTCTGTGAGACGACCGGATCGCGCGAAGTCACCGTCGGCGCACTGGCGGCTCTTGAAAGCACAGGCGTACTCGGCCCCTACGCCGCCCGCACGAGCGAGCAGGAGCCCGAACCGCTCCCTGAGGATGCGCGCTTTGGACCGGCCGGCACCGACGAGAGCCTCAGCCACGACGAGCTTGTCAGGGCCACCGTGGACGAGCGCATCGATCCCTCGCGCTTCATCAGCCACCGACTTCCGCCCTCAGAAATCCAGCGCGGGTTTGAGTTGATCGAGGCGCGCGAGGCGCTGAAAGTCATCTTCGAGTTATGACAGACACGTCAGCACGTCGCTTCGCCACGAGGCGACACGCACAGACCGACAGCCACTCATGAACCGGAGGAAGACACAATGCCAACTCGCAGTCACAACACACGACCGAACATCGTGCAGATCATCTGCCACGATCTCGGGCATTACATAGGCGCCCTCGGCGCTCCGATCGAGACCCCGAACATCGACGCCCTGGCCGGCGAGGGAGTGCTCTTCAGCAACTACGCCTGCACTGCGGCGCAGTGTTCACCATCGCGCGGGTCGATCATGACCGGGCGCTACCCGCACAACAACGGTCTCGTCGGCCTCGCACACCTCGGCTGGCGGATCGGCGCCAACGAGGTCACGCTGCCGATGTACCTCAACCGCGCGGGCTATCATACCCGCCTGATCGGCCACCAGCATGAGAACGCAGAGGCACCGATGCTCGGCTACCAGGAGATTGAGAGCCCCTCGCATGACGCCCGGACGATTGCCTGCGCGCTCGACACATTCCTTCACGGCGACGCGCAGGACGGTCAGCCCTTTTACGTCAACTGCGGGATCGCCGAGCCGCACCGCCCTTACGAGCGGAAGGGCTACGACCGCGATGACGCCGACACCCTTGAGACCCTGCCCTACCTTCCTGACCGGCCGGGCATCCGAGAAGACCTCGCGGGCCTGCACGGGCTGGTCTGGCGGCTCGATGAGGCCGTCGGCCAGATGCTCGAGTCGCTGGAAAGCAGCGGACTCGCGGACGACACGCTCTTCATCTTCACCACCGACCACGGCATCGCAATGCCGCGGGCCAAGGGCACCTGCTACGACCCGGGGATCATGACCACGCTGATCATGCGCTGGCCGGAGCAATTCGCAGGCGATCGGGTGCAGGACGAACTGCTCACCAACTGCGATCTGCTGCCCACGGTCCTCGACCTGGTCGGCGCGGAAATCCCCGAGCAGGTGGATGGCCGGAGCTTCCTCGAACTACTCGACGAGGATGATCGCTATGAGCCCCGGGACGACATCTTCTGCGAAATGAACTGGCACGATCAGTACAATCCGATGCGCGCGGTGCGGACAGACAGGTACAAATACGTCCGCAACTTCGGCCGCAGACCGCTCGTGTACATGCCCGCGGATATCTACGTCGCACCCGCGGGAGAAGATATGAAAGAGGAGTTCTACAACGAGGTCCGGCCGAAAGAAGAGCTTTACGACCTCGAGCGCGATCCGCTTGAGATGGACAACGTGATCGACGACGAGGCGTATGACGACATCGCGTGGACACTGCGAACCCGGGTGCACAACTGGATGGTGGAGAGCAACGATCCGCTTCTCTACGGCGACTACGCGCCGACGCGGGAGCAGCGTGAGAGGAATGAGGAGCGGCCGATGAGAAACGGCGTCCCGCACGTCTGAACGGCGGCGCCGTTGGTCCGTGGCGCGGGCTTCCAGCCATATTGCAGGAATTGCAGATCGTCCAATGTGAGGGCCTTTTGTGAGTCGTACGGAGGGGCCGCTCCGAGCGACGCCGCCCCCGGCGGCACGAGGAGTGAGGAGCGCCCGCTGTCGTTTGGCGGCGCGCCTCAGGTTCCACCCCGGCCCGTCGTTGTCGTAGGCAGTTCGGGAAACGCGAGGCCGTGGGCTGCGCTTTCGTTGAGGTCTTCGCCATTTATTGAATATGAGTTCCCAGGCCCGCGGTCGTTGGAATGTCATCACAGTAACTGACGCGGCATCTGGAGGGACCGAAGCGTGAAACTCTGTCTCGGATTGCGACCCACCATCTCACCGACTGAGTTCGACACTGACGACCTGGCGTTCGCCGCGCAACTGGGCGTCGAGCACGCGCAGATCCGACTGGAGGGGCTCGTCACTCGCGATCGTGGCAATGTGCTGCATGCGGAGGACCTCGAGCGAATCGTCGAGCAGCTCGACGCCCACGGGATCACGCTGGCCGTGGTCCTGCTGCCGCAGGGCCGCGACACGCAGTACTGGAATGCACGGCTCGGGCGCCCCGAGCGCGAGCAGGAGGTCGAGGACGTGCGCGAAACGCTGCGCGTCATCGGCAGCTTCGACGTCCCCGTCGTCGAGTGGACATGGAGCGTCCCGGACGTCTTCGGGAGCACCCACGGCGAGGCTCGCGGAGGAGCCCGAGTGCGACGCTTTGACTACGAGGCGGTGAAGGACGTCGGCCCCGTCGAGGCCTGCGAGGCGATGGACGCCGACGTGATGTGGGAGCGACTCCTGTGGTTCCTGCGGCAGATCATCCCGGCAGCCGAAGAGACGGGCGTGCGGATGGCGCTTCATCCGCACGATCCGCCTACCGAGTGGCTGCGCGGCGAAGCCCGGATCATCGGCAACATCCCCGGTCTTCAGCGTCTCTTCGAGGAAGTGCCCTCGCCGGCGAACGGCCTCAACTTCTGCCAGGGAACGGTCGCCGAGATGGGCGTTGATGTCATCGACGCCATCCGCTGGTTCGGTGAGCGCGATCGCATCAATCACGTGCATTTCAGAAACGTGAAGGGTGCGGTGCCGCTCTTCGACGAATCGTTTATTGATGACGGAGATACCGACATGCTCGCGGCGATGCGCGCATACAGCGAGGTTGGCTACCGGTATGCGATCATGCCCGACCACACGCCCGGCGTTGCCGGCGACACAGCCTACGGCCATCGTGGGCGCGCTTTCGCGCTGGGATACATGCGGGCGCTTATCGACGCTGCCAACCGCGAGTGACGTCAGTGCAGTCAAACGACAAGCGACGCGTGGTGGAGGAGGACGCAAATGATTCTCAGAAAGATTCGATCCGAAGGACTGGCGCACCTGTCGTACCTGATCGGCAGCGGCAATGAAGCCGCCGTGATCGACCCCAGGCGCGATGTGGAAGTATACATCGATCTCGCGCATGATGAGGGCATGACCGTGACGCATGTCTTCGAGACTCATCGCAATGAGGACTACCTGATCGGTTCTCGTGAACTTGAGGCGCGCACCGGCTGTTCGATTCATCACCACGAGGCCACCGACTGGGGCTACGGGGAGACCGTGTCCGAAGGCGACAGCTTCGAACTCGGGCAGCTTCGGCTGGAGATTCTGCATACGCCCGGACACACATTCGACAGTATCTCAATCGCCGTCTATGACACGGAGTTCAGCGACAGCACCGCCGTGGGCGTCTTCACAGGAGACGCGCTCTTCATCGGCGACGTCGGTCGCACGGATTTCTTCCCCGACCAGCGAGAGCACGTGGCGGGCCTGCTCTACGACTCGATCTTCGAGAAGCTCCTGCCGCTGGGCGATCAGACGATCCTTTATCCGGCGCACGGCGCAGGGTCAGTCTGTGGCGAATCGATGGCCTCGCGCGAGTTCTCGACCCTCGGCTTTGAGCGTGCGCACAACGAGATCCTGCAGATGACCGACAGGGACGAGTTCGTGCAGTTTAAAGCCAACGAATT
>JBNJEK010000043.1:0-20682 GCA_051745855.1 Armatimonadota bacterium
TGCGGCGTTTGATGCCCGGCATTATACGTATTGCCGGCGCTGTCGGCAAATGACTGCCGCCACTCCTTTCGCCTCGCATATCACAAGCGCCTCCGTCTCGGCCGACACACGGATTCGTGATCGCCGCCGCCGAAAGGATTTGGCAAGTAAAGTTATACAAAGATTGACTCGTTGATTGAAATTTCCTCGATGCGGGTATATGTCCTTTGACGAGGACCGATCTGTCAATGGCGCACAGCGAACCTTGTGACGGCAGAGTTGGATGGGAGGTGCCGTGATGGCGCAGTCGCCCGATCGCTTCGCCTACGCCCTGGTGAGCGCGGCGCCGCTCCGGGACACGGATGCCGCGGGCATGGCAATTGTGTTCAAGGCACGGGATCGCAGTACCATCCGCACCGTCTGTCAGGCGCTGCCTGACACCGACGTGCTCGCGGCGGGCTACGAGGCACTGATGCAGGTCCTGGAGGAGGCGCTCCGGACAGGCGCGCGCAGGATCACAGTGTACACGGACCTTCACGAGGTCGTCGATCAACTCAAGGATGACGCGGACGTGCCGCGCTGGCTGCTGGTGAGCCATCTCAAGACGCGGGGGATGATCAACCAGCTTGGTGAGGTGAAGCTGGTCATCGCCACGAACGCCCGTTTCTCCGCGCGCAAGATCGCCGAGGGCGCGCGGCTTCCCGGAGAGCGGCCGGATCCCCGCGGTCACCGGCCCCAGGGCCAACTGAGGCTGAGCACAGACGCACTCGCCTGATCCGCACGGGCTACCCCCGCTCGGCCCGGCGGACGGCGACCCCTGAGACCGCCCCGGTTTGCAGTCACCGGGGCGGTCTCATCTCATTCGGCCGCGTCTGATCTTGACGCACACCCCGCCGGCGGCGTAAGATGCCCTCGATGTGGGCACAGGGCGCGCAAGCGCGTAATCCGGCCGGCTTGTGTACATGAGTGCGCACCGGCATGGAGGGGTCGATCGTGATCTATCTCGACAACGCTGCAACCACTCGCGTCGCCCCGGAAGTCTTCGAGGCGATGTCACCGTTCTTGCAGGACGAATACGGCAACCCAAGCTCCGTCTACGCCCTCGCCGGGCGCTCCGCCGCGGCATTGGAAAGCGCGCGGCGGACTGTTGCTGATTTCATCGGCGCTGAACCCGAGGAGATCATCTTTACCGGCGGTGGATCGGAAGCCGACAATCTCGCTATCAAGGGCACCATGCGTAAGAAAGATGGCGGCCATCTTATCACGTCCGCCATCGAGCACCATGCGGTGCTGCACACGTGCAAGCACCTGCAGGATGAGGGCTACGATCTCACCGTCGTCGGTGTCGACGAGCACGGGATGGTCGATCCGGATGAGGTGCGCGACGCCATCCGTGATGACACGCGACTTATCAGCATCATGCACTCCAACAACGAGGTCGGCACCGTTCAGCCGGTCAGGGAGATCGCGGAGATCGCGCGGGAGCGCGGCATCAGGGTTCACACCGACGCCGTCCAGTCGCTCGGCAAGCTGCCACTGAATGTCGATGAGCTTGGCGTGGACATGATGGCCTTCTCCGCGCACAAGCTTCACGGCCCCAAGGGCGTCGGCGCGCTTTACATCCGCAAGGGCTTCCGCCCCGAGGCGATCATACATGGCGGCGGACAGGAGCGGCGCATCCGCGCCGGCACCGAGAACGTGCCGGGCATCGTCGGATTCGGCACCGCCGTGACGCTTCTCGCCGAGGGCGGGCAGGAGACTGTGGAGCGCATCCGCAACTTGCGCGATCGGCTGATCGAGGGTGTGATGGACGCGATTCCCGAGACGATCCTCTCCGGCCATCCGACCGAGCGGCTGCCGAACATCGCCAGCTTCCTCTTCCGCTACATCGAGGGCGAGGGCATTTTGCTGTCGCTGGACATGAAGGACATCGCGGGCTCAAGTGGCTCGGCTTGCACCTCCGGCTCACTCGACCCGTCGCACGTGCTGCTGGCGATGGGATACCCGCACGAGGTCGCGCATGGCTCGCTGCGGTTGAGCCTCAGCCGCTTCACGACCGAGGAGGAGATCGAGACGGTGATCGACACACTACCGCCGATTATCCAGCGGCTGCGCGACATGTCACCGCTCTATCAACGCAGTTGACGTTTTCAACTGCCGGGCGCGACCGCGTGCCCGGTCAATGCAACGTCCAGCCCGCGAAACACAGGGAGACGGTTCCCATGACAGAGACAGACCTCGCACAGCGCGTGGCGCAACTCAAAAACGAGCGCAATGCAGTCATCCTTGCGCATAACTACCAGCTTCCTGAGGTCCAGGTGCTTGCCGACTTTCTCGGCGACTCGCTGGGGCTCTCGCAGCAGGCCGCGAAGACCGATGCGGACGTGATCGTCTTCTGCGGCGTTCACTTCATGGCGGAGACCGCCAAGATGTTGTCGCCGGACAAGAGCGTGCTCATGCCCGACCCGGAGGCCGGGTGCCCGATGGCCGACATGATTACGGCCGAGCAGACGCGGCAGTTTAAGGCCGAACACGAGGGCGCGCCGGTGGTGGCCTACGTCAACACCACCGCCGAGGTGAAAGCCGAGTCCGACATCTGCTGCACGTCGTCAAACGCCGTGAAGGTCGTCGAGTCGCTTGACGCGGACACGGTGCTCTTCATCCCCGACTCGAACCTTGCCGACTGGGTGGACAGGCACACCGACAAGGAGGTCATCGCCTGGGGAGGCTACTGTCCCACGCATGTCCGGATCAGCCCCGACACCATCAGGTTCATGCGACAGGAGCACCCGGACGCGGTCTTCATCGTGCATCCGGAGGCCCGGCCCGAGGTCGCGGACCTCGCCGATGAGGTCGCCTCGACAGGCGGGATGGTGGAGTTCGCGAAGCAGACGGATGCAAAGGAGATCATCGTCGGGACTGAGGAGGGCCTCGTCCATCGGCTTCGGCGTGAGAACCCTGACAAGACGTTCCTCATTATTCCGCACACGGTCTGCCCGAATATGAAGAAGACGACCGCCGAGAAGCTCGTGGCCTCGCTCGAGAAGATGCAGTACGAGGTGGATGTCCCGGAGGACATCGCGGATCGCGCTCGCCAGGCTGTCGAGCGGATGCTTGAGGTCAGTTGACCCCACTCATGCGACGTTGGCCATGAGAAAACCATCGCGAGCAAAGCACGTCCTCATCAGCCCGGCGGCGGGCCTGCTGCTGGGGTGGTTGCTGCCGAAACTGCTTGGCCCGCCGATCGTGGCGTACGGGACTTCGTTGCGTGACAGCCCGCGCCTGAGTGACGCGATCGTGGGTGCGGGCGGGCTGCTTATCTACATCGCCGAAGCGCCCGCGATGTATCTCGGCGAGCACCTCACGCAAAGCATCCCCGCCGAAGCCGCAGTCAACGCGCTGGGATGGATGCTGATCGGCCTGACCGTCGGCGCCTTCGCACTCACGATCCGTGTCCGCCGCCTCCTCGCCGCTGGAGCCATCGGTGGCCTTCTGCTCGGCTGGATGCTCCCCGCCCTCGCGCAGACGCTGAGCGAATGCTTCCGCCATTGCTGGATGCACGAGGGATTGCTCGGCGACATCGCGCTCGCGGGTGGCGGGCTGTTGCGAGCGGTCGGCGTGCTGGCGGAGCTACCGTGGCGGCTCCTTGCCGGGCCATCGGACGGAGTGACACCGGTGCTCGCGATGCCCGTCTCGGCGGTGCTCTGGGCGCTGATTGGCCTCGGAGGCATCGCGGCATTTGCGTCCCTCCGGCGATCGATCTTCGATCTCAGGCGCGGGCCTGAAGGTGAGGCCGACCGCGACGGCGAACCACCGGTCGGATAGGAAATGCCGACACGCGGGGACCTTCCTCGGACCACGGAGCGGTTCCGCACACTCTGGACAGGAGAGCATGATGGATACGATCAGGGCGGCCGTCATCGGCTGTGGCGCATTTGCAAAGCACCAGCACTTCCCGAATATTGATCGCTCGGAGAAGATTGAACTTGTGGCCGGGTGCTCGCGCAGCATCGAGAATCGCACCTGGGTCGAGGAGGCGTGCTGCCCGGCGTACACGACGGCGAATGCCGAAGAGGTCTTCGCCGATCCTGACGTGGACATGGTCGTCCTGTCAGTGCCGCACAGCGTTCACTTTGAGATGATGCTGCAGGCAATCGAGGCCGGCAAGCATGTGATGGCCGAAAAGCCGATGACCATGTCCATGGACGAATCCTATCAGGTCTGCAAGGCGGTCAAGGATCACGGTGTTAAGCTGTGCGTTGACTACAACCGCCGCTTCGCGCCCTCGATGGTCCATCTCCGGGAGCAGTATCACGCGCATCGAGCGAATCCGACGGTCGGCGGCGGGCAGTTCATCGACACACCCGACCGGCCTCCGCTGCCCGAGGAAGACGCGACGATGCTGATGATCCGCATCAATGACGAGTCGAGCACCTACCGACCGGTGCACATCGACTGGAAGACCGGCGGCGGCCAGGTCATCGGTGAGACCTGCCACTGGCTGGACCTCGCCTGCTGGTTGTTCGACGCCGAGCCCACGCGCGTCTACGCCAGCGGTTCCTTCCGTCTCAAGCACATCGTGACGCTGGACTTCCCGGGCGGCCACCAGGCGTGCATCTGGTTCTCGCCGACAGGCACCTTCCGCTACCCGAAAGAGCTTTACGAGTTGACCGACCACAACGCGCTCTTCCGCAACCTCTGCTTCGTGGAGACGGAGATTCACGGGCGCGGGGAGCCCGAAATCGAATACTTCGACCTGCAGTACGATGAGCTTCCCGAGGTCGAGGGACAGGGACTCGACGGCTACGTGGCGAAGCTCAATGAGCGGGCGCGCCGGCACGATGCCAGTGAGGGCGAGCAGTGGCCGGAGGTCGCACCGGACAAGGGGCACTTCCAACTGCTCGAAGCCTTCGCCGATGCGATCATCAATGACAGCGACTCGCCGATCGATGAGTTCGCCGGGGCGCGAGCGACCTACCTGAGCCTCCGCGCGATCGAGTCGATCCGACTCGGCACGCCGGTGCCGGTGAATGACGAGGACATGAACTTCTTCGTGGACTGATCGCCGGCAGACCATCCGCGGCGCGCATCCCTGCGCTGCGGGCGGGTGTATCCTGAGATTGTCGGCGCCGCAGCAGCGTTCAGCAAGGAAACTCGGACTCCGGGCGCCCCCGCCCGGAGAGTCGTCTCAGGCCGACGTCTGAAGCGGAAACGGCGTCCAGGCGAGGCGCCTGGACTCCAGACTCGGGGCGAGATTTCCCCGGAAAGAGATAACACGGAGGCAGCCACCGACAGTCTGCGTTTACACCCCCGCGGGCGTCGTCCTTGACGAGGCCGTCGTTATTCGGTTAGATTCACTCGTTGCGAGAAATCATTCATGCCGCAGAAAGACGCGCAGTAGCAGGTGACGCCAGTGCGCTCCGCCATACTTGACAGGTTCGTTCAGAAGGTCGCGCAGATTATCCAGACCGAGGGAGCGGCGTGCTTCTCCCTCGGTGTAGCGGACAACCGCCTGCATCCACAGGCCGTCATCAGCCGTGGCGACGGCATCAACCGCGATTCGCTCGGTCACATCGACATCGACACCGACACCACCTTCGGCTCCGCAGTGAGGAATGCTCTGAGTCAGAAGGGGCCGGTGGTGCTCAGCGAGGCCACGCGGATGGACGACTTCGTCGTCAAGCCGCCGATCCTCGTGATGCCGATCGTCTGGGAGCGTGAGCCGCTCGAGAGCGAAGAGGAGCCGGTGCAGCGCACCGTGGGCGTGCTGGCGCTGTGGGAGAAGCGCGGCGAGCGCTACGATGAGGACGACTACAAGCTCGCCGAGACGCTCTCGGGGCAGGCGGCGGCGCTGCTTGTCGAGGAGCAACTCGATGAGTTCGACGACATCCAGGCTGCATTCTCCACGGTGCCGGTCGGGCTGATGCTCGTCGGCGACGACAACAGGGTGCTGGTTGCGAATGCGGCGGCAATGCGCGTGGTGGGCGTCGATCCGCTGCAGAATCGCAAGATCCAGAACGTTGACTACGGCAATCAGCTTACTGACCTGCTGGACGAAGTACATGAGAGCCCTGAGGGAAATGCCGCCGCCTCCTACGTCGCGCGGGACAATGAAAGCTACTCGGTGAGCGCGCAGAAGACGCAGGATGGTCAGACGATCGTCGCCTTCACGCAGTCGCCCTTCAGCACTGCCGCCGAGGAGTTGACCGGCCAGGTCGCTCACGAGTTGCGCACGCCGCTTACGGTCATCCAGGGGAACCTGCAGACCATCGACTTCATGAGCGAGGGCGGCATCGAGCCGGAGGACCAGGAGATCATCCAGGAGTTCATCGACACGGCCCTGATCCAGTCTGCCCGGATGTTCCGCCTGATCGCCGAGACGCTGAACATTTCGCGCATCCACGCGGGCAAGGAGCTTGAGCTTGAAGTCGAGGAGTTCGACCTCACGGAAGCCCTGCAGCAGATACTTGACGAGCTGGCAGACTACCTGATGGCCCACGAGTTGGACATCCAGGCACCCGATGAGCTGATCATCGAAGGTGATCGGGGCAAGATCATCTCCATCTTCGACAACTACCTCAAGAATGCCGCCAAGTACTCCGACACCGGCACCACCATCACGATCCGTCTCTATGAGACCGAAGACGACATGGTGGCGATCGAGGTCACCGACCAGGGCATCGGCATCCCCGAGGATGATGTCATCAAGATCGGGAAAGAGGCGGGCTTCCGCACCGATCTTTCGAAGGACCAGGCGGGCGGAATCGGTCTCGGCATGGTGTACACGCGCCGGGTGACCGAGGCGCACGGCGGCCGCATGGAGATCGAGAGCACTATCGGAGAGGGCAGCACCTTCCGCTCGATTATCCCGAAGCGCCAGGAGTAACGGCGGCTGCCGGCTATCAGCCCCGGCCTCTGAGCGAACGACGACGTGTGCCGTGTCGTTCGCCTTTGCGGGCCGCTGGTAGCTGGCCGCTGGCAGCTACATGGACACCATCCGCATTCACAACATGAGCTTCTACGGCTACCACGGGGTCGACGAGTCAGAACGCGACCTCGGGGGCAAGTTTCACGTCGATGTGGACCTCGGACTCGATCTGCGCCCGGCGGGGGAGAGCGACAGCATCGAGGACACGGTGGATTACAAGGCCGTGTACGACCTCGTGTCCGAGATTCAGCGGAACAATCGCTTCAAACTGCTGGAGGCGTTCGCCCACGCCATCGTGGAGGGCCTTCTCGATGGCTTCGATGTCACTGAGGTGACGGTGCGGGTGCGGAAGGCTTCCGTGCCGCTGGGCGGGCTGATTGACCACGCCGAGGTGGAGATCACGAGAAGGGCGCAGGTCTGACGCGGTCATAGAGCGTCTGGTGAACGGCCGCCGCCGAACCTTGACACACGCTGGTACGTGTGATAGCTTGTGAACAAATATACTGCACTCCCTGACAGATGGAGATCGCTTATGAGCATCTCATTCCGCCACGCGTATTACCGTCATTACGCTTACCACGGTACCTCCCCGCGGCGGAGGGAGTTTGCGTAGCATCACAGTCTTCCCTCAGCACCCGACGCCGCGGACCCTCAGACCGCGGCGTTTCTTCATGTGGGGACACAGCCTCCAATGATTGATTCGGCAGAGCAGGTGAGAGACGATGGGTCCGGTCTTTGAGGACATAAACATCTTTTCCGGCAACGGGAGCTTTCAGTTGGCGACGGATGTTGCGAGGTCGCTGGGGGTTCCGCTTTCGGAAGCGCTGGTCGGGAAGTGGGCCAACGATGAGGTCCGCATCCAGCTTCAGGAGAATGTGCGTGGCAACGATGTGTTCGTGTTTCAGTCTTTTCCTGAGCAGGTAAGCGACCGACTGATGGAACTGTGGCTGATGATCGATGCGGCCAGGCGCGCCTCGGCGGGACGGATCACCGCGGTGATCCCCTGGTACCCCTACTCCAAGCAGGAGCGCAAGTTCCGTGGCCGCGAGCCCATCTCCGCCCGGGTGGTGGCGGATCTCACCGTCTCGGCCGGCGCCGACCGCATCGTGACGATGGACCTGCATGAGGGCGCGATCCAGGGCTTCTTCGACATTCCGATGGACCATCTCCCGCATCTGCCCGTCTTCCTCGACGTCTTCCGCAACGAGGGGCTGACAGGCGAAAATGCCGTGGTGGTGGCGCCTGACGCCGGTGCGGTGGAGCGGGCCACTGAGATCGCGCGCCGTCTCGGCTGCGGTATCGCGGTCATCTTCAAGCGCCACCCGCAGGAGAACGTGGAGCTTGCAGAGGTCGTCGAGACCGTCGGTGACCTTGAGGGCAAGCGCGCGCTGCTGGTTGACGACTTCATCCTCGGAGGCAGTACGCTGGTGAACGCCGCGGAGGAGATCCGCAATGCCGGAGCGATCGAGGTCAGAGCCTGCGTGACACACGCGATCATGGCGGGGAACGCCCCGCAGTTGATCGCCGAATCGGCGATCAGCACGTTGTACACGACGGACACGCTCCCACCGCGTGAGGACATGCCCGACAACGTGAAGGTTGTCACGGTCGCTCCGCTGCTGGGTGAGGCGATCCGGTGCATTCACGAGGACAGGTCGGTCAGCAAACTCCTTGGTCAGATGGAAGCGGGCGGCGGCCAGTAGTACAAGTGAAGGTCGGGCGCACTGGAGGGATCAGACGTGGCGAACGCAGAAGACCTTATGCGAGAGACGATCAAGAGGATCATCCCTTATTCGCCGGGCAAGTCGTCGGCTGAGGTCATGGCCGAACTCGGCATCGAGAAGGTCACCAAGCTCGCCTCAAATGAGAATCCGCTGGGGCCGTCGTCGCTGGCGGTCGCGGCGATGCGCGAGATTGCTGAGAATGTCTTTGTGTACCCGGACCCGCAGTGCGTGGACCTGACCGACGCGCTGGCGGACCGCCTCGATGTTGCGCCTGAGAAGATCGTGGTGGGTCGCGGCTCGGACGAAGTGCTGCACATGCTGGGGCTGGGGTTTGTGAATAAGGGGGAGAACCTGGTCTTCTCAGGCCCGCCCTTTGCAATGTATCCGATCACGGCGCGGCTGATGGGCGCCGAGGAACGAATGATCGAGCACAGGGACTTCCGCCACGATCTCGAGGCGATGGCCGAGGCCGTCGACGAGAGGACCAAGCTGGTCTTCATATGCAATCCTTACAATCCGCTCGGGACGATCGTCACGGCCGACGAGGTCGCGGCGTTCATGGACCGCGTGCCGGACACATGCATCGTAATCTTCGATGAAGCATACTTTGAGTACGTGGACGATCCGGCCTATCCTGACACGCTGGAGTACGTGCGGGAGCAGCGGCGTTGCGCGGTGTTGCGAACGTTCTCCAAGGCGTGGGCGCTGGCCGGGCTGAGGGTCGGCTACGGCGTCATGCCCGAGGACATCGCGACTGTCGTCAAGCAGGTGCGGGAGCCTTTCAACGTGGGGATCATGGCGCAGGCGGCGGCGGTGGCGAGCCTCAAGGACCCCGAGCAGGTGCCGCGGAGCGTCGCGAACAATCGGGCGGGGAAAGACTACCTTTACGCGCAGTTCGACGAGATGGACCTTGATTACGTGCCGACTCAGGCGAACTTCATCATGGTGAACGTCGGGATGGACAGCCGCGAGTGCTTCGATGCGCTGATGCGACACGGGGTGACGGTGCGCACCGGGGATATCTTCGGGATGGAGACGTGGATCCGCGTTACGATCGGTTTGCCGGAGGAGAACGAGCGGTTCATCGAGGCGCTGCGCGCGGTGCTCGGCCAGTAGGATCGCACAGGGATTCAGAGGAGCCCCCCCGGGGGCAGGTGGTGAGCCCGGATGATCATTGTAATGCGCCCGGACAGTACTGACGAGGACGTCGAGAAGGTCGTTGAGCGGCTTGGTGAGCGTGGCTACGGCCATCACATATCACGCGGCGAGTCGCGCACCATCGTCGGAGCGATCGGCGCGCCGGACCATGAGAAGGAACTCGTGGCCGGGCAGTTGTCGGCGCTTCCAGGCGTGGAGCGAGTGGTGCCGATCCTCAAGCCTTACAAGCTCATCAGCCGGGAGCACAACCCGCGGCCCACGGCGGTGATGATAGGCGACGCGAAGTTTGGCGCGGGGCACGTCGGGGTGATCGCCGGGCCGTGCTCGGTGGAGAGCCAGGAGCAGGTGATGCAGACGGCGCGCGCGGTCAAGGCGGCCGGTGCGTCGGCGCTGCGGGGCGGCGCATTTAAGCCGCGCACGCTGCCCTACTCCTTCCAGGGCCTCGGTGAAGAGGGCTTGAAGATGCTGGCGAATGCGCGCGAGGAGACCGGCTTGCCGATCGTGACCGAGGTCATGGACGTGCGGCAGGTCGAGCGGGTGGCCGAGTATGCCGACTGCCTGCAGATAGGCGCGCGGAACATGCAGAATTACGATCTTCTGAAGGAAGCCGGGCACTGCGGCAAGACGGTGATGATCAAGCGCGGCTTCGCCTCCACCGTCGCGGAGTGGCTTAAGGCCACGGAGTACATAGCCGCGGGCGGGACGCTTGATATCATCATGTGTGAGCGCGGGATCCGGACCTTCGAGGACTCCACGCGCTTCACGCTCGACCTCGGTGGCATGGCGGTCGCCCGGCGGGAGACCTTCCTGCCGATCGTAGCGGATCCCAGTCACGCGGTGGGCATCGCGGCGCTCGTGCCGCAGATGGCGCTTGCGGCGGTTGCGGCGGGCGCGGACGGCCTGATCGTTGAGGTGCATCCCCGGCCCGACCAGGCGCTCAGCGACGGGCCCCAGTCACTGACGCCGGCCACTTTCAATGAACTGATGAACCAGATTCGCACCGTGGCCGAGGCCGTCGGAGCAGAGGCCTGAGCGGGTCGGAGCAGGCGCAGGAGGATGGACAGGAGCACGGACACGAGCGTCCGTGCCACGGGTAGGAGGCGATGAGGTGCTCTTCGAACGCGTCACGGTCATCGGGATCGGGTTGATCGGGGGCTCGTTTGCGCTTGCTGGGCGCGAGGCCGGGGTGCTGGGGGAGGTCATCGGCGTTGCCCGCAGCGAGCGTACGCTCCTCGAGGCCATCCACGTCGGAGCCGCGGACCGCACCACCCCCGACGCCCTCGAGGCTGTCCGCGAAGCAGACCTCGTGTACCTCGCAACACCCGTGGCGACCATCCCGGGCATCATGAAAAGCATTGCGCCCGCCCTCAAGAGCGGCTGCGTCGTGACTGATGCCGGAAGCACCAAGCGCGCGATCATGGCGGCGGCCGAGGAGCTTCCCGACGAAGTCACTTTCGTCGGCGGGCACCCGATGGCCGGCTCCGAGCAGGCCGGGGTCTGGGAGGCGCGGTCACATCTCTTCCACGGTCGTACCTACCTGCTCGTCCCGCCACCCGGAGCCGATGCCGCGCTCAGTACCCTGCGGGAGTTGGTCTTCGCCATCGGCGCGCGGCCCGTCGTGGTGAGCGCGGAGCGGCACGACGCGCTTGTGGCGCGGACCAGCCACCTTCCGCACCTGGTGGCGTCCGCGCTGGCAAACGCCCTGTGCGAGTTGAGCGGCGAGCGAGACTTCATCGGCAACGGCCTGCGTGACACCACGCGTATTGCCGAGGGGCCGGTCGATGTGTGGCGGGAGATACTGCTGGCGAACGCGGATGAGGTGCTCGCGGCGCTCGATGACTTCATCGGCGAGACCGAGCGTTTTCGCGAGGCGCTCGCTGCGGGCGATGAGGACACGGTCGCGCATTTGCTTGATACGGGTCGGAAGTGCCGGATGAGGATGGGAGAGCAATGAAGCTGATCGTTCGACCGTGTGAAGCGCTGAGCGGGACAGTCCGAGCGCCGGGAGATAAGTCGATCTCACACCGTGCCGCGATGCTGTCGGCGATCGCGTGCGGCAGAGGCGCGGGCATCTCCCGTATCGAGGGCTTCCTGCAGTGTGACGACTGCCTGCGCACAGCGGAGGCGCTGCGTCAGCTCGGGGTGCCGATCCAGCCGGCGGGATCCGACACGCTCGAGGTGCACGGCGTGGGCCTTGACGGACTCAAGGAGCCTGACGAGCCACTCGACATGGGCAACTCCGGCACGGGTATGCGCCTGCTGATGGGGCTGGTGGCGGGCCGCCCGATGAGCGTGACGTTCACAGGCGACGAGTCGCTGTCGGGTCGGCCGATGGACCGGATCGCGGAGCCGCTGGAGATGATGGGCGCGCGCGTAGAGGGGCGGGGCGAGCGTTGCACGCCTCCGGTCACGGTGCATGGCGGCGATCTCGGGGGGATCGAGTATCAGCCCCCGATGGCGAGCGCGCAGGTGAAGTCGGCGGTGCTCCTCGCGGGGCTGTCGGCGGTGGGGGAGACGACGGTGGTGGAGGTGGCACAGTCACGCGATCACACGGAGCGGATGCTGGCGGCGATGGGCGCGGACATCGAGGTCGAGGGGCTGCGCGTGACGCTGCGTCCGGGGCGCGAGCTTGAGCCGAATTCGTTGAAGGTCCCGGCGGACCTGTCATCCGCGGCGTTTCTGCTGGCGGCGGGGATGCTCGTGGAGGGGAGCGAGGTGGTCGCGGCGGACGCCCTGCTCAACCCGACCCGCACCGGCCTGCTGGACGCGCTGGAGGCGATGGGCGCAGATCTTGCGATCGGCGAATCGCGGGAGATCGCGGGAGAGCCTGTCGGTGATATCCGCGCGCGGCCGGGTGCGCTTGAGGGCGCCACGGTCGGCGGCGATCTCATCCCGCGGATGATCGACGAAGTCCCGCTGCTGGCGTTGATCGCCACGCAGGCCGAGGGGACGACCGTGATCCGCGACGCTGCCGAGCTTCGTGTGAAGGAGAGCGATCGGCTCGCGGCGATGGCTGAGATGCTGGGCGCGATGGGCGCCGACATCAGCGAGCATGAGGACGGGCTCCAGATCACCGGGCCGACGCCGCTGAGCGGCGCCGCGGTTGACAGCCGCGGCGACCATCGCGTGGCGATGTCAGCGGCCGTGGCAGGGCTCATCGCGGAGGGAGAGACCATCATCCGGGGCGCGGAATGCATCAGCACTTCGTATCCGACATTCATCGACGACCTGCGCAGGCTGGGCGCTGAGCGCATCGAGGAGGTCGGCGACGATGAGTGAGCGGACCGGATGCATGGTGGCGATCGACGGCCCGGCGGGTGCGGGCAAGTCAACGATCGCGCGGGCGGTGGCAGATCGCACGGGCTTCACATACATCGACACCGGCGCGATGTACCGCGCGGTAGCGCTTCACGCGTTGCGCGCGAGCCTCGACGTCGAGGACGACGCCGGGGCGATCGGCGAACTCGCCGGTGGCCTGCGGTTTGAGTTCCGCCAGGTGGACGATGAGCAGCATATCTTCGTCGATGGCGAGGACGTTGAGCGCGAGGTGCGCAGGCCTGAGGTAGGCAACTTGTCCTCGCCCGTGTCCGCGATCCCGATGGTCCGCGAGCATCTCGTCGCGGCACAGCGGCGGATGGCCGAGCGGGAGCCGGTGGTGATGGAGGGCAGAGACATCGGGACGGTGGTGTTCCCGGATGCGCTGCTGAAGATCTACCTGACCGCATCGGCCGAGGAGCGGGCGCGGCGGCGTTACGAGCAGCGCGTCGCGCAGGGCGAGGCGGCGGACTACGAGGAGATCCTCGCCGATCAGCGGGCCCGAGATCGTCGTGACAGCACGCGGGAGATCGCACCCCTGCGCAGAGCCGAGGACGCGGTGGAGATCGACTCGGATGCGCTGACGATCGAGGAGGTTGTCGGGCGCGTGATGGAGTTGCTCGAGAAGCGCCTGGAGGAACGCGATGGACCGGTTGTATGAGCCGCCGCGCCGCTGGACCTGGCCGCACTACCGCTTCGCGCAGTGGATCATACCGCGGATCGTCACGGTGCGGGGCGGCTGGCAGGTACGTGGCGTGGAGTATGTGCCGGACGAGGGCGGGGCGCTGATCGCCGCGAATCACCTCAGTCACCTCGATCCCCCCGTGGTGGGCTCCGCCATCCCCCGGCGGACGTACTACTTCGCCGCGGCCTACCTCTTCAAGAATCCGATCTTCGGCTTCATCATCCGCAGGTGCTACGCATTTCCCGTCAGGCGCGGTGCGGCGGACAGGGCGGCATTGAAGGCGGCGATCGAACTGCTCGAGCAGGGCGAGTTGCTCACCATGTTTCCCGAGGGGACGCGCAGCCGCACCGGCGAGCTCGGCGAGTTCGATCTCGGCGCGGCGCTGGCGGCCTCGCGCGCTCACGTTCCCATCGTGCCCTGCGCGATCTCCGGGACCGAACTGGCGCTCCCCCGGGACGCGAAGTCTATCAAGCGGACGAAGATCGCAGTGAGCTTCGCGAAGCCGGTTGACACGCTGCAGTTTGGCGAGAAGCCGCGCAAGGAGGACCTGCGGGCGCTCACCGAGCAGGTTGAGACGGCGGTGCGCGAGATGAAGGCCGAGCAGGCGTCGTTCCTCGACAACGGCGATGCCGGGCAGGTGTCAGAGGCCGAGCAGGCAAAGTTTTAACCACGTGAAGCACGCATGATGACTGGCGGGAGGGTGCAATATGCTTGATGCAATCCGCAAGCGGGCAAGTGTCCGATCGTACACAGATGAGCCGGTCTCGGAGGAGCATCTCGAGGAGATACTCGCCGCGGCACTGTCGGCCCCATCGGCGAACAACGTGCGGCCGTGGCACATCGTCGTGGTGACCGATGACGAGAGACGCGCGAAGCTGTCGGAGGTGCACCAGTGGGCGAGGTTCTGCGCCCAGTCACCGGTGGTGCTCGTATTCTGCGCCGATGCAAGGCGACAGCCGCACTGGTGGATCGAGGATTCATGCGCAGCGCTGGAGAACGCGCTGATCGAGGCCGCCGAACTCGGCCTCGGCACCTGCTGGATCGGCATCCGCGGCGGCGAGGGCGACGACGGGCCCGGGCCCGAGCGCGAGGAGCTTGTGCGCGATCTGCTGGACATCCCTGACGAGATTCGCGTGCTCGCTCTCGTCAGCCTCGGTCACCCCGATGGCGAGCCGAAGCCCAAGCAGGCCGGGCCGATGGATGCGGTGCATCGCGAGACCTGGTAGCCGGTCCGCTCGGCCGCCCGTGCGCAATTCATCGAAGCAGAGGTGCGAACCATGGCACAGCAGACCAATCCGTACGTACTCGGCATCGACTGTGGCACACAGAGTCTCAGATCGGCCCTTTACGATCTGAAGGGCAATATGATCGCCTCTGACAGCACGCCCTTCCCGATCGAGTATCCGGAAGTGAGTTGGGCTGAGCAGAATCCGGAGCACTGGTGGCAGGCGGTGCGTGTCACCGTCCCTACCGTGCTGCGCGAGGCGGGAGTCCACCCGAGGCAGGTCAAGGGCGTCAGCATCGACGGCACCGCCTGCACCGTGGTCTGCTGCAAGCGCGACGGCACGCTGATTCGCCCCGCGCTGCTGTGGATGGACCAGCGGGCGCACGAGGAGGCCGCTGAGGTCACCGCCACCGATGCCCCGGTCCTCAAGTACGCGGGCGGCCCGGAGTCGCCCGAGTGGATGATCCCGAAGGCCATGTGGCTCAAGCGGAACGAGCCGGAGACGTATGAGCGGGCTGAGGTGATCTGCGAGGGCACAGACTGGCTGATGTACCGGCTCACCGGGCGCTGGACCGCGTCGCTCAACGCGGCCACGTGCAAGTGGAACTACGCAAACCCCGAGGGCGGCTGGCCTGAGAGCCTGCTGGAGACTCTGGAGATGACCGAACTGCTCGATCGGTGGCCCCGTGACGTCCTGCCGATGGGCGAGCAGGCCGGCGGGATCTCGATGCGCGTCTCCGAGGAGATCGGCCTCGTCCCGGACACGCCGGTCGCGGAGGGCGGGATCGACGCCTACGCGGGCATGTTCGGCCTCAACGTCGTTCATCCGGGGCGGATGGCGCTGGTGATGGGCTCGTCAACCTGTCACATGGCGCTGTGCTCGGAGGCGCGCTTTGACAGCAACGTCTGGGGGCCCTTCCCCGACGCCATCCTCAAGGACACGTGGGTGCTTGAGGGCGGGCAGACCGCGACCGGAAGCATTGTCAAGTGGTTCGCAGACAACTTCGCCGCCCGCGAGATGCTTGAGGCGAAGAATCAGGGCCGCTCGCGCTACGAGTTGCTCGACGAACTCGCCGCGCAGGTGGAGCCCGGGGCGGAGGGCCTCGTGCTGCTCGACTACTGGCAGGGCAACCGCACGCCGCTGCGCGATCCGCTCGCCCGCGGCGTGATCTGGGGCCTGAGCCTGCGGCATGAACTCGGGCACGTGATGCGCGCGATCTACGAGGGGACCGCGATGGGCACCCGGCATATCCTCGAGGACCTGCGCGCCACCGGCTTCAGGCCGAAGGGCATGTACGCCGCCGGCGGCGGCACCCGCAGCCAGCTCTGGATGCAGATCCACGCCGACGTCTGCCAGGTCCCGATCTACCTCACCGATGAGCCTGAGGCCACGGCTCTCGGGACCGCGGTGTGCGCGGCGTACGGCGCCGGGCTCTTCGACAGCCTCGAGGAAGCGTCCGACCAGATGGTCCGGGTGACGCGCGAGATCGAGCCCAATGATCTGTGGGCGGACACGTATGACGAGCTTTTCGAGCGTTACGTCGCGACCTACCCGCGGCTCAAGGACCTGATGCACGAGGCCGCCGAGAGCGCGGAGAAGGACTGACGGGAGGGACCGATCTGTGCGACCCGTTGACAGGCTGAAGGAGCACCGGGGAAGTCAGCACGCCTCCGACGTGGCCGAGGCCATCCGTGCCGCGGCGCGCTCGGAGGTGCGCGGTGCTCTGGAGGGGCTCATCAGCGGCTATCATCCCATCGACATCGCGTACGCGATGGGCGAATTGACCAGCGAGGAACGCACGCGCATATTTGATCTGCTCGATTCCGACGCTTCCGGCGTCGTGCTCGAAGAAGTTGACGACAGGATCGCGGCCGACCTGGCCGAGTCCACCGATGAGCGGGAACTGGCCGAGATCATCGACAGCATGCCCCCGGACTCAGGTGCGGATGCAATGAATGCACTGCCCGAGGATGTGAAGCATCGCATCCTCAACCGCATCCCACCGGAGGAGGCCAGGGAGCTTGCGCACCTGCTGGATTACGCGGAGGACTCTGCTGGCGGGTTGATGACAACCGAGATCATCTTCTCACCGCCGGATATCACCGCCAGGGGTATCCTGCAGCACATCAGGCGAACCAACGTGAGCCCCGAATCCGTCTTTCGCGTATTCGTGGTCGATGACGATCGCAAGCTGCTCGGCGCATGCGACCTGGTGGACATCATCAATGCCCGGGATGATCAGCCGCTGAATAAGATCATGCATGCCGACCCGGTCCGCGTCCACCATGATACCGACCAGGAAGAGGTCGTCCGGCTTGTTGACAAGTATGATCTCACGTCGATCCCGGTGGTAGACGAGCATGACCGACTGCTCGGCGCGGTGACCGTCGATGACGTCATCGACGCGCTCCAGCGTGAGGCCACCGAGGACGTCGGGTTCATGGCGGGCGCCAACACCGAGGATCTTCAAAGCCGCTCGCCCTGGGTGGCAGCGCGCAGTCGGATCCCGTGGCTGCTGCTGAGTCTGGTGACAGGGATGCTATCGGTCGTCGTCGTCCGGGCGTTTGAGGGGACGCTGGCCGAGGCGGTCCTGCTCGCCGCGTTCATGCCGATCGTTCTGGCGATGGCCTCGAACGCAGGCCTCCAGTCTTCGATGGTCACGGTTCGCGCACTCGCTCTCGGCTTCACCGACGACCGCGGCGCCTCACGCATGCTCTGGCGCCAGGTTCCGGCCTCGATCCTGGTGGCAATTCCATGCGGGCTGATCGCCCTGCTCGCGGGGGCCCTTCTGATGGGAGAACCAGGCTACGGTCTCATCGTCGGAATAGGCATGTTCCTCGCGATGTCGATCGGTGGCACACTTGGCAGCGCGGTGCCTCTGGCATTCAACCGTCTCGGCATCGATCCCGCGATCGCGTCCGGCCCGCTCTTCACGACGCTCAACGATGCAGTTGCACTGCTGGTGTACTTTGGGACCGCCGTCATGCTGATGCAGTTCGTTGTCTGACCTGATCATCGGGGAATGAGAGAGGGGACAGGATCATGCCCGAGCTTCCGGAGCTTGAGGTGCTGCGTCGCCAGGCCGCAAGTGAGCTTGTCGATCGCACTATCGAGAGCGTCACCGTCAATCAGCCGAAGGCCATCAACACGTCACGGCCTGAGTACGAGGATCGGGTTGAAGGTCGCAGCATCGAGAGCGTGGAGCGCAAGGGGAAATATCTCGCGCTCCATCTCGATAGTGACGACTCACTGCTCGTCCACTTCTCCATGGGCGGGGCGCTCGTACTTAAAGACAGCGCGGAGCATGAGCCCGCGCACACCCCCTTCGTCTTCGCCTTTGAGGACGGCGAGTTCATGCACGCCGTCCGCTGGCAACTCGGCTCGATCAAGGTCTACGACACCGACTACCTCCACCAGCCGAACGGACCGCTGGGACAGTTGGGCCCTGACGCCTGGGATGACGTCGATGACGCGGAGCGCCTGCAAAAAATCCTCACCGGCAGCGGCGCGGGCATAAAACCCCGACTGATGAATCAGGAGATCATATGCGGCATCGGCAACGCATACTCCGACGAAATCATTTTCGAAGCCCGCCTGCATCCGAAGACCAATACCAGCAGTCTCGAGGACGACGATTTCGCCGAAATCTACGACGCCATCAGCGACGTCTTTAGCCGAGCGATCGAGACCGGGGGCGACGGGTTCATGGACCTGCACGGCAACGAGGGCACCGCGCACGAGGACTTCGCGGTGCACAATCGCGAGGGTGAGGACTGCCCGAACGGCTGCGGGGGCGAGGTTGAGACGATCAAGGTCTCCGGGCGCACCGGGTACTACTGCCCGAAGTGTCAGCAGAGGCGGTAGCGGGTAGAATCTCAGAGGACAGTCGAGGGGGGCGTCGAAGGTTCAGTCAGAGCTGCTTGGCCGACCAGCGCGGCACCGATCGTATCTGCGCAAGGAGGGCTGAGTGTCATGAAGATCCTCGACTACCTCAGTGACGCCGAAGTTGACTTCGAAGTGAGGCACCACGAGGAACGCTTCACCGCCCAGGAGGAGGCGGAGGCGGGACGCATCCCCGGACACATGTTCGCCAAGACGGTCGTGGTGCGAGCTGATGACGAGAACGTGATGCTTGTGCTGCCCGCTTCACACCGAGTGGACCTCGACCGACTGGAGGACGTATTCGGCGCGCGGCCTCACCTTCTCCCCGAGGATGAGATGGCGGAGCTTTTCCCCGGATGCGACGTGGGCGCGGAGCCTCCGTTCGGCTCGCAGTACGACCTCAGGACGGTGGTGGACGAGCACCTCGCGAAGCAGGAGCGCATCGCGGTTCGCGCCTGCAACCACCACGAGATCGTGCTGATGAGCTACGAGGACTACGCCCGGCTTGAGGAGCCGGAGGTCGCCAGTTTTGCGGTCCTCGAAAGCTGAGGCCCGCGCATCGTCATCCGCACCTCAGGCGCTCGCGGCCGCGAGCGCCTGAGGCATCGTGCGTCGGAGTTGACGCCGGGTGGGGGCGTGTGGGATACTGAAGATGGTGAAAGAGATGGCAAACGATATCGATGAAGCAGTCAGGGTGGACGTCACGGAACTCGCATTTGTCAGCGAGGTCCGGGCTGGCATTATCGAGGTGGATATTGACGAGCTTTACGCTGCTCTGGCAACCCGAGGTCAGGACACGGGCAGTGGAGGGCGGCTCAAGAGTGCCGGCGCTGTGAACACCACTTTCGTGGTCGATCAGGAAATGTACGAAGACGGACGATACGACTGAGATGCGAGGCAAACTGACACTTCCCACACGCGTCTACCTGGACACGCAGTTTTGCATTGCATATCTGGCGACAGGTGATCCGGATCATCAGAAGGCCGCACGAATGGCCGACGTGATCTCGGGACTGGTGTCTCTTGCTGATTATCGATGCTACGTCTCCGTCCTCGCGATCGATGAGATGATCTGGAAGCTGGCTGGCATCCAGTATGACGAGGACAACGGCGTGGGGGCCTGGCGCCAGATCACCGGACGAAAGAAGCGCGCTGCGTTCATGGGCATGACCGACGAGCTGGCCTCGATCATCGAGGACTTCCCCTCAGAACCGTGGATCAAGCCACTGCCCATCGAGGAAGCAGCCTACGCCATGCTCCCCACCGTAATGCGCGGGAACGACCTGCGCCCGGCGGACCTGTGCCATCTCGCGCTGGCATGGGGTTCCGGCTGCGGGATCATCACCAACGATTGCGATTTCCACTCGCTGGAGGATGCCCCGGTCGAGATCTTCGGTTACTGACGTTCCGTCACTCCATCACCACCACCCGGCACGGCGCCGCGCAGCTTTCGACCACCTTCAGCGGCAGGGCCGTCAGCTTGACGCGGTCGCCCTCGATCGCCCCGAGATTCACCAGCGGAGCAAGCAGCAGCGTCCCCTGATCGAAGAACTCGTCCCAGAATCCCTGCGGATCCTCCCACGAGTCGAAGCGAGGCATGTCGCCGCACATCATGAAGGGCTCGCGGTCGAGGATCCAGCGCATCGCATCGTAGCTGAGCCACGGGCAGTTCGAGACGAAGTCGTCCTCGTCCCAGTGGCTGTCCCACCCTGTCGCCACGATCACCGCGTCCCCGGGCCGCACCTCCACGCCGCATGCCTCGAGGTCCTCCCGCTCGATTCGCTG
>JBNJEK010000044.1:0-20600 GCA_051745855.1 Armatimonadota bacterium
ATCGAGTTCCGCGAGGGCGTCCGGCGCACGGTGGAGTATCAGCGGGAGAAGGAGATCGGTTAGCCGCGCGTCGGGAGTGCGGGGCCTGCCCGACGCGCCCGTGGGGTGTAAACGCAGACTGTCGGTGGCTGCTTCCGTGTTATCTCTCTCCGGGGGAAATCTCGCCCCGAGTCTGGAGTCCAGGCGCCTCGCCTGGACGCCGTTTCCGCTTCAGACGTCGGCCTGAGACGACTCTCCGGGCGGGGGCGCCCGGAGTCCGGGTTCCTTGCTGAACGCTGCTGCGGCGCCGACAATCTTAGGATACCCCGAGCCGTGCTCTTCCTTGACGTCGGTCGGGGCAGTGATATAATGATTCAGTCCCCGACGCGTGTCACATGTGCCTGTCGCGGGGGGCGCTGCCTGAGAGGAGCATGAGATCACGTGCTGACAAAACTTGCCGAGGCCCTTGAGCGTCTCTTTGATACCGACGAGGACACGTCGCTTGTCTGCTCCGCGCGCTCCTTCACCATGACGGTGCGGTGTGAGCGGTGCGGGGAAGTGATTCCCGTGCGGATCGATCGTGACCACGAGTTGCAGGCCATGTATGCGGAGGACGCCGAAGAGGGCGATCAGCCGCTGATGTATGTCCTGCGCAAGGAACTGGTGGGCGAGGGCTGTCAGAACATCATCCGCTTCACGGTTCGCTTCGACTGCGATCATGGTCTGATCGACACGGAGATCACCGGCGGTGAGTTCGTCGAAAAGCGCGGCCGGGTTCGCGCGGCGCTCGAAGAGAGTGCTGAGTTGCAGACATGAGTGGCCGCGGGCCGGGAGCGCTTGCGCGCAGAGATCCGGCCCCGTTGCTGATACTGACGCTGCTGTCGATGTACGCGCTGCTCGTGTTGACGCCACTGGTGCCGGGGATTCACCCGACAGCCGGGGCGGTGATCGTGACCGTCCTCTTCACCTTCGGCGCGCTCGTCGCGGCGATGCTGACGGCACGGCTCCGCCTGTCGCCGTGGGTGCAGGCGAGCGGGCTGCTGCTGGGCATCGTCAACTGGTTCCTTTACGCCAGCGTGGGCTTCGGCAGCGCTCTCGCGCGGCTGACGGCCGTTCCGCTGGCCGACATATTCCTCGTCTTCGCGATGATCCTCGGCGGACTGCTTATCTCCCGGATTATCCGCGATCGAACGATGGTCGTGCCGGTGGCGATCGTGCTGGCGCTTGCGGATGTCTTCACCGTGTACTTCGGGGGGCCGACCGGGGCCGCGCTGGAGAAGATGCCGGAGCTTGTCGAGGCCGTCTCGGTGAAGCTGCCGGCGATGGGCTCGGCGGCAGGGCCGGCGGGGATCGAGGGTCTGGCGCACATCGCGACCCTTGGCCCCGGTGACACGTTCTTCGCGGCTCTGTTCTTCGCGGCGGTGGTCCGCTTCGGGCTCGGCATGAGGCGGACGTTCGCGTGGCTCTTCGGCG
This sequence comes from Armatimonadota bacterium, assembly GCA_051745855.1. Taxonomy (GTDB): domain Bacteria; phylum Armatimonadota; class Zipacnadia; order Zipacnadales; family UBA5352; genus UBA5352. Next base: position 1,453 of record JBNJEK010000044.1, read on the forward strand.
TGACGGGTGTGGCGCTGGGGCTGATCGTGGCGGTCCCCGCGATGCCGCCGGTGCCCGTGCTGCCGCTGATGGCGACGGGCTTTCTGATCGCCAACTGGCATGACGTGAAGCTGACCAGGCGCGAGTGGGTGTACGTGGGCATTGCGCTGGTGTTCTTGATACCATTATTCGCTGCACTGTGGTACGCGGTGCGGATGGCGCTTTGACGGATGCAGGCATAGACGAGGGGGCTGCGGCATACCATCGGCCCTTCGCGGTCGCGCACGGAGAACGACAAATGGCCGGGCCGGCGTCGCCGTCTGGCAAACGACGCCAGGGTCGGCTCTCCGGCCCCTCCAAACGGCCTTGCCTTTACCCACATATTGGGAGCGACGAATTCACGTCGGACGCGTTTTGGAGGGGCCGCACGAGGCTCCACGAGGAACGAGTGGAGGCGAGGTCGGCCCACTGCGGTCGTCAGAATCGCCGTGGATCGAACGACCGATGGGCCGACCTCGTGGCGTATAAACGACATACGCCACTCGTGCGGCCCCTCCGACGGCAAACGGCGTCGCCGCAAATTTGTGTATAAAGGTAAGCCAGACAGCAGACGACGAGGACCCGCTGATCGCATTCGCAGGAGGATCAACCGTGGCAGATACGTACGACTTCAACTCGATCGAGCGCAAGTGGCAGGATTACTGGCAGGAGCGCAGTCTCTTCCACGTCGAGCGGCGTGAGGACCGGCCCAAGTTTTACTACCTCGACATGTACCCCTATCCGTCGGGCGAGCTTCACATGGGGCATGTGCGGAATTACATCATCGGCGACGCATTCGCGCGCTACCGCACGATGCAGGGCTTCAATGTGCTGCACCCGATGGGCTGGGATTCGCTGGGGCTGCCGACGGAGAATGCGGCGATCAAGTACGACATGCACCCGGTCGAGTGGACCGAGCAGTGTGTGCGCAACATGAAGCAGCAGTTCGCGAAGCTCGGGATCAGCTACGACTGGTCGCGGGAGATCGACACCTCGTCGCCGGAGTACTACGGCTGGACGCAGTGGCTTTTCCTGCAGCTTTACAAGAACGATCTCGCCTACCGGGGCCCGGGGCTTGTAAACTGGTGCCCGGACTGTCAGACGGTGCTTGCGAATGAGCAGGTGGTGAGCGGCTGCTGCGAGCGCTGTGACGCGACCGTTGAGCGCACCGATCGGGAGCAGTGGTTCTTCCGCATCACGGATTACGCGGAGAAGCTGCTCGGGGACCTGGAGTTGCTCGACGGCTGGCCGGAGCGCGTGGTGCGGATGCAGGAGCACTGGATCGGCAAGTCGGAGGGCTTCTCATTCACACTGCAGGTTGAGGATCACGACGCCGAGATGGAGGTCTTCACCACCCGCATCGACACGGTGTACGGCGTGACCTTCATGGTGCTGGCGCCGGAGCACCCGCTGGTGGAGACGCTGACGGAAGGGACGGAGTTCGAGGAGCCGGTGCGCGAGTTCTGTCAGAGGGCGATGGCCGAGAGCGTCATCGAACGGACCTCGGAGGAGACGGAGAAGCACGGGATCTTCACGGGCGCGTATGCGACGCATCCGCTGACCGGTGAGCGCGTGCCGATCTGGGTGGCCAACTACGTGATGATGGACTACGGGACCGGCGCGATTATGGCCGTGCCGGCGCACGATCAGCGCGACTTCGAGTTCGCGCGCAAGTATGAGATTCCGATCATCCCCGTGATCCAGCCTGAGGGCGAGGAGCTTGTCGGGGAGACGATGAACGAGTCGTACATCGGAGACGGCGAGCAGATCAACTCCGGCGAGTTCTCCGGCCAGCCGAATCGCGAGGCGCTGGAGCAGATCGCCGATCACATGGAGGCTGAGGATATCGGCCGTCGGGATGTGAACTACCGCCTGCGCGACTGGTGCATCTCACGCCAGCGCTACTGGGGCGCGCCGATCCCGGTGATCTACTGCGAGGAATGCGGGACGGTGCCGGTGCCCGAGGAGGATCTGCCGGTCGAGCTGCCCGAGGACGTGGACTTCTCCGTGACAGGCAACGCGCCGCTGTCGCAGGTCGCTGAGTTCATGAACGTGGAGTGCCCCGAATGCGGCGGGCCCGCAAAACGCGAGGCGGACACGATGGACACGTTCGTGTACTCCGCGTGGTACTATCTGCGCTTCCCGAGCCCCCACGAGGACGAGGCGCCCTTCAACAAGGATGACGTTGAGTACTGGCTGCCGGTCGATCAGTACGTGGGCGGGATTGAGCACGCGACGGGGCACCTGATGTACTCGCGCTTCATCACGAAGGTGTTGTACGATCTCGGCTGGGTGAGCTTCCGCGAGCCCTTCGCAAGCCTCTTCACGCAGGGGATGGTGTACAAGGACGGCGCGAAGATGAGCAAGTCGCGGGGGAATGTCGTGAGCCCGGATGCGCTGAATGAGAAGTACGGGACGGACACAGGGCGCCTTTACTCGCTCTTCGTGGGCCCGCCGGACCAGGACACTGAGTGGAGCGACGAGGGCGTCGTCGGCTCTCACCGCTTCCTGTGGCGCGTCTGGCGGCTGGCGACGGAGCACATGGATGCGTGGGACGGGCAGTTCGCGGACTCGCTGCCCGAGGATGGCACCGAAGCTCAGCGGGAGATGCGTCGCAATACGCATCAGACGATCATGAAGGTCTCAGACGACTTTGAGGGAATGCGCTTTAACACGGCCATCGCGGCGATCATGGAGCTTTCGAACGACCTGACGGATTTCGTCGGCTCGATGGATGCGGACGACGCGGCGGACAGGGCGGTGTTCAGCGAGGGGGTGCGAGCGCTTGTGATGCTGCTGTCGCCGATCGCGCCGCACATCTGCGACGAACTCTGGGCGCGCATGGGGGAGGAGCCGTCGCTCTTTGAGCGCGACTGGCCGGAGGCGGACGAGAGCCTTGCCGAGGAGGAGAGCATCACCATCGTGGTGCAGATCAACGGCAAGGTCCGGGACAGCATCGACGTGCCCGCCGGCACGGACATGGACGACGTGGTGGAGATGGCGCTGGGGCGTGAGAAGGTTGCGAAGTACGTTGAGGGCAATGAGATCGCGAAGACCATCAAGGTGCCGGACAAGCTGATCAACCTCGTCGTGAAGTAAGGTCCGGCGCCTCGCCACGGGGGTCGGGGGACCTTGACCAGGTTCACACCCGCGCAGATGTTCGTGCTGGTGCTCAGTATTGTGCTCGTCGTCGGCGTGATGATCGGCCATCGGGTCGGCGGGGACCGCGGCAAGGAGGAGGCCGCGGGTGTTGTCGAGTACACGCTGCCGGACGGCGGCACCGCGCCGATCACGGTGCACGTGGTCGGCGCGGTGCGGCGTCCGGGTTTGTACGTACTCTCAGCAGGCGCCCGCGTGCGTGACGCCATCAAGGCGGCGGGCGGGTTGGTCGAGGGCGCCGACGAGCAGTCGGTGAACCTCGCCGCCTTCGTGGACGACGGCGATCAGGTGTTGGTCGAGGCGAAGGAGATGCCATCTGAGCCTGAGGCGCAGTCGCTCCGCCGGCATCTGCCCCCGCCTGACCAGGAGCCGCATATGACGCCTGCAGCCGGCTCTCCGACCCGGACCCCATCGACGCCTCCGACACGCGCGCCTGCGACCGCGTCTGTCGCTCCCCGCGATCAACCCGCCGCCGTCAGCGCCGAGCCATCGGACTCCCTCCCGGAGTTCGCACGCGCGCCACGGGCCTCGAAAGTGCGTCTGAACCGAGCGGGTCTCGACGAGCTTCAGCGCATCCCGGGCGTCGGTCCTGAGCTGGCGAAGAATATCATCTACCACCGCAGCATGAACGGCCCCTTCAGCAGCTTGGAAGAACTCAACGATGTTCGCGGGATCGGCCCCGCCACCGTGGAGAAGATTCGCGTCAGTGCGACGCTGAACTGACGGGGGGTGAGGGGATGTCCATGGAGAGTTCAGGCACGCCCCCTCGGCCCGACCTCGCGTTACTTGAGCAGCGCGTTCAGAGCCTCCAGCAGCGTCCTCTGATGCTCCTCTGCGTTGCAGTGATCAGTGGTGCGGCTCTCTCCGCGTGGACGCAGCCGGGCCTGCTCGCCTTCGCGTTCGCAGCCCTTGGCGCAGGGGTGGTCGTGGCCACCTCAGCATTTCTCGCCCCGCGGATGGCGCTGGCTCCGCTGCTGGTGGCTTCATTCGCGATCGGCGGGCTGGCGTACGAGCACCGCGCGGCAGTGCCCGCGACGGACCTCTCGCACCTCGCGGGGGCCGAGGGGCTGACGGTCGAAGGCACAGTGATCCGGCCGCCGGATGATGGCGGATGGCGGCGGCGGGTGCGTATCGAGATTGACGGCGCCCCGGGAATTGGACGGCTCACCGGTCGGGTGGAGACAGGCATTCCACGGCAGCCAGAGCTTGCGGTGGGCGACCGAGTGCGGCTGTCGGGGTTGGCGGTGGAGTTGCCGGAGGCGCCTGAGGAGCCCGGGGATTTCGACTACCGCGCGTGGCTCGCCCGGGAGGGAGTGCGATCGGTGGCCACGGCCCGGGGGATCGCGATCATCGGCGAGGACCGCTCGCTGACGACGCGTCTGACGCGATCGGGTCTGGCACTGCGCCAGCGCGTGGTCGAGTCGATCGAGGCAGAAATGCCGGGGGTCGATGGTCCCTTCTACTCGCGACTGATGGTCGGGATGGTCTACGGCCTCGGCTCCTCTCGCCTGCCCGAGGAGGTCGCGGAGCAGTTTCGGCGCACGGGCACCGTTCATCTGCTGGTCGTCTCGGGGGCGCAGGTTTCGATGCTGGCGATGGTGCTCGTCGGCCTCACCGGCGGCGGTCTCCGGAGGATGCGCTGGTGGCAGGCGATTCTCGCGGGCTTCGGTGTGCTGGTGCTGGTGGTGATCGTGGGGATCGAGGCGTCGGTCGGCCGCGCGGTCGCGATGTTCGCGCTGGTGGCGCTTGCCGCACTCAGCCGCCGGGACTACGATGTGTACACGGCGATCGCCGTCGCGGCTGCGGTGATCGTGCTGAGCGAGCCCTTCGCGCTGCTAAGTCTGAGCTTCCAACTGACCTTCGCGGCGACGCTTGGGATCGTGCTCTTCCTTCCCTCCGAGCCTCTGACACGCATAAACGGCAGTCGCGCAGCCAGCCCGCTTCCGGAGTTCCGGTCGATCCTGTGGGCGACAGTCGGCGCGTGGGCACTGACGACCCCGCTGCTGGCGCACAGCTTCGAGGGTTTCGCCCTCAGCGGCAGCGTGGCGAACCTGACGAATGTGCCGCTGCGAGCGCTGGTTCTGCTCCTCGGCTTCGCGGCGCTGCCGGTTGCGCTGCTTTCCTTTCTCGCGCCGCTGCTTCCACTTCTGTGTCACGCCGCCCGCGCCATCATCATGCTGATGATGCACATCACCGAGCTTGCGATCGGCCTCCCGATGGTGTTTGTCGAGGACGTGCAGGTCGGGGTCGGTGCCGTCGTGGCCTGGTACGTGGCGGTGGCGCTCGTGGTCGCGGCGGGTTTCCACGAGCGGGCGCACATGGCGCTCGATGAGATCCTGCTGCGACAGCGCCCATCGTGGCCGACGGTGACCGGCCTGGCGTTGCTCAGCGCTCTGGTGTGCTCGATGGCGCTGGCGGGCCGGCAGCCGGGAGGGCTTGAGCTGACACTGCTGCCGGTGGGCGCGGGCCAGTGTGCGGTGGTGAGGGCGCCTTCGGGGTCGTCGCTGATGGTTGATTGCGGCGGCGGAGAGAACCTCGCGGCGGCCGGGCACGAGGTCGCGGATGGCATCATCGTGCCGTGGCTGACGCGCCGGAAGATCGATCATATTGACGCGATCGCGATCACCCACTGGGATGCCGATCATTGCAACGCGCTGCCGCGAGCGCTCAGTCTGATCCCGACGGAGTTGCTGCTGGTCCCGCCGCAGTTGCGTGATGCGGAACCACCCGCGGAGCTGGCCGGGGGGATCGGCGCCGAGCCGCAGCGCGCGGCGGCGGGAGCGCGCCTGGACCTGGGCGAGGGCGTGACCGCCGAAGTGCTTGCGCCTCGCATGCCGCTGATCCGGGCGAGGGACGCCGCGAATGAGAATTCCGTGGTGATGATGATCACCAGCGGGAGTGTGCGGCTGCTGCTGACCGGCGACATCGGCGAGGCGGGGGCCAGGCGACTTGTGCGCGATGCGCATAACACCGGGCGGTCGCTGCGGGCGGACGTGCTCGTGCTGCCACACCACGGACGGCGCCTCGCCGAGGTCGAGGTGCTGCTTGATGCGGTGCGGCCGACGTGGGCGATCGCGTCATGCGACGAGAGCGCCGACGACTACCTCGGTCCGGAGGAGATGGCGCTGCTTGAGAGTCGCGGCATCAGGCTGCTGCGGACCGATCGGCACGGCGCCATCACGGTCTTCACCGACGGGCGGCGAGTGCGTCTGAGCACATCGCGGGGCAGTCGCTCGCTCGGAAGCAGGATCGCGGCGGCCCGAGGATAGCGTCACCTTCCTTCGTCGATGGCGCGTATGACGACCTCGAGGAACGCCTCGTGGTTGGGGAGCCGACCGGGATCGAGGCCCGGGAAGCGCAACCGGAGAGCGTCGGCGAGGCGCGTCGCGAGCCGCCGCCGGGCGTCGGGCGCGAGGTCGTAGCGTCGCTCGAGGAAGCGGCGGATCGTCTTCTCCTCCTCGCGAGTGACGGTGCGCACGCCGGCGCGGACTGTGTGCATCAGGTCCTCGCTGACCTCGGGCGGCAGCGGCGTAGTGGACGCAGCGGGGCCGGGGTCCGGCAAAGGCACCTCGTCAAGCGTGTCCTCGAGGCGCTCCTTGACGACCATCGTGCCGGCGGCAAGGTCGCCGAGCCGCTGGTTTTTTGCGGTGGCGAGAAGCGAGGCGACCCCGGCGCCGTAGAGCACCGGGAGCCAGTCTGCGATGCGGAGGATGTTGCGCACCGCAGACTGCTCGAAGCCGACGGAGGCGCCGTCGGTCGCGATGACCCGAAGGCCAGTCACGCGTTTGCCCGGGGTCTTGCCTTCGGCGGCCAACTCGTAGTACACATGGTACGCGATGCCGAGCAGAATCCAGGCGCCGAAAACAATCCATCCGGTGAACGCCGAGACCATCGGGTCGCCGGTGACGTAGCTGCGGATTGCCCAGGTGGCGAACGCCAGCAACACCATCACCGTCATGAAGATCGCCGCGTCGATGACGGCGGCGAGGAAGCGCGAGCCGAGGCCCGCGAGTTCGTAGGAGACCTCGATCTGCTCGGGCGCGTGCAGTCTGACTCGTTCATCATCAACCATGCGAGTCGCTCCGGAAGGGGCCGAAGTCGTGCAGGGTGTCAGCGACGCTCGTAATTCGTCGGCTGAAGATCAGCGCGAGCGGTGGGCCAGGCTGGCCGCGCTCATCGAGCGCGCCGATCGGCCCGGGTTGAAGACCCTCGCACCCGAGGAGCTTGACGAGTTCGCGCGACTCTACCGCCGGGCAGCCGCCGACCTCGCGGCCGCTCGCTCGCGCACCAGCGACGAGCGCGTGATCCGCTACCTCAACAACCTCGTCGGCCGCGCGCACGGACTGCTCTACGGCGGACGAGCGCGGCGCAGGCTCAACCTCAGGCGATTCTTCCTCGCGACCATCCCGCGGACCTTTCGCGATGGATGGCGCTTCACCGCGATCTCGGCGGCGGTCTTCCTTCTGCCGGCATTGATTACCTACCTGCTTGCCGCGGCGAACCCCGCCTGGGCCGATGCACTCTTCCGCCCGGGGATGGCGGAGATGGTCGAGGAGTTCCTCGCCCGCGACGTCCCCTCCGGGCAGTGGTACGCCGACAGCCAGGCGGTGATCGGCGCTGATGCGCTCTCGGGGCACATCTTCGTCAACAACGCGACGATCGCGCTGGCGGCCTTCGCGCTGGGTATCACGGCCGGGCTCGGCACGCTCTACCTGCTCTTCAGCAACGGCCTGATGCTCGGGGCGTTCCTCGGTGTCTTCGCGCATCACGATCGGCTGATGGACCTCTTCGGCATGGTCGCGCCCCACGGGGTGCTGGAGATATTCGCGATCATTGTCTCCGGCGGCGCTGGCCTGATGATCGGCTGGGCGTTGATCGACCCGGGCGAGCGGCCGCGCGGACAGGCGCTCGCCGAGGCCGCGGGGAAAGCGGTCCCACTCATCGCGGGCGTGGTGGTCATGCTGGCGGTGGGGGCGGCGGTCGAGGGCTTCCTGAGCCCGCAGACCACAGGTCTGCTGCAGTCGAACGAGCCGCGGGTGATGCTGGGCGTCGCGCTGTGGCTCGCGGCGATGGCGTGGCTGCTGACGGGAGGTCGTGGGCGTGAGAACGCGGGCAGGTCGGAAGCCCGACCGCGCAGGTCACAGGAGGCCCCGGCGCTTGATTGAAAGGTAGCGGTTGACCACGCTCGCAGCAATATCTTCGGGGGCGGCGTCGCAGACCTGAACTCCGCGCGCCCTCAGACGGGCCAGCGCCATCTCCCGCTGGCCGAGCGTGCGACGCGCGACCGCCTTCTCCCATGCGCCGTCAGGCCTGTCGGGCGTTGCTTCGGCGAGTGCCTCCACTTCGACGTCTCGGATGGTCGCGACGAGTGGGAGATGCCGCGGGCGCAGCGAGGAGAGGTAGGAGAGCGCCTGCACGGAGACGTCGGGATCAACGAGATCGGTGAATGAGCAGACAAGCGCCCGCTTGCGCGCTCGCGCCCGCAGAAAGCTCACCGCGCCGCGGTAGTCCGGCTCGACCAACTCGGCCTGCAGCGCGTAGAGTTCCTCCAGCATCCGCTCCTGCGCCCCGCTCCGCGACGGTGGCACGAAGGTCTTCACACGGTCGGAGAAGACCAGCAGGCCCACGGTGTCACCCATCCGCCCTGCCACGTGAGCGAGCATCAGCGCCGCGTTGACCGCGTAGTCCACCCGGCTCATCCCGTTGGCGGGCGCGGCCATCATCCTGCCCGCGTCGATCAGCAGCATCAGCGTCTGATTGCGCTCAACCTGATACTGCCGGGTGATCGGCGTGTTGCGTCGCGCGGTCGCCTTCCAGTCGATCTGACGGAAGCTGTCGTCAGGAACGTACTCGCGAAGGCTCTCGAACTCGGTGCCCTCTCCTCGTGCCCTCGACACGCGCAGTCCAAGGTCGTCAAGCCGTCCACGACGAGCCTGCGCATCAAACTCGCGAAGCTGCTGCAGGTCCGGGTACACCCGCACGCTCTCCGCCGCAGGGATCGTCCGCTGCCACCACGCCAGGCGACGCCGCGACAGCACGCGCACGTGAAGGTCGCCGAACTCGTAGTTGCCGCGCCGCCGCGGGGTTGTGAGGTAGCTGACAGTCCTGCTCTCCCAGGGCTCGAGGACCATCTCGCGGAGGCGCTCGGCGGTGGTGAACTCCCCTGGTGGGTCGTCCTTCACCTGCAGCCGGAGCGTTCGCCCGGTGCGGTTGCGCACCATCATGTCAACGCGATTCTCCGCTCCCAGTGACAGGATCTCGCGGACCTCGCGCCTGATCTCGATGCTGTCCCGCGCCCGCGACAGGAAGGCGTCAACCAGCCCCAGCGCCAGCGTGGCGAGCATCACACCGACCCCGACAGCAGGCAGCATCGGCGCCACTGCGCTCAGCGCGAAGAGCGGAACGGCGGCCAGCAGCAGCGCGATCAGCAGTCCGCTCGGGATCACTGTCCGCGACATCCTCTCCCGCGACTCGCGTGTCGCCCGCCCGCTATCATCAGCGCGGCACCTCGATGGTGGCGAGCACCCCGCTGATGATGTCGTCGGCACTGAGCCCCTCGATGTCCGCCTCAGGGCGCAGGATCATCCGATGGCGCAGCGTCGCCGGGGCCATCTGCTTGACGTCATCGGGGATCAGGTAGTCGCGGCCGCTCAGCGCCGCAAGCACGCGCGAGGTCAGCAGCAACATCACCGAGGCCCGAGGGCTGCAGCCCAGCATCACGCTGGGGCTGTCGCGCGTGGCCCGGGTGATCGAGGAGATGTATCCGAAGAGTTCGTCCTCCACGCGCACCGAGGCGATCTCCTCCCGGCAGGCCGCGAGCGTCTCCTCGTCCACCACCGGCTCCAGCCCCGCGGCGCGCAGGTCCATCGAGTCAAAGCCCCGATGGTGGCGTCGCAGCAGGTCATCCTCCTCTTCCCTGCCCGGATAGTCAACCACCACCTTGAGCATGAAGCGATCCAGTTGCGCCTCGGGGAGAGGGTAGGTCCCCTCGAACTCGATCGGGTTCTGCGTCGCGAAGACCGTGAACTCCGCGGGAAGAGGATGGGTCACACCCTCGATGCTCACCTGCCGCTCCTGCATGCCCTCCAGCAGCGCAGACTGCGTCTTCGCCGGCGCGCGGTTGATCTCATCGGCCAGCAGAAACTCGGTGAAAATCGGTCCTCGCCGCAGGTGGAAGTCGTTGGAGGCAGCATTGAAGACGTAGGTGCCGATGATGTCCGAGGGCATCAGGTCGGGAGTCATCTGCACGCGAGTGAACTCCCGTCCGAGGCAGATCCCCAGCGCCCTCACCATCAGCGTCTTCGCGACCCCGGGCACGCCCTCGAGCAACACGTGACCGCCCGCCAGCATCGCCACCAGCATCTCCTGCACGGGCCGTCGCTGACCCACGATCGCCCGTCCCATCATCTCCTCGATGCGGGCGGCAAGTGTCGCAGCCGCGCCGCTCCCATCACGTCCGGCCTCAGCCATCGATCACAGCATCCTCTCGTAGTGCGCCACGCGCTGCGCCAGTGCAAGCAACTGCGCGTCGTTCATGCTTTCATCAGCCTGCTCGAGTCGCTCCAGCAGGTCGGCGACCTCATCGCCCGGCAGGCCGCGCGCATTGAGGCCCCCGGCCAGCGAAGAGGATGCCGCGTTCGACGGCATCACCGCCGCGCTCGCGGCCTTCCGCCGCAGGCCCGCGGCGAGCATCGACGCGGCCGCCGAGGCCGCGCCCGCCCGCGAGTACACCTGCGCGAGTGCCCGCACGTAGTCGGCGCTGGAGCGCCGCCGGCGTTCGCCACCGTCGACCGGCGACCCGAAGCGCCGCGAGCGGCCGAGTGCGTAGATCAGGGCCACCGCCAGCGCCGCGAGCGCAGTGTTGCGAAAGGCCGCCACATCAACCTCGGGCCCCGTGAAGACCCCGTCGCCGCCGGCGAGGCCGTGGTGGTACTCGTCGAAGTGCACCGTGTCGGGCGCTCCTCCGGCGAAGACCAGGTTCGCCGCGAGGATGACATTGTCCGCCTGCCGGAGCGTCGCGTTGGCGAGGATCTCCGCCTCTGACAACGCCATCACCTGGCCCTTACCGTGGCGCACCGTGACCGCCACCGGCAGGTCCTCATCATCACTCAGAAGCACGGTCGGGGCTCCCTCCGACTGCACATCGGCATACCCGTCGATGATCTCAAGTCGGCCGTCGGTCGGGACCAGCACCGACGACAGGTCGGCGGTCAAAGGATCGATCGCGGTCGGGCGGGCGTGAGCGCGGGCCTCGCCACCGAGGACAGGCCGGACACCGAACCTCGCGAGGGTGCGTTGGAGGCTCGCACTTGCGATCCGCCCGTCGGCGCTCGCCCCCCGGTACGAAAACGGCGCGATCACCAGTCGCCCCCCGGCGGAGACCCAGTCGGCGAGCGCCTCCGTCTCGTCAGTGCCGATCGACTCGATCGGATCGAGGATCACGAGGTACGTGACCTCGTCCGACAGATCGCTCAGCGGCAGGCGCCAGGTCTCGGTTGCCACGCCCGACACTTCCAGCAACTCCCGCCACGCGCGCGTCCCCCACGGGTTCGTGCGGACACTGGCGTGGTCCCGCGTGTCATCGAATGCCGTGACCAGGCGTATCACCAGCGAAACGCCCGCGAAGAGAAGCAGCGTGGCCGCGATGAACGTGGCGAGACGCGCGCGCTCGCTCATGCCGGCCCCTCCGCCCGCCACAGCGCGTCAGCCCACCGGCGGGCCTTCTCCCAGGTCTCTCGCGACGCGCCGCGGCCCCCGTAGATTGTCGCATCAACCTCGTGCGTGAGCCGCGCCATCGCATCCCGCGCCTCCGGGCGGACTCCGGTGAAGGCGCGGAGGTTCTCGAGGTTTGTGCGCGTGGGATCGTGAGCAAGCACTCCTGCCCGGTCAAGGTGGAGAAGCACCGCGAGGTAAAGCAGCCTCAGCGCCGCGGTGTGCTCCCCCCGCTCCAGTGCCTCCTCGGCTCTGCGCATCACTTCCGCGGGGTCAACGCGCTCACGATGGACTTCGGGTCTCGAGCGGCGGTCGCGGCTCCCGTCCAGCAGTCCCCGCAACCCCGAGGCGATGTGAGCGATCATCAACGCCAGCAGGACCAGCAGCACCCCCGTCAGCACCGGGCGCACCCACAGCGGAAGGCCGGCGAGAGGTTCGGCCTCCGACAGATGGCCGAGCATCTGTCGGAGCGCCCGGAGGACGCGCGCGATCACCTCGTGCAGACGCGCCTGCGGCGGCTCGGAGAGCTGATATCCGGAGCTGAGTATGCGATCGAGACTCTGCCGGAGAACGGGGACATCGGGGCGCGACGGCGACGCAACGGCAACGCACGCGGCGAGACCCGCCGCGGTGAGAAGTGGAGCCAGCAGCATGAGAGATCGCCGTCGCACGCTCGGGGTACCTCCGTGAGTGGGTTGACGTCAGGTGGGGACTTCGCCGAGAGGGGCGTGCTGTCCTTGCGAGGGCCGACAAAGAAAAGGCGGGGCCCCGGATCGGGGCCCCGCCTGAGCGTCCGGTTGAGTTCAGGTTCCCTTAGAAGGGCACCTCGACTCCGGCCTGGAGCAGATCCAGGTCGCGATAGTCGCTGCTGATCGGCTCCTGATGCCCATAGCTGAGCGTCAGGTCGATGGTGTCGTTGACCGGGATCGTGGCGTTGACAGCCCAGAGCTGGTCATATGCCAGACCGTTGAGCTGTGTGCCGCTCGGATCCCACTGGTTCCAGTAGTTGTTCGGGCCCGCGTTGGTGTCAACGTCGTAGTACGAGAACTGGAACGGGACGTTGCCAAGCTCAACCATGAGCTGGCCGCCGATGACCTCGAGATTCGACATAACGAGAGGTCGGCGCATCCAGCGCTCCCACGGGATAGCCCCGGACGGCAGGTTGTCCTGCAGGGTCTCGTAGTACGGGTTGATGGACGAGTAGTAAAGGTCATACTCGGCATCCGCGTCTGAGAAGAAACCGGTCAGCTCGAAGCTGTTGGTCTTCCAGACGTCCACCATCGCCATGATCGCCGAGGGGTCCTGCGCGGTCGTGGGAGTCGCGGCCGGACCGGTGGGCCGGTTCGCGTGCTCCTCGATGCGCGCGGCCTCGACGTAGATGTCGCGGTTCCAGATGTTCAGCCACAGATCGAGCGAGTAAGCGGTCTCGTCGTTGATCTGCGTGGGGTCACCCTGCAGGGTGCCCGCATAGGCGAACTCGTTCTGCTGGGAGACACCGCTGGCGAGATAGCTGCCACCGAGTGACCACCAGTTGCCGCCGAACGACGCGCGCGCGGCCAGATAGCCGTCGGCATCGTTGTAGTCGTCCGCGTCGGGGGTGCGCTCGAAGCCGTACTGCGTGCGGCCGACCTCATTCGCGCCACCGGCGAACCACTCGACATCCAGACCGATGTTCAGGAAGTCATTCCACTCGCTGCGAAGACCCTGCAGCGACTGGCGATCGGTGTCAACAACCAGACCCATCGCATATGCGAAGTGCTGGCGGCCGACGGTCCACGTGACGGGGTTCACGATGTCCGTGTTGAACCGCACGTAGGCCTCGTCGAGCCACAGGTCGTTGTAACCATAGCCATCCGTCGGCGCATTCTGGTCGCGCGCCTGCAGCATCACGGCACCGGAGACGTCGTCGGTGATGTCACCGGCGATGCCGACGCGAGCGGTCAGAGCGTCATACTCGTCGTCGAAGTCGACGTCGCCAGCCATACCCATGCGGAAGTCCAGCCAACCTGTGACCTCAGGACCGCCGAGCTGCTCCTCGATCCAGTTCACACGATCGGACAGGTCATACACATCGGTCTGCAGGTACTCGACGTCTTCCTGGAGATCGGCCAGCTCGTCCTGGAACTCGTCCAGGAGGCGGTTGACGATCTCAGCGATCTGCGCCTCGTCTACCTCACCGGCCGGGCCAGCGGGGCCAGCGGGGCCAGCAGGACCGGCGGGGCCAGCGGGGCCCTGTTCGCCAGCGGGACCGGCAGGACCGGCAGGACCGGCAGGACCAGCGGGACCCTGCGGACCCTCCTGGCCTTCCATGTCCTCAACCTGCTGGAGCAGCCGGGAGATGGCCATCGCGAACTCGTAACGGGTCATCGCGCGGTCGCCCTTGAATGTGCCATCGGGGTAACCGATGATGATCCCTGCGTCAACAAGCTGCTGAACTGCGTCATACGCCCAGTGCTCGAACGGAACGGTGTCCGCCGGGCTGGTCTGGGCCATGCACGGCATCGCGATGATCGAAATCATCGCTACGATCAGAAGTGTCTTCTTCATCTTTGTGTGTCCTCCTCATTGGGGTTTGGACCGAACCCGCCATGCATCGCCTCTGTGGCTGTGCATCGGCAGGCTCAGGCCGAGCCTGGTCCTGTGAGAAGGATCGCCGCACGGGAGTTTCCAAGGTTTCCTCGCGTGCTGAGCGACCCAACGTGTTGTGATGCGCTTCGGCCTGACCCGACGCGCGTCTTCCGCCCGACCGCGGCTTTGGAGGACCCTCCCTTCTTTGCCTGGAGTTGGTCGGCGGCGCTCGTCAGGTTTTGATGACGCGGCAACACCCGGAGGTGCTACCAAGTCAATGCGAATACTATCACACGTTTCTTCAGACAGTCAAGCTCGCAGAGAGTTTTCCGGGTTTTCACCCATTTTCGTCTCGGGGGGCGATCGAGCCGGTTTCGGCCGCCCTCAGGCCCCTCTGCAGCGCCGCCTGATTCAGACCCGCCGCGGGAGGTCGCATGGGCCGGTCAGCGTGTCAACAAGCGACGTCGCCTCTCAACCGAGAATCACCAGTGTCGCGATCATCACGGCCAGACCCGCCACCACGCCGAAGGTCGCCCAGTGCTCCTCGCCGTAGCGATTCGCCGCCGGGAGCAACTCGTCGAGGCTGATGAAGACCATCAGCCCGGCGACCGCCGCGAGCACCCACCCCATGACCACCGGGGTCATCAGATGCATCAACACCAGGGCGCCCAGGAGCGCGCCGAAGGGCTCGGCCATGCCCGAGAGAAACGCGTACCAGAACGCCAGCTTCCGTTTTCCCGTCGCCGCCGCGATCGGCACCGCCACCGCGATCCCCTCCGGGATATTGTGGATCGCCACCGCGATAGCGAGAGCGAGGCCGAGTTCGGGCGAGGCGGCCGCGCCCGACAGCACGACCAGGCCCTCCGGGAAGTTGTGGATGGCGATCCCTACAGCCGTGAGCACGCCCGCGCGGTGCAGGCGCAAATCCTCCGGTTCGCCATCTTCCGTCTCATAGGAGTGCGGGACGAGCACGTCGATGAGGAAGATGAGGCCGAAGCCTATGAAAAACGCCGCGGCGGTCGGCCAGCCCCCAATCCTCTCCTCGGCCTCAGGGTAGAGTTCGAGAAATGACACCGCGATCATCACGCCCGCGGCGATTCCCAGCAGCGCCGAGAGCGCGCGGTCAGAGAACTGTCTCACGACGAAGGCAATCGCCGCACCGACGGTGGTCGCCAGCCCGGCGAACAAGCTCAACAGGATTCCGTATTGCAGCCCGGGATCCATCTGTCACCTCGTTCAGCCCTGCGTCACGAACGTCGCGCCGGCGACGTCGACGGGCCCGCCGTTGAGCAGCACTCCGTCAACCGCCCTCGCCGGCCTCTCCCGACCCGCGCGGCGCGCCGGCTCCGCGGAGTTCGAACTGCCCCCATGCGCCGACGGCATCGCCACAGATGATCAGCACCTGTTGCAGTTGCGCGCGCTCTCGCGCCCACTGCAGGGCACCCTCCACGTCACCAGGCGCGCTCACGCGATTCGCCGTCGCGGTCGCGATGGCGTCGGCGACGGCCGCGCTTTCGGCCGCGATCACGACGGCGTTGGCCCGGCCGGCGCTTGCGGAGTGGCTGACAGTGCCCGAGGAGGTGCAGATGCCACGCTCGCCCGGCGGGACCGCCAGCGCGATCCGCCCGTCGAGTTCAGAGCCGGGCGCTGTCACCGCGACCAGCCGCTCGCGCATGCTGATCATGAAAAGGTCGCCCCCGTTTTCGACGATGACCTCCTCGCCGCCGGCCGACAACTCGCCCGCAACGTACTCGGCGACCGCCCCCGCGACCGCCGCCATCGGGCCGGTCCCGGCGATGTGAGCCGCGCGGTACATCGCCGCGACGATGTTCGGGAGCCCGCCTGGAGTCGGAAGCGGTTCGCGGGCGCTGAGGAACTCCGGGGCGAGTGCGGCGTGGCTCTGGATCTGCCGGCGTGCGGTCTTTGCCGCTGCACGGGCTTCCTCGCGCAACTCGCGCTCGGCAAGGATCATCAGGTCGGTCTCGCCGACCGCGACCTCGAAGGTCACAAGGCCCTCAGGTGAGACCAGTTTGCGGTAGCGTCTGGGTTCGTGTGGGGTCATCTCGGACAGGTGATTCACCGTGGGGGAGGGGGGGACCTGCCGGGGACGGATGCGAGAAAACTGCGTTCGGTCTTTACCCTTGCGCTAAAGATGTGTATAGTGAGAAGCAGTAGAATCGCAGCTCGCGGGGAGAATATGGATTTCGAATGTAGGAGTAATAAGCTACGGAAGGTGCTCGACGATCCGGGCCTAATGAAAAAGCGTTATGGTGGGCCAGCAGCTAAGCGCCTGCAGAAACGTATCATGGAACTCTGGGCTTGTGAAGCGCTCGCCGACATGAGACAGCACAAGGGAGCACGGCTCCATCGACTGCGGGGGGCACGTGATGGGCAATGGGCAGTGGACGTAGATGGCGCGCGCCGGTTGATTTTCAAACCCAGCGTCAATCCAGTCCCGATGCTTCCAGACGGTGGCATCGATGAATCGAAGATCACCCGCATTGTCCTGCTGGAGGTAGAGGATTATCATGATGGATAGCGCTAAAGAACAGTTCATTCCACGTTACGTGGTCCCGCCTGGCGAGACGATTCGCGAGCTGCTGGAAGAGCGTGGCATGACACAGGCCGAACTTGCGCGGCGGATGGGACGCCCGGAGAGTACGATCAGCCAGATCATCAACGGCAAGAAGAAGATAGAGCCGGAGACAGCTCTGCAACTGGAGCGGGTGCTCGGAATGACCGCGGGCTTCTGGGCACGGCTTGAGGCGAACTATCGCGTAAATCTCGCCCGGCAAGCGCAGCAACATGAGGCCGTCGATGTCACGACCTGAGTTTGATGATGGCGCGCGGATACCTTGACACAATCGTCCCCTCCCGCTACAATGCCCTCGCAATTGGTCGCAGCGCACGGATGTGCGTCAAACGACACTGATGGGGAGTAGTACGCGCAGAAGCGGCGCATGGTCCGCCCGGACCATCCAGAGAGGTCGCCCGGTGGCCGACACAGGCCCTGGCTGAGAGGCGACCGCCGCCAACCGCCGAACTGGCCCCGGAGTCGCGCGCGGAACGATGAGCGATGTCGTGTATCGCCATCCAGTAGGTGGCGCCGGAGACCTCGACCGTTACCCCGAGGACGGCATCGCGAGGGCCGCAGTATGACAACTGGGGCCGGTTCGACCAGATCGTCGAATACTCGCCGTGTCGGATAAGCGGGCTGCCTTCAGCAGCCAACAAGAGTGGTACCGCGGAAAGCATTCACTGCCTCCGTCTCTTTGCGCAACATGCGCCATGAGATGGAGGTTTTTGAGTTTAACGGCAGTTAGCAAGGAGGTGGCCGCATTGGACGACCCTGAGCTTGATCTGTCGCTACCCCAGCGGGTTGGTGGCTCCGTGCCGGCCACCTGCCTGCGCCGATAATCGACACATCCCGGCACGAGCACGCGCATCCTATGCTCGAGACGCAGGAGGCAGTCAAAATGCCAAGGACAATAACAATCTTTGACACGACGTTGCGTGACGGTGAGCAGGCGCCGGGCGCCTCCATGGACCACAGCGCCAAGATTCAGCTCGCTCGACAGCTCGCGCGCCTGAACGTGGACGTGATCGAGGCCGGCTTCCCGATCTCCTCGCCCGAGGACTTTGAGTCCGTCAGGGCCATCGCGCGGGAGGTTGAGGGGCCCGCCGTCGCCGGCCTCGCCCGCGCGCTGCCGAAGGACATCGAGCGCTGCTGGGAGGCCGTCCAGCACGCTGAAAAGCCGCGCATCCACACCTTCATCGGCACCTCCAAAGTCCATGTCGAAAAGCGCTTCGGCAAGACCGAGGCCGAGGTGCTGCAGATGGCCGTCGACGGCGTCGAACTCGCCTGCAGCCTCTGCGATGACGTCGAGTTCTCCGCCGAGGACGCCATGCGCACGAGTATGGAGTACCTCCGCGACGTGGTCGAAGCCGTCATCGAAGCCGGGGCGAAGACCGTCAACATCCCCGACACCGTCGGCTACGCGACACCGTGGCAGATCGAGGAGACGATCAGCTACCTCTTCGAGAACGTGCCGAATATCGAACAGACGGTGATCTCGGTGCACAATCACGATGACCTCGGCATGTCGGTGGCGAACTCGCTGGCGGCGGTCCGCGCGGGCGCCGGGCAGGTCGAGTGCACCGTCAACGGCATCGGCGAGCGCGCGGGCAATGCGTCGCTCGAGGAGATCGTGATGGCCCTGCGCACCCGCGGCGATGAGTTCGACGCGGACACGAACATCAACACCGAGGAGATCATGAACACCTCGCGGATGGTCTCGACGCTGACCGGCTTCGTGGTGCAGCCGAACAAGGCCATCGTGGGCGCGAACGCCTTCGCCCACGAGGCGGGCATCCACCAGCACGGGATGATCCAGGACCGCCAGACCTACGAGATCATGCGGCCTGAGGACGTCGGCCTGACCGAGTCGGTCTTCACGCTCGGCCCGCGTTCGGGCAAGCACGGCCTGCGCAGTCGGCTGGAGAAGCTCGGCTACGCGGTCGCTGACGAGGAGATGAACGAGGTCTACGAGCGCTTCGTCGCAGTGGCGGACCGCAAGAAGCGCGTCTACGATGAGGACCTGCACGTGATCATGCGGCAGGCCTCGACCGAGGGCATGCCGGAGGTCTGGCACCTCGAGCGGGTGCAGGTCACGACCGGGAGTTCGCTGGAG
>JBNJEK010000045.1:0-20408 GCA_051745855.1 Armatimonadota bacterium
AGCGCCAGCAACACCACCCGCCGCACCGCGGGCGTGGGCTTCGCGAACGCGAATATCTTCCCGCCGCGCCGGTGCAGCGCCACCATCTGCACGCCGAAGTTGCCGATCGCAGCGCCAACGAGGACGCCGAGGCCGAGCGTGCTCGGCCCGAAAAGGATCGGCGCGAGCAGCGCGGCGGCGATGATCGAGATGTTGTATATGATCGGCCCCATCGCCGGCCAGAAGAAGTGCTTGCGGGCGTTGAGCGCGCCCATCAGCAGGCCGCCGAGCAGGAAGAATATCTGCGCGGGGAACATCAGCTTCATGATCAGCGCGCAGATCGCCAGCGCCTCTGGGTTGCCGCCACCGGCCTCCGTGGCCTCCATCAGCCCGAGATTCTCAAGCAGTTCGGGCAACCCGCCGCTCGCCGCGCCCGCCCATGACGGGTTGACGAACTGCGCCAGCGGCTCCGCGAGCATAATCCCCGCGCCGGCCAGCAGCGCCGCTATCCCCGAGAGCATCCAGAAGATCGCCGAGAACATCCGCCACGCGCGGTCCTCTTCGCCCTTCGCCATCAGTTCGGTGAAGACGGGGACGAAGCCGGTGCGCAGCGCGCCGCCGGCCACGAGAAAGTAAAGGAAATCGGGGATCGTGGCGGCGTTGTAAAACGCGTCCGCGATGACGCTGCGGCCGTAGACGTGGCCGATGGCGATGTCGCGGAACATGCCCGTGATGGCGCTCGCCAGCGTCGCGAAGATCATGAGGATGGCCGCGTTGGCCATCCATGATGTCGCGCCGGATGACTGCTGTTCGGGCCGGGGTTCAGATGGCGGAATCTGATCGTCCATGACAGCGACCATCATACCGCGCGGAGGGCGGGATGGCAAGATGGCGGGGGTGGCGGACTGAGACAACGGCGCAACGGCATGCGAACGAGGGCGTCCGCACCACGGAACTGCGCGGCCCGCGATCGGAAAAGAACCCGGCGTCCGGGCTCCCCGCGCCGACGGCGTTCCCCCGCCCTGACACGCCTCACCGCAACGCCCGGATCACCCGCCCAGGTTCAGGTAGTACCTCACCGCGATCGTGGGGTCGATGAAGGCGTTGATGACGATCCGCCAGAGTATCCCGCCGATGAGCACATGGCCGAAGAAGAGACCGAGGAAGGCCGGCACCACCTTCCGGTAGGCCGGCAGTGAGCCGTAGCGGAGTGTGATCCGCTGCGCCAGCCATGCCATCAGGAAGGGCGCCCAGTAGGGCGAGGAGTCGCCGTAGAGCGTGCCGAGGATGATCCCGAGCGGATGGAAGGGGAAGCTGGTTATCATCGTGCGTGCCCAGGTGACGCCAGCCGTCAGTGCGGCTCCCCCGGCGTAGAATGCGATGCGTGTCCAGTCGGGTCCGGTGGGATTCCCGAGCGCCTGATCGAGCAGTCGGTAGTTCCCGCGCGACCAGTTCAGCGCCCACGACTGCCCGGCCCGCCCCGTCTTCGCGCCGATCAGCCCCTGACCGTGCGTGTACCCCACATCGAGATGGTACCAGTAGGTGAGGCCCAACCCGACCACGCACATCGCGATCATCAACCACGCGAAGCTCGACTTACGCGCGCGGACGTGTTCGGGCAGCTTCAATCCATCTGTGAACGCCTGCGCGGTGGAGTGCGCGAAGACCGTCCGGCCGATCCAGAACATCGCGTAGTAAAGCACCATCGACCGGGGTGAGCCAAGACCGCGGATCGCGCGCGTGCCGAGCAGATGGATCGGCACGACGGTGTCGAAGCCGTAGGGATGCGTCCAGAGCACGGGCGGCCCGGCCTCGGCCCGGATACGCGCGGCCACCAGCGTGAACATGTAAAGCGAGGCGAAGAATGCCACCATCGGCAGCCAGCGCAGCCCCGCGTGCTGGAGCATCAGCATCAGGGCGACCGTGCCGAGCGTGAAGCCGACGGCCTGCGCCCGGTAGGACATCGGCTCACCCTCATCATACTCGCCGGGACCGTCGAGCACGCTCCGCGCGACCCGGCGGAAATGCGGGCGCGCAACCCAGAGCAGGAAGCACGTGAAAGCGATGCAGGCGCCCGCCGAGACTTCCTGGTAGAAAGGAAAGCCGCCGGCGCGGTAGCCTGCCGACAGGCCGCCCATCTTGACGAACTTCATGAAGAAGTACGATGCAAGCGCGGTGCCGAGGACTTCGCCGGAGACGAGGTAGGACAGTCCCCACAGTTCGAGCGAGAAGCTGAAGTTCAGCGGATGGAGCCAGCGCCACGGCGGATCGGTGATGCCCCGGGTGAGCACGAGCGTTTTGTCGATGCCGGGGAATCCGGGGAAGAACGCGTGGGCGATGTTGATGCCGTTGAAGAGCGCGGCGGCGCCGAAGCCGACCCACATGACGGGGTTGCGGAAGAAGCCGCGCTCGCCGATCGTGCTGGTGAAGCCGCCGGTGATCTCCAGCGGGAGAAAGTTCATCGGGTAGGTCAGCCGCTCGTTCTCGCTCCACTGCTTGTGAAAAAGCGCCGTCAGGCAGAGGACCGTGAAGACGAGCAGCAGCGAGAATCCTCCCCACCACGCCATCGGGATCAGCCACTGATCCCACGGGATCTGCCCGGCGGGCGAGCCTTCGAAGAAGCCCTTCACCACTCCGGCGTCGTGCGGCGCCCAGAAGTCAGGATAATGCTCGAAAAGCTCGGGGTAGCCGTCAACGTCGGTGCCGTAGTACTTCGGGAAGAGCAGGTAGTGGAAGACGTAGCCGCCGCGTTCCATCGGCAGGGCGGCCGCGATGCCGGCGTAGATGAGCAGAAGCTCTCCGCGCGAAAGTGGGGCAATGGAGGCGCCGTTGCTCCGCCTCCACCACGCCCACAGGCCGGCGTTGATGCCCACCAGAATCAGGAGAAAGAGGATCGCCGGGACCGGCGGAACGACGTAGGGCACCCAGTTGAGGCTGATGTACCCGGGGCGCGTGATGCCCAGCCAGGTGGCGGCCGTCAGCAGCAACGCGATGACGACCGCGCGCGTGGTGAGGCCGCGCAGGTGGCGGGGCAGTTCGACTCCGCGGTTGGCCGACTGATCGTCTTCCTGCAGCAGGCGACTCATCGGGGGCCTCTTCCCCTGGAAGCATCGCGTGATGGGCGGCACTTCGCCGCGCAAGACCAATCACCTCCGGGATGAAAACAAGGGGGAATCCACAACATGGCTGAAACGTCATAGGCAGCGGTGGTATCATACGCTCGCACGGAGGACGATCAGGAGGTGCGCAGATTGTTTCGCGAAAGGCTGTTGATTGCGCTTGCGGTCGTGGCGCTCGTGGTTGCCGGGGCATACGCACTGCACGCCCAACCCGCTGATCAGGGGGCCGATTTCTTCGAAAGGCTCGACGCCAATCAGGACGGGAAGATTGACAGAGACGAGTTCAGAGGCCCGGATGAAGCGTTCGCGCGATTGGACGCGAACGGCGACGGCGCGATCACCCGGGATGAACTGGCGGTGCGGGGCGACCAGGCCGGCGCGCGTCGGCGCGGGCAGAACCAGGGTCGCATCGGTGACGCGGATCCGGCCCGACGCTGGCAGCAGATGCTGGAACGCTTTGATGCAAATGCGGACGGGCAAATCTCCGCGGAAGAATTCGAGGGACGCGAGGAGGTCTTAAAGTTCCTTGACGCGAATGATGATGGTGTGATCACGGAAGACGAGGCCATGCAGGCCGGAGATCGGGCCCGTGAGCGCGTGCGGATGGACCCGGCCGAGCGCTGGCAGCAGCTCCTTGAGAACTGTGACGCGAATGAAGACGGGACGATATCCGCCGACGAGTGGCCCGCGCGCCCGGAGGGCTTCGAGCGACTGGACCGGGATGGCGACGGGCTGCTGGTCGAAGACGAAGTCGTCCGCGAGCGAGGGCAGCGCGCCCAGCCCGAAGGCCGGCCTCAGAGGTTGGATCCAGCCCAGATGCTCATTCAGATGATGGATGAGAACGGGGACGGCCAGCTCTCAGATCAGGAGTGGGGGAACTTCTTCGCCGCGGCCGACGTTGATGCAGACGAGAAGATCAGCCACGCGGAGCTTTTCGCGAAATTCCAGGAGGCGCTCAGGCCGCAGGCGGAGCAGGCGCCCGTTGAGCAGCCGCCGGCACCGGCGGAAGGCTTCTGACAGTCAGAAGACACGCGCCTCCCGGACATGCAGGGTTTCTCCGTCGCAAGACGGAGCACGCGCGGCGCCCGGACTCCCCCCGCCGGGTGCCGCGCAGAAGAATTGCGTAATGACAGGTTTCCGTCGCGAGACGGAACACTCACGGCCTCCGGTCTCCCCCCGCCGGGGGTCGTGGTGTGTACACCGCGTCAGTTACGACGCGCATCAAGATATTCCGGGAGTGTTCGGAGATGACTGAATCTTCAACAAGGCCGAACGTGCTTCTGCTCTTCACCGACCAGCACCGCCTCTCCGCACTTGGCTGCTACGGCGACACGCCATGCCGCACCCCCAACATCGACCGCCTCGCGGAGGAGGGCGTGCGCTTCGAGACCGCATACACCGCCTGCCCCGTCTGCTCCCCGACACGCGGGACGATCATGACAGGCCTCTACCCGCACTCCCACGGCATCTGCTCGAACGTCGGCAACCTCGGCTGCTCGGTGCATGAGCTTCCCGATCGTGAGGACCTCCTCTCGCACAGGCTGGGCGAGGCCGGCTACCGCTGCGGATACACTGGAAAGTGGCACCTCGGGACCGCGGACGGCAATCACTTCGGCGCGCTCGGCGATCCCGCCCTGCCGACCACCAGGGGGTTCGAGGGGCAGGACTTTCCCGGCCACGGCGGCGGCGGCTTCCGCTACCCGGAGTATCAGCAGTACCTCGAGGACCGCGGCTTCGAGCACCGTGTGCTGGACTGGCCCGGCGATCGCCCGATGCCCGTCCCGGCCGGGGAGCTTGCGGGGCCGACCGAGAGCACGGTTCCGCATTTCCTCGCCGAACACACGATCTCACTCGCCGAACGCTTCCGGGAGAGCGGCGATCCGTGGTTCATCTGGCACAACAACTGGGGGCCGCACGGGCCTTACTACGCCCCTGCAGAGTTTCTCGACCTCTACCGCGACGTGGAGATTCCGCCGTGGCCGAACTACGAGTGGCCCGCGCGCAGCATCCCCGGCCCGCACCACATCAAGCTGCACCCTCAGGCCGAGCGCCTGTCGTGGGATGACTGGGCGGAGATGCTGCGGCACTACTACGCGTTCACCACGCTGATCGACTATGAGTTCGGCCGCATCGTGGAGTACCTGCGCGATTCGGGGCAGCTTGACAACACGCTGATCATCTTCACGTCAGACCACGGGGAGACGTGCGGAAGCCACGGCGGCCTCACCGACAAGGGCTGGTATCACTTCGAGGAGACGCATCGCATCGGGATGATCGTGCGAAAGCCGGACGGCTCGCACGCCGGTGAGGTGCGCGAACAGTGGGCCTCGAACGCCGACGTGTACCCGACGGTCTGCGAGGCCGCGGGCGCGGAGTATGACGCGGAGGCGCTGCACGGCCGCTCGCTGCTGCCGGCGGTCGCGGGCGAGGCCGAATCGTGGCGTGACTGCGCGGTGACGGAATTCAGCGGGGTGAACAACATCTCGATGAGCCAGCGGACGATCCGGGTGGGCGATATCAAGTTCGGCTGGAACGCCGCCGGCGAGGACGAACTCTACGACCTCACGCGCGACCCCTACGAGACGACGAACGTGCTCCGCCAGCCCGACTACCTCGACGACGCGATGCGTCTGCGCGAGCGGCTCCTGGAGTGGATGCGCGAAACCGCCGACCCGGTGCGGAATCTCTACGAGCGGACTATCCTGGGGTACGAGCGGCGTTCGTAGTTCCTCCCGGCCGGCCCGCCGAAGGGCTCGCTCATGGCAGCGCCAGGATCGCGTTGCGCGCTTTGATCGTTCGCACCTGCGAGTAGTGCCCGACGCAGTCATCGCTGTGATTGACCGGCGTCGGCGCGAGCACGACCAGCTCCGCCCAGTCCGGCGCGTTCCACGCGATGAAGGCCAGATCGAGGCGTTCGACCGCGAGATCCGCCTGCCGCGCCCGCTCCGGGGCGATGATCGGGCCGGTGTCCACCTGGTAGATCCAGTCCCCGCTCGGCGAGTGCTCCGGCTCGTTCACATTGATCGTCTTGATCGGATACTGCAGCCGCGCCAGCGTCTCCCCCGCTTCATCGAGCATCTCGGTGCGGCCGACCAGCGGGCGGTTCTCAAGCGTGGCCTCGACGATCGCACGGGGGGGCTCGCAAAGCTCCGCATCGACGACTGCGCGCTCGATCAGTACCTCGTCGAAGCGATCGGCGATGATCCCGCTGTCACGCCAGCACGCCGTCAGCGGCATCCCGACCCGCACGATGCAGTAGTCCTCCTCGCCGAAGATCGCGCAGAAGTCGTAGTTGGGTTGTCTGAAGAGATTCTCCGACGCGTAGGTATCCTCGGATTTGCACGAGGCGACGAGCACATGGGTCTCCCCGTCCGCGGTCTCGCAGATCGCCTCGATCTGAATGCGGGCGTTGTTGGTGCGTTCAGGCGTCACGAAGGTCGCGAATGAGCGGCTGAAATCAACTGTCTCCATCAGCGCACACCCTTTCTGTGCGACGTCAGCGGCGGTGTTGGTCTGCGCAGCACGCCTTCGCCCTCACGCAATGAAGACCTCCTCCGCTGTCCGCCACACGGTCAGGGCGCACTGAAAGTGAGCAGCAGCCTGTCGCGGCGCCGGGCAGATCAACCAGTTCGGCGATCTGACCCGCCAGCAACTCTCCGAGGGGACGAAGGCTGTGCGCCTCGGCAGACAGGTCGAGGCCGAGTGGATGGATAGTGGCGGAAAGCCCGTCACGCGTGATCCGGACCGGCGCCGCGTCCACCCTGCGAGGATAGACCAGGACCGCGTGGCGCACGCCGTAGCCGACGCAGTACGCAAGCATCTGGTAGACGTCGCTGGCCGACGGCTCATGCCGGTCGATGGGCTCAGGCTTGTACTTCGCGTCCACCACGCACAGTGGACCGCGCGGCCCCTCGACGACCGCGTCGGGAGTCAGCATAGCGTGGCTCTCGTCGTCGAGTGCGACGCTGTGCCCCCTCGACCGCACCCGTGCGCGGCCGCTGAGACTGCGCTGCAGTGCGTGGCACACGAAACGCTCAAAGAGCCTCGGCATCTCGACCAGCAGCGATGGCGTCTTCGTCGCCTGGAAGCCCGCCACCGGCCTGTGTCCGGCTCCAAGGCTCTCCAGAAGCAGGCGCGCGAGGGCCATCGGGACGCGGTAGTGGCGAGTGGCGGCACCGATGCGGGCCGCGGCAAGCTCATGCTGCTGCAGCTCTGAAGCCACACTGCAGCCGATCTCACGAAGGCATCGCGTGGCCGCAGCCCGCAAGTCGGAGTGAGGCCCCGCGGCCCGTGCGATAACCTGCAGCGCCGCTGTCAGCACGCGATTCTCCGGCGTCTCACGCGAGAATTGGGCGAATCTGCACGCGAAGCGATCGAGTGCCCCGGGAAGCTCCCGCATCTGCCGATGCACGTCAATCTGCCCGCGCACTCGCGACAGCACCTGCTCGCACCGCTGATAGTCCACGGCTACCCCGCGCGCGATCAGTATCTCAACCTCTCGCACGAACACATCCATCAGTCCATCCACAAGGCCGCGGGGGGTCTCACCCGTGCTCGGCGGCCACGTCAGGCAGTCCAACCTCTCGGCGGCCCCGAGCATCGTCCAGACATTCCTCACCGCCACTCGCGGCTCCACGTAGAGTCGCCGGCCACCCGGCAGCGCGATCAACCCGCAGACGTGTCCGGCGCGCACCAGCCAGGTTTGTTCACTTTCCGACTTGCGAGCCAGGCTCAGGTGGCGGGCGTGAGTGCGCTGCAACCACTCGGCCTCGGCCCGAGTGAGATCGACGTGTTGCTCCTCACACGCTCGCAGGTGCACCGACCTGCGCTCAGAATCCGAGAGGGAGATGGCGCGCTCATGCATCGTCGCCGTCCCCCCACCACAGCCGCCCGTCACCCAGGTGGGCCGGGGCCGGTCCGCCGCCATGCTGCCGGCAACCGCTCTGCGTCTCCTGCGCCCGCCAGATCATGTCATCGAGGTCCAGCTCCGCCAGGCGTTCGGGCATGCCTGCGAAGTATTCGGCGAGGAGAGGTTCTATCTGAAAACGCCAGATCTCGCGGACCGCTCGCTCATCGAGTCCCGGGCGCATGAAATAACTCTGACCGATCATCAGGTGGCGACCGACCTCGGGCTCCAGCCACTGGTTGAGATCGTCGAGCAGATGGATGACCCACCCGGCGTCGGGTGCGTGCTCGGAGAGCCAGCCCTCGAACATCGGTCTCACAAGATCGGTGTCGTCAGGGAAGAGCGGGTAGAACGCGAAGCGCCTTCGCAGGGCGTGATCGACCAGCGCGGTACTACGATCCGCGGTGTTCATCGTGCCTATCAGCAGCACATTGGGAGGGACAGTCAACACCGAGGTGCCGCCCTCGCCACCAGTTGGACTGCCGTGGGCAAGTCGCACCTCGCGTCCGCGATATTCCAGCGCCAGCATCAGTTCCCCGAAGACAGCGGCGACCTGCGCTCGGTTGATCTCGTCGATGACGAAAACGTGGGTGTTGAGTTCGTCCCTGCGGGCCCTGTCACAGAAGCGGGCGAATGACCCGCGCACCAGCGGATACGCGACCGAACTGCTCCCGTCCGGCGCCTCCACCGCCTGAGGCCGGATACCCTCGATGAAGTCCTCATACGAATACGCCGGATGGAATTGCACGATCTCCCTTCTCGACTCGTCCCCGCCGCAGAGGCATTCGGACAGCCGCAGGGCGAGCCAGGTCTTCCCCGTGCCCGGCGGGCCGTAGAAGATCATCTGCCCCCTGTCGCGAAGGATCCGCTCCATCTCCTCGAGCCTCTCGAGCGGGGCGCAGGATGCGTTGGCAAGCGCCTCGAGATTCAACACATCGTCATGCTGAGCAGGGGCGGTCATCCCCGCGCCAACCGCCCGGTAGAAGTCATGTTCTGACACAGGCAGGACGGTCCGGGTCAGCCCCTCCTCATCCCGGCCGCGCCCCATCACCCCGAGCCCCCTCTCTGCACCGACCGACCCCGCTCCGGCCCTGTGAGCGAAACGGCAGACATCGATGCGCACCTCCAGAGCACCGCCGGTGCCCCCCGGTGAAGGGGCCCTCTCCGCCTCCTCCGGGGACTGGTACTCCGTGATCTCAGTGACTCGACCGAAGCCGACAAACGCGTTCTCGGGGCGAGCGTGATAGATCAGGCAACGCGCGTCGCCCTCCGCCGCGGAAGCGAGCAACTGCCGAGTCACGTCAGCCCCCCGCCTCTGCAGCCGGTAGACTTCGTGCGGGCGGACATCATTGCCGGCACGACCGTGGGCAAGCAGCACGAAATGCCGTCCGCCCGTGACACCGAGTAACTCGCAGAAGGCGGCGGTCCGGTCCGGCGAAAGATGGCTGACCTGCGCGGGTGGAGGCTCCCAGTCGGCGAGCCTCGGATCTTTCCTCGCCGCCCGCCGGGGTGCCGGTCGCTCCAGGAGGACGTCGTACATGATCTCCACGCGACGGCGACCGGGATCGTGGCGAGGCGGGGCGTCAGAGGCAGAGATGACAGTTCCCGCGCCGAAGACGCCGCGGGGGCTGGTGTCGTGGTAAAGGAAGACGCGATCCCCAGGGGAGGGGCGACGCACATCCCGCGCGAAGGACCACTGATCGCGGAGGGGAAGCGGCCTGTCCAGTGCCGCAAGCGTCTCGTAGCGATCGCTGTCACACCGGATCAGCCATGAGCCGTGTAGCGGCCGGAAAAGCTGATCGTACCGCGGATCGTGGCGGTACATCGCCGAGATCGCGCGGAAACACTCCCAGTCGAGTTCGACGACCGAAAAACGCTGCTGCGCGCCTGCGAGGAGATTGCCGTAGTCGCGGTCGCCGGCCATCCACTCAACACCCACCCGCCGCCACCAGCAGCGATCAAGCGGCCCCGCGGCGCGGCGGTCAATCTCGTAGTAAGGCCGTGTGACGCGCCCGATCGCGCCGATTCTCCCGCGCAGGTGCATCACCACGCAGTCGCCCGGAAGCATGCCCTCCAGGCGGCCAATGTTCGGGTCGTCCGGATCCTCCGGGGCGATGGCCGCAAAGCCTCCCGCAAGGCATCGCCGGCTGATCGCCTCCGACTCGGCGCGGGTCTCGTTGAGGCCGATGGCGACCTTCCATGCGCGCGGCTCCCTCAGTTCGGCCATCCGACACAGCAGCAGATCTGCCGCGAGTGGATCGCACACTATGCCCTGCGACGCGCTCATCAGTTCCTCGAAAGCGGCGTCGAGTCGCTCGAAGTCCCCGGCGACCCCGGTCCAGCGCCCCCAGCCGCTCAAAAGCCCGCTCAGCCGCTGCAGCCCGATCACGCGCGTCCGGTCGAAGATGACGCGGGGCTTGCGGGAGCAGGCGCTCACAACGTGCGCGGCAAGCTGACGCGTGAGAAGGCCCCCATCAGCACCGGCCCGCTCGATGGCTCTGCCGATCTCCTCGGCGGGTCCATCGACACACGACAGAAGCTGCTCGAGCGTGTCCCTCAGTAGCGCGCTGCCGCCATCGCCAAGTCCCGGCAGCGTCTCCTGCACAGAACTCTCCGACTCGACGAGCATCGGATTGCCGGTCACAACCAGGGCGCCGCTTTCGAGCAGATCTTCCAGCCGCTCCGGCGCGATCTGCCGCATCTCCGTCGCCTCCACCGGGTTCCCATCGGCGTGGCGAAGGCATCCGCGCGTCGCGATGCGCCTCATGAACTCTCCGGTGGTGAGTTCGGAAATCCGCTGCTCCGTAAGCATCCTGCGCATCTCACTGCGCGCCGCGCGGCGCATGAGCAACTCGCGACGAAAGCTCGCGTCCGTCTCACACCACTGCAGCAGGCCTGTCCAGGCGGAATTGAGCCACATGGGTGATTCCCCCTTGAATATCCGGGATTGTCGAAGCTCGGAATCACGTGCTCAGGGCTGACGACCAGCGTATGTGATGCACCGGGCCACATTCCCCGAAACCACTGTCGCCCCTCCAGCGACAGGTAGTCAGGTAGTGAAGCCCGGTGCCCCGTGTCCACCAGCCCTTGATCTTGTCTGTGCCCAGCCTGCGGCGGTGGCGTTCACATTTCTCCACCCGGGTACATATCCCTTTGCACCACTCGGCAGACATTCCCGACGGCGCGAGACATCACTCGAGTCGGGGGGCGCGTTGGGAGCCGGGCTCTCGGCGAGTTTCTGCCGGCTTCTTTGCATTTGCCCTTGACAGGAAGGGCGCGCAAGCGTATCATCTATATGTGACTAACATATACTACCATGACAGGGTTAGGTGCGCGATGCGAAAACGAGGTCGGAGAAAGCTGGAGGAGGCGGTGTCGGCGCGGCTTTCGCGGCTCATTGAGCCCGCGGTGCTCTATCTGCTCGGCACCGGCGCTGCCGCGCACGGCTACGATCTCCTCAGCGAGGTCAACGAGATGGGGTTAACCGACACGCAGGTCGATCCCGGCGCGATCTATCGCGTCCTGCGCCAACTGGAACAGGAGGGCGCGGCGGTCTCCACCTGGGACACTTCCGGTGGAGGGCCCGCCCGCCGCAACTACGAGCTTACTGACCTCGGCCGCGCGCGACTTGCCAGCTGGGTGACCGTGATCAGAAGGCGCACTGAGGCGATGCAGGAGTTCGTGGATCGCGCGGACGAACTGCTCAATGACGAGTGAGCCTGTCAGATCGTCGCCTGGTCCAGGGTGCGATCGGGGCGCAATCAGATCGTTCGTGACATCGGATCAGACGAAGAAGTTACGCAGAGGATGTGCAGCAATGAGGTATGCAATTGCCGCGGACGGAGATCAGGTCGCATCACACTTCGGGCGCTGCGAGCGCTATGTAATCGTGGACATTGCGAACGACATCGAGGTGGCGCGCGAGGATCTTGCAAACCCGGGGCACGAGCCGGGACTTCTCCCCCGTTTGCTGAACGAAGAAGGCGTGGCGTACATCGTGGCAGGCGGCGCCGGGCCGCGGGCGATCAACCTGATGGCGGAACTGAACATCGGCGTGTACGTCGGCATCTCGGGGCCGATCGATGAAGTCATCGAGCGGATCGCGGCCGGCGAGCTTGAACCGGGAGAGAGCACGTGTGAACACTGACCTGATCTCGGCCGAACAATCTCAGCGCAGCAACGAGGAGCAGCGCCAGCGTGATCAGCAGCGCCGTCGGCAACTGGCGAAGCGCACTGCGTTGATCTCCGTGGGCGTGCGCGCCCTGCTGGTCGTGTTGAAGTACACCTTCGCGGTGCTCTCCGGAAGCCTGGCGCTGATGGCCGATGCGATTCACAACGTCACCGACATCGCGCAGTCGCTGGCGCTCTACGTGGGCGTAAGGATCTCGGGGCGCAAGTCCGACACATTCCCCTACGGCCTTTACAAACTTGAGAATCTGATCTCGCTTGGTGTTGCGATCCTGATCGCCCTGGTCGGCTACGAACTCGCCCGGAAAGCGATCCTCGGCCAGGGGCCCGATGAGATCCGCAACCTCCCGTGGACGATGGCTGCGATCGTCGCCGCCATGGCGATCAGCTTCGGCTTCTCCCGCTACGTCGGATCGATCGCTGAGCGCACAGGCTCACCGGCGCTGAAGGCCGACAGCCGTGACGCGTTCGTTGATACTCTGAAGACATTCGCGGTCCTTCTCAGCCTCGTGGCTGCATACTTCGGATACAACATCGACACGCTGGCGACGCTGTTGATCGTCGGATTCATCATATACACCTCCGCGGAGTTGGCAATTGACGCCATCAGGGTCCTGCTTGATGCGAGCCTCGATCGTGATCTGCTCAACACCATCGAGGATGTCCTGCGCGATGATCCGGATGTGCTGGAGGTTCACGACCTGACCGGCCGCAACTCTGGTCCTTACCGCTTCATCGAGGCGCACGTGGTGCTCGACGTGCACGACCTTGAGCAGGCACATCAGATCAGCTATCGGCTGGAGGAAGCGGTACATGAGGTCGCGCCGAACATCGATCGTGTGCTGATCCACTTCGAACCCGAGCACAAAGAGACATACGTCTACGCCATCCCGGTGGCCGACGACGACAGACTGGCTCCGGAATTCGGGCACGCCGGGCGCTATGCATTTGTCACAGTAGGGAGCGAAGAAAGGGTCGTGCGGGATGTTCGTTACGTGAACAACCCCTACTGCGATGAACCGAGCGGTCGCGGTATCCGCATCGCACAGATGCTGATAGAGGAAGGCGCCGACGCGGTCTTCACGCGCGAGGACATCGAGGGGAAGGGCCCTTACTACGTGCTCAATGCCGATCACGTAACGGTGTTGCACACGGGCGCGGAGACAGTCCGAGAGGCGCTTGCGGAGGAGCAGATCCACGTGGAGGTGCCGGCAGATGGCCCGGAAGAAGTTTGAGGCGATTGTGCTGCGGGACAACTCGGTGGCGCGGGACGGGCTGAAGGCCGGACACGGTCTGTCGATGCTGCTGCGCACCGCTGTCGGAAGCATCATCTTTGACTGCGGCGACAGCGCCGAGACGTGGGAGAACGCGGACGCGATGGGCGTCGATCTCAGCGAAGTCTGCTGCGTGACGCTCAGCCACGGGCATTACGATCATACCAACGGCCTGCCCGCGCTCCTGCAGCGGCTGGGCGGAGCGATGGTCATCGGTCACCCGGCAGTCTTCGAGCCGCGCTGGGCCGATCGCGAAGGCGGCGGGCGAGAGTACATCGGGCCGCCGAATACGCGCGAGGAGCTTGAGGCGATGGGAGCGATCTTCGAACTCAGCGCCGATTCGGTCGAGGTCGCGCCGGACGTCATGACCACCGGGGAAGTCCCCCGGGTGAGCGACCTCGCTCCGGAATCGCCGCATCTGCTCGTGGAGCGGGACGGGCAGGTGATGGAGGATGATTTCGTCGATGACATTTCGTTGATCGCCCGGATGGACGAGGGCGACGTCCTTCTCACCGGTTGCGCGCACGCGGGACTGGTCAACATCGTGGCGCGGGCGGCGGAGTTGACGGGGCGATGCCCGGTCTCGATCGCGGGCGGCACGCACCTGGCGCGAGAGACCGAGGAGCGCATCGCGCTGGTTGCCGCGGACATTTACGAAAGAGGTGTGCGGCAGGTCGCGCCGATGCACTGCAGCGGAGAGCGCGGCGCGGACCTGCTGAAGCAACACTTCGCCGGTGACACGTTGCGCGCCGGCGTTGGAAGCACCATCGTCGCGGACGCGACGGGGCGAATCACAGTTCAATGAACAGGGAGCACTCAACCCCGCAGAGGGGCGAAGACACCGACGTGGCTTCTCCACGTCAAGGAGGACACAAAGATGAAAGTGGCAGTGACATCTTCAGAAGACAATCTGGACGCGCAGATGGATCCGAGGTTCGGACGCTGTGCGTACTTCGTGATCGTGGACACGGACAGCATGGAGTACGAGGCGATCGAGAATCCGGGCCCGCAGATGGGCTCGGGCGCAGGCACCGCGGCGGCGCAGATCGTCGGCGACTCAGGCGCTGAGGCAGTCGTGGCCGGGAACTTCGGACCGAACGCCGCAATGGCCCTGCAGGCTGGTGGCATCCGCACCTTCCAGGCCTCCGGAGTGACCGTGAGAGAGGCCGCACAGGCGGCTGCCGACGGCGAGCTTCAGGAGGCCAGCGGCGCGACGACGGCGGCGCACACCGGCACCACCGGGCAGGCGGGCGGAAACGCGCCCGGCGGCGGTGGAATGCCCGGAACCGGCGGGAGCATGCCCGGCGGAGGACGCGGCATGGGCATGGGCGGTGGCATGGGCCAGGGACGCGGCATGGCAGGCGGTCAGGGCCGAGGCATGGGAATGGGCCCGGGCCAGGGGATGGGCCAGGGTCAGCAGCAACCCGGATACGGCCAGTACGGCCCGCAGATGGGACCCATGGGCGGCGGCATGCCCGGGCCGATGGGACCGATGGGTGGTCCCATGGGCGGTCCGATGGGTCCGATGGGCCCGATGGGAGGACCGATGACGCCCGAGGCGCAGGAGGAGATGCGCCAGTATCATCTCAGCATGCTGCGCGCACAGGCCGACATGCTCCAGCAGCAGATGGAGTTCATCCAGTCACAGATCGAGTACCTCGAGTCACAGGGAGAGTAAGGGGCGCATCATGACACCGACAAAGCCCAACCTGAGTATCTCAGTGGCTGCAGGCAAGGGCGGCACCGGAAAGACGCTGATCTCCTGCAGCCTCGCACAGGCGCTCGCTGCGGAGAACCCGGGCGCGGTGCAGGTGCTCGACTGTGATGTCGAGGAGCCGAACTGCGAAATCCTGCTGCATCCTGAGATCGACGGGCGCGAGGATGTCAACATCCTCGTGCCCGAGGTGGACCTCAGCAAATGCTCGCATTGCGGCAAGTGCGCCCATGCCTGCCAGGTCGGCGCCATCGCCGCGATCGGACAGGCGGTGCTGACCTTCCACGACATGTGCTCCGGCTGCGGAGCGTGCGCCTTCGTCTGCCCCACCGGGGCGATCACAGAGGTGCCGCTGCGCATCGGTGAACTGGCACACGGGACCACCGAGGAGCAGATCGACTTCTACGAAGGCCGACTCGATGTCGGTCACCAGCGCGCGACACCGGTGACGAACGCGACGAAGGCCGTGAACTCGCCGGAGATGATCACGATCGTGGACGCGCCGCCCGGGACAGCCTGCCCTATGCAGGAGGCGGTCGCGGATACCGACTACTGCATTCTCGTGACGGAGCCGACGCCGTTTGGACTTGCGAACCTTCGCGAAGCGGTGGATACCTGCCGCAGGATGGACGTGCCCTGTGGCGTGGTCATCAACCGCGATCGCGACAATGACATCGAGATGAACGAGTACATCGACGAGGAGAACCTCGACGTGCTGATACGCGTGCCCGAGCGGCGTTCGATCGCGGAGGCGTACTCCCGCGGCGAGACGTTGCTGAGCGCCCAACCCGAAGGGTCAGACGAGTGGCGGGGCGCGCTGCTGGAGATGTACGAGAGCATCGCGGAGGCGGTCGCGACGGAACCGGCCACACCCTCCGCGTAGAATAGCCGAGCGAAAGGAGCGATCACCATGCCTCGAGGCGATGGAACAGGACCGATCGGTGGCGGGGGCCCCGGCACAGGTCGCGGAGGCGGCCGCGGGGCTGGAGGCGGAGGCCGCGGACGTGGAGGCGGCTTCGCCATGGGACCAGGCGGGAACTGCGTCTGCCCGAACTGCGGCAACCAGGTTCCGCACGTTCGCGGCACACCGTGCTACAAGCGGAAGTGCCCGAGCTGCGGGACAGCCATGACCCGCCAGCGCTAACTGGACAACGTCAGTTCAACCCGACGCATCATACATATCAATATACAGAGGAGGTGTGATCGAAATGCCAGGAATGGATGGCACAGGACCCGGAGGAATGGGCCCGATGACCGGTGGCGCGCGAGGCTGGTGCAATCCTGCCAGCGCGGCAAACGCCGGCTACGGCGCCTACGGAAATCCGTGGGCGTACGGCGCGGGCTACGGCACCCCCTGGGCAGGCTACGGCGGCTACGCCGGCGGCTGGGGCATGCCGATGGGCGGCTATGGGATGATGCCCGGCATGGGCATGGCCTGGGGCCGCGGACGCGCTCCGTTCGGATACGGGCGCGGCATGGCCTGGGGCCGCGGCGGTGGCTTCGGCCGTGGCTTCGGCATGGGTCGCGGCTTCGGCCGCGGCATGGGTTTCGGCCGTGGTTTCGGCCGAATGTGGTAGCCTGAGCTTTGGTGGCGGCCGGCTGCTGGAGCGCAGCCACGCTGCGTCTCCAACTCCCTTGATAGTCGGCCGCCACCGGCCCACTCAGGCGAGCCTTTTGGCCCGGCGGCATTATCGGATGAATCACGCGCCAACGCAAGGTGCGTTGTCGTTTGTCCAGCGTTCGGCGGGGAGGCACTACACTGTCTCCCGCGGATTGCACGCAACCGTCAGGCGCCACAACAACGCACGGACAGTCAGTGGCGTCCGTGCCACGGAAAGCTGCGAGTTGACGCGAAGGAGCACCAACAATGTCAGACACAGAGCTTAAACAGGTTACAATCGTCAGCGGCAAGGGCGGGACAGGTAAGACGACCACCGTCGCCTCCTTCGCTGCGTTGGGCAGAGACAAAGTCATCGCCGACTGCGATGTTGACGCCTCAAACCTCTACCTGCTGATGCACCCCGAGGACACCGATCACGGGGAGTTCTACGGCGCGAAAATCGCGGTCCGCGACTGGGACAAATGCACAAGATGCGGGATGTGCGAAGAACACTGCCGCTTCGATGCGATCACCGTCGACGACTTCGACGAACTCGCCTGCGAGGGCTGCGGGATGTGCGTGGTCGCCTGCCCGACGCAGGCGCTCCACCTCGAGAGCGTCATCGTCGGCAACTGGTACACGGGTGTAAGCGACTACGGGCCGATGGCCCACGCGCGCCTGCTGCCAGCCGCCGAAAGCTCCGGACGCCTCGTTACGCTGGTACGGCAGAAGGCGGAGAATCTCGCGTATGAGCACGACCTGCCACTGATCGTGATCGACGGTCCGCCCGGGCTCGGCTGCACGACCACGGCGGCGCTCACTGAAACCGACCTGGCGATCGTCGTGACGGAGCCGTCGCTGTCGGGCATCCACGACATGGAGCGGCAGATTGAGCTGATCGAACACTTCGGGCTCAACGCCGCAGTCATTATCAACAAGTATGACATCAATGAGGAGAACACCCAGCATCTGCGGGCGTGGTGCTCGTGGAAGGGCCTTCCGCTGCTCGGGGAGATCCCGTGGGACCCGCAGGTGACGGACGCGCTGGCCGCAAAGCGGGCGCTGGTGGAGCATAACGACGGCCCAGCCGCGCAGGCTATGACGCAGGCCTGGGAGCGGACGGCGGAGATGATCGCGGAGTTGTAGGGGTGGGGCGAATGGCACAGGCCGGAGCGGGGTCCGGCCTCTCCAACGGCAACGGCGCACGGCGACGCACGCGAGAAAGGACCACCGCAACTCATGATGAACGATCAGGCGCAGAAATACGAAGAGCAGACGCAACGAATCGCGGAGCGCATGGGCGATGTGGGGCATGTGATTCTGGTACTGAGCGGAAAGGGAGG
This sequence comes from Armatimonadota bacterium, assembly GCA_051745855.1. Lineage (GTDB taxonomy): Bacteria > Armatimonadota > Zipacnadia > Zipacnadales > UBA5352 > UBA5352. Next base: position 18,124 of record JBNJEK010000045.1, read on the forward strand.
CGTCGGCAAGAGCACCGTCGCGGCAACGCTGGCTTACGCCCTGGCGGACCGCGGGAATCGCGTGGGACTGATGGACGCCGACCTGCACGGCCCCACGATCCCGCTGCTGACCGGCGTCTCCGACGAGATGGCGGCCGGGACGCAGGAGGCGATGGAGCCGGTCGAGGCCGCGCCCAATCTCGCGGTGATGTCGATCGGCTTCCTCACCGCCGAGCGCGACCAGCCCACCATCTGGCGGGGGCCCCTGCGCGGAGGCGTGCTGAGACAGTTCCTCGGCGACGTGGAGTGGGGAAGCCGCGACGTCCTCGTGATCGACCTCCCGCCCGGCACCGGCGACGAGCCTCTGACGCTCGCGCAGTCGATCCCGGACGCGGATGGCGCGATCATCGTCACCACGCCACAGGAGGCGTCGCTGGCAGATTGCCGCAAGGCGATCAACTTCGCTCACAAGGTCAGTCTGCGCGTGCTCGGGGTCATCGAGAACATGTCCGGGTTCGTCTGCCCGAATTGCGGAGAGGCCACAAACGTCTTCTCGACCGGCGGCGGCGAGAAGATGGCCCGGCAGATGAACGTGCCTTTCCTCGGACGCGTGCCGCTGTCGGCGGAGATCGTGGCGCTGAGCGACGCCGGCAAGCCACTGACCGGCGACGAGGCTCCAGAAGCCGTGCGCGACGCATGGGAAGAGATCGTGGACGCATTGATGGAGCGGATCAGCGGAAGCGAGTGAGCGAGATGGCGGAATACGAACATCTCTACGGACCGGTCCCATCGCGACGCCTTGGCAGGTCGCTGGGCGTGGACATGGTGCCGATGAAGACCTGCTGCTACGACTGCGTGTACTGCCAGCTTGGCCCGACGACCGTGCACACCGACAGGCGCCGGGCGTATGTGGACGTGGACGAGGTGATGCGCGAGCTTGAGAGCTGGTTGGAGGCCGGCGGCGAAGCGGACTACCTCACCTTCGCGGGTTGCGGGGAGCCGACGCTGAACATCGACGTCGGCGATGCCATGGCGCGCGCGAGGGAGCTTTCGGGCATCCCCGTCTGCCTGCTGACCAACGGCGCGCTGCTGTGGCGCAAGGGCCCGCGCGACGCCGCAATGCAGGCCGACCTCATCATGCCGTCGCTCGACGCCGCGACCGAGGAGATGTTCCAGCGCATCAACCAGCCTGTCGATGGCCTGCTGATCGACCAGGTGATCGACGGACTGAAGGAGACTGTGCTTGAGTTCCACGGCGATGTCTGGCTGGAAGTCATGCTTGTCGCGGGCCTCAACGACACCGACGAGGAACTTGCGGCGCTGGGCGATGCGGTCCGCGAGATTCACCCCGAGCAGGTGCAGATCAACACGGTGGTCCGCCCTGCGCCTGATCGGAAGGTGCAGCGCGTGGACAATGCGACGCTCGTTCGCGCGCGCGTGATCCTCGGGCCGAATGCGACCGTCATCTCCTCGGCGTGGGAGCATAGCGTGCCGGAGGGCGCCGAGCACACCGAGCAGGAGGTGCTGGCGCTGGTCAGCTACCGCCCCTGCACGGTGAAGGACGTCTCCCACGGCCTCGGCATGCATCCGAACGAGGCGATCAAGTACCTCCAGCACCTCGTCTCGGAGGGGAAGCTCAAGCGCGATGACCGGGACGGGGAGATGTTCTTTGTGAGGGGCAAGTAGAGGCGCCGATGTTACATTTTCGTGGTGGGAGGCAATACTCCCTGGTGGCTCACAATTGCTCTGCTCGCCGCTGCCGGGATTGCGCACGAGTGTGGTTGGGCCTTTCTGAAGGAATCTGACAGGCTGAACCAGTCTGCGAGGAGGCTTCCTTCGATGCGAGTGCCTGCACGGTTGCTTAATATCTGCATGGTTCTGCTCATCGCCTCCACGCCGCTTCTCGCCAACGACCTTACCAACGGCATCACGCAGGTCCGCGCGCTGCACAGACAGGCGCGTTATGCCGACGCCATCGACCTCGCCACGACCCTCGCTACCGCGCATCCTGACAGCGCTCTGCCCCACGCATGGCTGGGCCTCGCGCAGAACGCCTCCGGCGACGCAGAGGCCGCGATGGCCTCCGCTAACCGCGCGATCGAACTCGATGAGGCGCTGCCGCTGGCGTGGATGCTGCGAGGGGCGCTCTACCAGGCCTCCGGGCAGGCCGAGGCGGTCCGCGGCGACTGGCAGCAGTGCCTGCTTCTGTGCGGGCAGGCGGTGATCGCCGGTGACGGCGTGGCGCAGGCGTACTGGATTGCCGGAATCGTCCAGCGCATGGCGGGCGATGCGGAGAAGGCGCTCAG
>JBNJEK010000046.1:0-20236 GCA_051745855.1 Armatimonadota bacterium
CCTGACAACACGGAGTACCAATGCTGATTCATCGTTCGAATTGAGCAATGAGAGATGGGAAGCAGTTGAGGTGATTGTCCGATGATGCGCGCACTGTGGTCCGCCGCAAGCGGGATGAGCGCCCAGGAATTGAACGTGGATACGATCGCGAACAACCTCGCGAACGTGAACACCACCGGCTTCAAGAAGCAGCGCGTCGAGTTTCAGGACCTGATGTACGAGACGCTGCGCGAGGCCGGGTCCGCGGCCGCAGAGGGTGTGCAGATCCCCACCGGAATCCAGGTCGGGCTCGGCTCGCGCACCGCCGCGACCCGCAAGCTCTTCGCGCAGGGCACCTTCCAGGAGACCGGCAATCCGCTGGACATGGTGATCGAGGGCGACGGGTTCTTCGAGGTGCTCACACCAAGCGGCGACGTCGCATACACCCGTGCGGGAGCGTTCAAGATCGACTCGGAGGGCAACGTGGTCACTGCCGATGGTTTCCCGCTGGAGCCACCGCTGGTGATCCCCGCTGACGCCACCAGCATCTCCGTGGGCAGCGACGGCACCGTCACCGCCACCGTCTCCGGGCAGACGGATCCGCAGACGATCGGTCAGATTCAGCTCGCTCGATTCGCGAACCCCGCGGGCCTGCGCAATCTCGGACACAGTCTGCTCGGCGCCACCGCGTCGTCAGGTGAGCCTGACGAGGGGCCTCCGGGCATCGACGGCATGGGCTCGATCGGCCAGGGCATGCTGGAGATGTCCAACGTCAAGGTGGTCGAGGAGATGGTCAACATGATCACCGCCCAGCGCGCCTACGAGGCCAACTCTCAGGCCATCCGCATCGCGGATCAGATGCTGGAGATCGCCAACAACACGCGCCGCTGATGAGCGCGTGCAGCCGACATAGATCTGAGGGATCGACGTGTTCCGGTGGATGGCGGTGATTCTGACGACGATCGCGCTCGCGGTGCCCTGCGTGGCCGAGCAGGCCATCTTGGACCTGCGCGAGTCCGTCGGCATCGAGAGCGACGCGATCACACTCGCGCAGCTCGCGGAGATCACGCCCGCGGCCGGCTCCGAGGTCCTCGGCGCGGTGGAGGTTGGCCCGGCGCCCTTGCCCGGGAGCAGCCGCAGACTTACGCGCGGCTACCTCAAGATGCGTCTGCGCCGGGGCGGAGTCGCCTGCGGAGAGATCGTGTTCACCGGCGCAGAGAGTGTCGAGGTTCGGCGCGCGCTCCAGCCTGCTGCTACCCGACGAGAGACACAGGGCACGATCGAGGCGGCCGACGCGCCCGGAACGCGCCCTTCCGCCGACCGGCCCCCGACCGTCGACCGTGGGACCCGCGTGCGCCTGACCGTCGTCTGCGGCGCGATCTCCATCGACGCGGAGGCGACGTTGCTCGAATCGGCCACCGTGGGCGGACGCGCGAAGATGCGCGTCGAGCAGACCCGCGAGATCGTCGTGGCACAGATCGTGCAGCCCTCAGAGGCGATCATCCGCAGGGAGTGAGACTACTCATGCTTCGAATCACAGCGATGACGGCTCTTGCGATGGTGGGCGCGGCGTTTGCAGCGTTTGCCGAGCCCCCCGCTGAGGTCGGTCCCAACGGGGGCGGCTTCTTCACGTCTCTTTACCAGGACCATCGCGCCGCCCAGCCGGGCGACGTCCTCTTCGTCGTGGTCGCGGAGTCGACCACCGCCTCGCAGAGCGCGTCCCGGTCGAACTCGAAATCGGGCGATGTCGAGGTCGGTCCCGGCACTGGCTGGCTGGACTTCATCCCCGAGATCGGCTTCGGCGGCGGTCTCAGCGCCGACGCCAGCGGCAGTTCGCAGCGCCGGAATACGCTCTCCGCGCGCATCGCCACCACCATCACCGGCGTGACGCCCGCGGGCAACCTCATCATCACCGGCGAGCGCATGGTCAAAGTGAATCACGACCTGCAGACGATCCGCCTGACCGGTGAGGTGCGCCCACAGGACGTGCGCCCGGACAACACCGTGCTCTCAGAGCATATCGCCAACGCGGCGATCGAGTACGACGGCCCCGACCCCGGAAGGCCCGGCAAGAAGGTCGGAATCATCACGCGCGTCCTCGGGTGGTTGTTCTGATGCACGGGAGGCCGGCGCTCGAAAGACTCCGAATCGCTCTCTCGCTCATTGCGATGCTCGGCTTCGTCGATGCATGCGATGCCCTGCCGACGCGAGTGAAGGACATTGCGACGATCAGCGGCGTCTCTGAGCACAAGCTGATGGGCTACGGACTGGTCGTCGGCCTCGACGGCTCCGGCGACAGTTCCCGGGCGATCTTCACCGCCCGTTCGCTCGCCAACATGCTCGAACGCTTCGGCGTGCAGGTGGACGCGGACGAAATCACGGTCAAGAACGCCGCGGCGGTGATGGTCGTCGCCGATCTCCCCGCTAACGCGGGCGCCGGGGCTGAGTTCGACGTTCTGCTGTCTTCGCTCGGCGACGCGGAGAGCCTCCACGGAGGAACCCTGCTGGCGACGCCGCTTCGCGCCGGCGACGGTGAGGTCTATGCGATCGCCCAGGGCCCGGTGAGCATTGGCGGCTTCAACATCAGCGCCGGTCGCGATTCTGTCCAGCGCAACCACCCGGTGGCGGGCCGCGTTCCGGGAGGGGCCTCGGTCATCACGCCCATCCGCTCGGAGGCGCTCGATCGCGCGCAGATACGCCTGGTGCTGCACAATCCGGATTACACCACCGCCTGCCGCCTCGCCGAGGCGATCGATGATGCGATCGGAGAGAGGGCCGGTCGCGCGATCAACGCTTCGATGGTGGAGGTGCAGGTCCCTCGTGACACACCTGACATGGTGGGCTTCATCACACAGATCGAACAACTCACGGTGGAACCCGACTCACCGGCGCGCGTGGTCATCAACGAACGCACCGGCACGGTCGTGATCGGCGAGGCCGTGCGCATCGCCCCGGTCGCGATCTCTCACGGCAGCCTGACCATTCGCGTGCGTGGGGAGTGGCAGGTCTCGCAGCCACCGCCCTTCGGTCTTGAGGGAGACACCGCGGTGGTCCCGAGCGAGGAGCTTGAGGTTGGCGAGGCCGAGACGGGCGTGGTCGCGCTTCCGCCGCAGGGCAGTCTCAACGAGCTTGTGACCGCTCTCAATGCCCTTGGCGTCAAGCCGCGCGATCTGATCGCAATCATCCAGGCGCTCAAAGCCGCCGGAGCGCTCGAAGCAGAGGTGAGCATCCAGTGAGCACCGTCCGCGACATAACATCGTCGGCGACCGCGTCGCAGGCCGCATCCGCCGGGACGCAGTCGCCCCTCATGCGTGCATGCCAGCAGGTCGAGGGATTGTTCCTCAACCATCTGATGGAGGCGATGGATCGTCCGGCGTTCGGTGAAGGCCTCCCTGGCAGTTCGGGGGCCACGAGACTCTTTCGCAGTCAGCGAAATCAGGCGATCGCCGATGAGATGGGAGCAAGAGGCGACCTTGGCCTTGCGCAGATGCTCCACGACGATCTTTCACATCGGTCGGGAGGCGTCGGTGGGAACGAGGGCGCGCCCGACATGAATCAGACACAGGGGGCTGAGACCCGATGAGAATCAACACCGGCAGTGTACATGCGAATTCGAAGACCGCCCAGGCCGCGACGAACACCCGCCGCGCTGAGGTGCCGGCAACCCGGGAGCCTGGAACTGACAGCGTCACGGTCTCCTCACGCGCTCGGCTGCTGGCCCTCGCCCGCAACGCGCTTGACGCCGCTCCGCAGATCAGGACGCCGGTCGTCGAGGCCGCGCGCGCCAGACTCAGCAGCGGCGACGGGCCATGCGAGGGCGGGGAGATCGCGCGCGCAATGATCGACAGCATCTCAGACACCCACGCCTCGGAGGATGCGACCTGACCGTGACTCTTCCGCGGACAATTTCGACGCGAATGTGAGTGAAAGCCGATGGCCGCCGATGCACTGTCGTCGATGCTCAACGCAGAGTTGGAGACGGGCGAACTGCTCGCCGAGACGCTCGACTGCCAGCGCCGCGCACTGATCGAGCGCGATCTTGATCGCATCAGCCGGATCACCGGCGTGCTCGAGGGGCAGATCGAGCACTTCACCGCGCTCGTCGAGGGGCGCATCAAAGCAGTGGAAGACGCAGGCGGGGCGCCCAACGAGGACTGCGCCGAACTGCTGGAGCGCGTCCGACAGACCGAGCGTCGCGTCCTGCGCCTCGCCGAACTCAACCAGGAACTGATCGCCGATCGCCTCGCATACGTCGGCGCGATGCTCTCGACGATCGGCATGACCGGCCCCGCGGGCTACGGCGCGGATACCGCCTCCGCAACCGTCTCCCGATCAGCCTGATCCGGAGGAGATCGACATGTCACTGCGCATGATAAACATCGCAAGGAGCGCTCTCTTCGCGCAAAGGGCGGCCCTCGAAGTCACCGGGCACAACGTCGCCAACGCCGAGACGCCCGGATACGTGCGCCAGCGCCCCGTGCTCAACGCCATCCCCGGCGCCGTCACAGGTGAGGCCGGTGGCGGCGTCGAGTTGGTGGACATCGAGATGCTCAGAGACGCCCTTCTCTCCACGCAGATCCGCGGCGAGAGCGGCAGCCTCGGGAAGGAGCGCGCAGCGCGGGAGACGCTGCTGCAGGTCGAGCAGGTCTTCACCGACGTCTCCCACGGAGGCCTCGCCCTTCGCATCGAGGAGATGTTCGACGCATGGTCCGCCCTTGGCCTCGACCCCACCTCCGCCACCTGCCGCTCACAGGTCGTGGAGCGGTCGCGCCTTGCAGCCGACACCATCGCCGAGCGATGGCAGGCGCTCGGCGACCTCCGCCAGGAGATCGACCTGCGCCTGCGCGACACGGTGGACCGTGTCAACGCCCTCGCCCGCGAGGTCGCGGAGATCAATCTGCAGATCGGCACCACCAGTTCCATCAGCGGACGCAATGACCTCGAGATCAGGCGCGAGGGCCTCCTCGGAGAACTCGGGGAACTCTGCGGCGCCGAGGTGGTTGATCGGGAGGGGCGCGTGGTTGACGTGCTCATCGGCGGGCGCCGCATGGTCGAGCACACCGCGGTGACCGAACTCGAACTCGTCCCCGACCCAGCGCAACCCGGCTTCCATCTCGTGTCGCTGGGTGGCGAGGTTTCTCCGCGGGGACTGCGCGGGGAGATCGCCGGGCGCCTGCAGGCGCGTGATACGCAGATCCCCGCGTATATGCAACACCTCGACACCCTCGCGCAGACGCTCGCAGATGAGATCAACGCGCTTCACACCGGCGGTCAGGACCTCTCCGGCAATCCAGGCGATGCCCTCTTCGACTACGACGCGGCCCGTCCCGCCGCCACGCTCGACGTGCGGGATGCCGTGATCAACGACCCTTCGCTGATAGCCGCGGCGCAGACATCCGTCGTGGAAAGTGACGGCACCAACGCCCTCGCCATCAATGATCTGCGTAACACCCGCGTGCTCAGCGGCGGCACCGCGACCCTCTCGCAATTCGCCGCCGAACTGATCTCCACCGTCGGCACCGACGCGGAAACCGCTCAGACACGCCTCGAGAGTCGCGAAATGCTCGTGCAGAGCCTCCAGGACGCGTACGCCAATCAGGCCGGCGTGTCTCTTGACGAGGAGGCGCTGGAACTGATCCGGTATCAGCAGGCGTACACCGCCGCGTCGCGACTGATGTCAGTGGCACTGGAGACGATGGATGCGGTCTTTGAACTGACGTGACCACGGAGTGAGACCGATGAGAATATCAACCCTGGCATACAACAATGATACGAAGAACTCGCTGGCCCGTGCGCAGCAGGATCTGCGGCGACTCAGCCGGCAACTCTCCTCGGGGAAGCGGCTCACGAGGCCCTCCGATGACCCCATCGCGGTCGGGTCGATCATCAACGCCCGCTCCGATCTCGCCAATGTCCTCAACCAGCAGCAGGTCCTGCAGCGCGCCCAGGCCCTCACCGGCCCGGCCGATGCCGCGCTTGACAACATGGCGAGTGCCCTTCGGCAGGTTCGTGACATCGCCCTTGGGGCGACACAGCCGGGCCTCACCGACGCGGCGCGGCGGAGCCAGGCGCAGATCGTCCGTAGCCACCGCGACCGCATCATGGATGAGGCGAATATCTCGGTGCAGAACGTCTACCTCTTCGCCGGCAAGCTCAGTCAGACAAAGCCCTTCGCCGACGGCGCCGGCGGCATCTCGTACACCGGCGACTCGGAGGGGGTGCAGGTCTGGGTCGCGCCCGATCGCCCGCTGGAGATCACGGTCCCCGGCGACCGTCTCTTCAACTACGAGAACACGGCCGGCGTCCGCCCGATCCCGGAGGTGGACAGCGACCTCTTCACCCTCCTCGATGACCTCGCCAACGCCATCGAGGCAGGCGACGATGCGCGTGTTCCCGAACTCGCTGCCGACCTCGACGCGCTCTACGGGCACGTCGCCGAGCAGCGGGGCGTGCTCGGCGCGAAGGTCCAGCGGATCGACGATGCCACCGAGTCCGCCCTCAACGCCGAGGTCGCGGCACGCGAGATCCTTTCCGACACCGAGGACATCGACATCGCGACCGCCCTGATGGACCTGCAGCACCAGCAGTTGTGCTATCAGGCGGCACTCGCGGCGACCGCGAAACTCTCACAACTCCCGACTCTCTTCGAGATGCAGTGGTAGCAGCGGCATTCGACGCAGCCACGAAAAGAGAGGAGCCGCCGGCATGAGGCCGGCAGCCAGGGCCCGGTGCTCACCAACGGGCCCTGTCGCCATCCGCCTGGCTCGCGGCAGCCGCCTCGATCAGCGCACTGAATGAACTCGCCTCCAGCGACGCGCCACCGACCAGACCGCCGTCGATGTTCGTCTCCTCCATCAGGCCCTCGACGTTGGCCGGCTTGACCGACCCGCCGTAGAGCACCTGCATGCTGTCCGCGATGTCCTGCGAGAAGACCTCGGCGACCGTCGCGCGGACCAGGCCGCACACGCGGCCGGCCTCATCGGCCTCGCAGGTCTCGCCGGTGCCGATCGCCCAGACCGGCTCGTACGCGATGATGATGTTCGCCGCGTCGTCGGCTGAGACGCCCTCGAGCGCCGCATTCACCTGTGATGCGACAACATCGTCAGTGTTGCCATCCTGCCGCTCGCTGAGAAGCTCACCGCAGCAGATGATCGGCTTGAGACCCGCCGCCAGCGCAGCGACTACCTTGCGATTGACGGTTGCATCGGTGTCGCCGAAGACCGCGTCGAGGTCCTCCGCGTCCGCCTCATCGACGCTGCCGAAGCGCCCGCGGCGCTCGGAGTGACCAATGATCACATGCTCGCAGCCGCATGAGAGCAGCATCTTCGCCGAGACCTCCCCGGTGTACGCGCCCTCTTCCTCCCAGAACATGTTCTGTCCGCCGAGCTTGATGTTCGAGTTCTCGATCGACGAGTTGACCGTCGAGAGCGCGGTAGTGGGCGGGCAGAGGATCACCAATGCGTCCTCAACCTGACCGCCGTGCGCCACGACGCCGTCCGCGAGCGCCTTCGCCTCTTCGTTGTCACAGTTCATCTTCCAGTTTCCGGCCATAACGGGTGTTCGCACATCAATCACTCCCTGAGTGTCTGTGAAAAAGTCTGGGGCCGCCGACCGCGCCGGCGGATTGCTCCTTACGCCTCGTCCAGCGCCTCGACGCCGGGCAGGTCGTCGCCCTGGACGAACTCCAGTGAGGCGCCGCCGCCGGTCGAGACGTGGGACATGTCATCATCGAGATTCATCTGCGTCACCGCAGCCGCGGAGTCGCCGCCACCGACCACCGTGTACGCCTCGGTGTCCGCCAGCGCCTGCGCAACGGCAAGCGTGCCCTCGTTGAAGGGCTCTTTCTCGAAGTAGCCCATCGGTCCGTTCCAGAAGACGATCTCCGCCTCTTCGCGGATCAGCCGGCCGTATTCCTCGCGCGTCTTCGGGCCGATATCCAGCGCGTCCCATCCGTCCTCGATCCCGTCAGCGTCCGCGAACTTCGTCTCGCCGGTGTCGGGCTCAACCTGCTTCATGTGCACATCCAGCGGGAGCATCAGGCGTTCGAGCAACGCGTCATCCATCTCATCGATGATCTCCTGCGCCGCCTCGACGCTGTCGGGCTTGCACAGCGATTTGCCGACGTTCCGGCCCATCACCTTGAAGAACGCCCACGCCATCGCGCCGCCGATCAGCAGCTTCTCAACCCGCGGCAGAAGCTGCTTGATCGCCTTGATCTTGTCCTCGGCCTTGGCACCGCCGAGGATCACGATGAAGCCGTTGCCCTCAGCCTCACGACATTTCTTCAGCCTATCAAGCTCTTTGCGCACGAGCAGGCCCGCCACACATTCGTCGATGTACTCGGTCACTCCCACGGTGGAAGCATGGGCGCGGTGCATCGAGCCGAACGCGTCATCCACGTAAAGCTCGGCGTCGGCCGCGAGGGCTTCCGCAAAGTCGGCGTCGTTGGCTTTCTCACCGGCGTGGAAGCGTGTATTCTCAAGCAGAAGGACCTCGCCCGGCCCGAGTTCCGCGCGCATCTGGGTGACCTCATCGCCGATGCAGTCGGGAGCCATCGCGACGGACGCGCCGAGGACCTCGCTGAGCTTCTCAGCGACGGGTGCGAGTGAAAGTGCCTCGTCGCGCTCGCCCTTGGGGCGGCCCATGTGCGAGCAGAGCGTGACCGGGCAGCCTGCGTCGATCAGCGCCTTGATCGAGGGGAGCGCGCCGTGGATTCGCGTGACGTCGGTAATCTCGCCGTCTTTGAGGGGCACGTTGAAGTCCACCCGAACGAGCGTGCGCCGGCCGCCGGGATCTATCTCCGAAATACTTTTCCTGGCCATCGTCCCATCCCTCCGTGTCTTTCCGGGCCATACGCGCGGTAGCGCGTAGTGAAACAGGCGCCGCCCCGTGATCGGGTGCGGCGCCTGTGATTGGCAGGTGTGGCTTAGAGGCCCATGTCGGCCATGATCTTCATCAGGTCGGCCGTGCGGTTGGAGTAACCCCACTCGTTGTCATACCAGCCGAGGACCTTGACGAAGTTGCCGCCGACCTCGTAGGTCGCGCCCGCGTCGAAGATGCACGAGGACGGGTCGCCGACGATGTCCTGCAGCACGATCGGGTCGCTTGCGTAGGAGAGGTAGCCCTCAAGCGGCGCCTCGGAAGCAGCCTGCTCGAACGCGGCGTTGATCTCGTCAACGCTGCCGCCCTCTTCCAGCTCGACCGTCAGGTCCACGACCGAACCGGTCGGGGTCGGCACGCGCATCGCCATGCCGTTGAGCTTGCCGTCAAGCTCGGGGATGACAAGCCCGATCGCGGCGGCCGCGCCGGTGGTGGTCGGGATGATGTTCATCGCGGCGGCACGCGCGCGGCGCAGGTCAGAGTGCGGGCCGTCGAGGATCGCCTGGTCGTTCGTGTAGCTGTGCACCGTGGTCATCAGGCCCCGAACGATGCCGAAGCTGTCGTTGAGGACCTTCGCCAGCGGCGCCAGGCAGTTGGTGGTGCAGGATGCGTTGGAGACGATGTCATGCTCGGCCGGGTCGTAGTCGTCGCCGTTGACGCCCAGCACGAACGTCGGGCACTCGTCCTTGGCCGGAGCCGAGATGATGACCTTCTTCGCGCCTGCTTCGATGTGCTTGCCGGCGTCGGCGGTGTTGCGGAAAAAGCCCGTCGACTCCAATACGATCTCCGCGCCGAGCTCGCCCCACCGCAGATCCAACGGGTCGCGCTTCTCAAGGCTCTTGATCGCAACGCCGTCAACGATAATCTCGTCGTCGCCGGTCTCCACGGTGCCATCGAAGCGCCCGTAGATGCTGTCGTACTTGAGCAGGTGTGCGAGTGTCTCGTCATCGGTAAGATCGTTTACCGCGACAACCTCGAGGTCGTCCCGGTAGTTCTCCCAGATCGCCTTGAACACCTGACGACCGATGCGGCCGAAGCCGTTAATGCCAACTTTTACTGCCACTTCAATCCCTCCTCGGGTATGTGGGTACGTCACCGTCATATCGTGCGCGCATGCGCGCCTTGGGGGAAGCCGTTACTGCCGGCCGGGTTGCGGGCCTGATGCTCAGACCAGCACCGGCGATCGTTCCTCAAGCAACTCCATGATCCTGTCCGCCACGGCCTGAGGATCGTGGCGGACCCACCCGTCCGGTGAGACGCTCACAACATCCGCCCGCACCGGAATGACGCCCAGTCGGGCGACTTCTGTGTAGTCCGGATCCACGAAATCGGCGCCGGTGGCGCGGTATTGCTCGAGGACCCACTCATCAACTGTCCCGGAGTTGAGCAAAACGTAGTCGAAAGGCAACTCGCCCGTGTGGCGCTTGATCGCCCGCACGTGGTCGGCTGCCGAGAAACCCGTGGTCTCTCCGGGTTGCGTCATGATGTTGCACACGAATACCTTCGTCGCGTTCGCCGCCTGGACCTCATCGTTGATCGCGGGGACGAGGAAGTTCGGAATCACGCTCGTGAACGTGCTGCCCGGACCGATTACGATCAACTCGGCCTCTGCGATGGCGCCGCGGGCCTCCTGCGTGGCACACGGATCGGACGGATCCATGTACACGTACTCGATCTGCCTGCCGGCGGCGGTGATCGCGGATTCGCCCCGGACCACGTCACCGTCAGTCATCTTCGCACAGAGCGTAACGCGATCGACAGTAGGGGGGAGGACGCGCCCGCGGATTGCGAGAACTCGGCTTGTCTCACGGACAGCCTGCTCGAAATCCCCGGTGATATCCGTCAGTGCGGCTATGAGAAGGTTCCCGAAACTGTGCCCGCCCAGCCCCCCGGTCTGGCCGTTGAAACGGTACTGAAGCAACTCCGTCATCAGCGGCTCTGAATCCGCGAGCGCCACGAGGCAGTTGCGTATATCTCCCGGCGCCGGGACGTTCATGTCAGTCCGCAGGCGCCCGGAACTGCCACCGTCATCCGCGACTGTCGCGATCGCCGTGATGTTGGTTGTGTAGCCCTTGAGGCCCCGCAGGAGCGTGGAGAGCCCTGTCCCGCCGCCGATCGCCACCACTCGTGGCCCGACCTGGAGCCGGCGCTGGCTGAGCATAAGGTCCACCAGCCGGTATTCAGCTTCCGGGTGCAGCGCGCAAGCGACCGAACGAACCAACTGCCGCAGTGAGATCGCTACTGCGCCCAGGCCCACCGCCACCGCAATGATTCCGACGACCGTCGAGCGGCGCGGTCCGCCGATCGAGCCGATCAGATCGAACACCATCAGGTTGGCGATGAGAAGTGTGCCCACGCTCACCGCGGCGAGGCCGACGGTAAGCAGCAGGAGCCATCGCTTGACCTTCAGGCCGGGATGAAGCCAGCCGAAAACCCTTCGCAGGGTGCTGCTCATATTGCTTCGCAAGCCCCCTGTCGTGGGCGCGGAGTGGATGCAGGATGGACAGTCGCAAAGGAACGCACCGTTCGAGAGTTGCGATCAGGGTCAGCCACTGCCCTCCCGTCGCTCTCCCTTTTTTGCGGCTGCAGGTGCATCGTACGCCGCAACAGGCGGCGGTCTCAGGCCGCTGCCGAGGAGTATAGCATAGGCCCCATGCCAAGTCAATCCGACGGGCGGCCGGCGGTGCGCCGGCCTCGACCATCTCCCGGAAGTCGCTCAGTCCTCCTCATCGGCCGGTTCTTCGGCGTCGAGCAGCGAGTCGAGGTCATCACGCCTCGAACTGATCGAGCGGGCATGGCGCATCATGCCCGCCCACGGGTCCTCCTTCCGTGCGAGGCGGTCAGGGATGCTCTCGATGGTCCAGTCCTGCGGGTCTGCGCCATCCTCAAGCTCGTCCCATGAGATCGGTGTGGCGACCGGCGCCCCCGCCCTCGCGCGGATCGCGTAAGGGGCCACCGTGGTCGCGCCGTAGGAGTTACGCAGCACGTCAAGAAAGACCCGCCCGGTTCGCTTGTTCTTGCGCTGCTCGAGCGTGCATTTGTCCTCGCGGCGCCGCACCAGCACCAGCGCGACGTCATGGGCGAACTGGCGCACTTCGTCGAAATCGGCGCTACGGTCGAGCGGGATGATCAGGTGGTAGCCCTTCGAGCCGGTGGTCATCAACCACGCCATCAGATCAAGCTCATCCATCACGCTGCGGATATCCAGCGCCGCCTCGCGCACCGAACTGAAGTCCTCCGTGCCCTCAGGCGGGTCGAGATCGTAGATCATCCTGTCCGGGTGCCGCAGGTCATCTGTCCGCGCGAGATACAGGTGCGGGGTCAGGACCGCCTGGTCGGCCATGTACACGAGCGCGGCTTTGCTGTCCACGATGGGCGCGTTGAAGCTCCCGCCCTCCTCCCTGGGGAAGTTGACGGTATTGATCCAGTCGGGGAAGTAGTCGGGCGTGTCCTTGTTGTAAAAGCTCCCGCCCTGCAGCCCATCGGGGAAGCGCTGCATGCTCACGCCGTAGCGCTTCATGTGCGGGACCATCACGTCCGCGACGGTCTCGTAGTAGTCGATCACGTCGCCCTTGGTGTATCCCGCGTCCGGGAAGAAGACCTTATCGCGGCTTGATATGTCGATCTCGTGGCCGCCGATCTTCATGAAGGCACCGCCTGTGCTTCAGCTTCCTTATGCACGTCCTCGGGCTCTTTGTCGCGCCGCAGGCCCATGTACGCGGGATGGCGCAGTTTGTCGTCGCTGGTCCACTCGGTGAACTTCACCTCACACACCAGCTTCGGCGTCACGAAGTGCACCTCTTTCTCCGGCACCTCACCCACGTCGTAGGGCGAGGTCTCCCGCTCGATCTTCGTCATCCTGTCGTGGAGGCTCTCGAGCGTCTCGTCATCGTAGCCGGTCCCGACCTTTCCCGCATAGACGAAGTCACCGTCGCGGTAGAAGCCGACAAGAAGCGCGCCGAAGCCCTTGCGCTCGCCATGCGGCTCCGTCCATCCGCCGATCACGAACTCCTGCTGCTGCACGCACTTGAACTTCAGCCAGTGGCTCGAGCGGCTGTGGACGTAGGCGGAGTCGGCCTTCTTGGCGATGAGCCCCTCCCAGCCGCTGTCGCACGCCTCCGCGAGATAGTCCTCGCCCTCCTCGTCACGGTGCTGCGTCCAGCGGATGGGGTCATCCCAGTCGAGGGCACCTCGAAGGACCTTCTTGCGTCCGCGAAGAGGGACGTTTGTGATGTCATGCCCGTCAATGTACATGCAGTCGAAGATGTAGTAGTAAACCTTCACACCGCTTTCGAGCGATTCCTCGCGGCTGGAGGCGTGCATCCGCGGCTGGAGCTTCTGGAAGTCGCTGACGTTGTTCTCGTCGAACGCCACCATCTCGCCGTCGAGGATGCAGCCGGCGAGCACCTGCCCGGACAGCGCCTCCTCGATCTCCGGGTAGCTGTCGTTGAGTTGCTTCTCATTGCGTGACATCAGGCGCACATCGCCGCTGTCTTCCACGCAGGCGATGACGCGTTCTCCGTCAAGTTTCCGCTCGTAGATCCAGTCGGGGTCGGAGAAGTGATCATGGGTGAGCTTCGCGAGCATCGGGTCCATCCAGTCGGGCATCGACGTCTCTTCGGCTCTGTCGCGGTCCTCGTCGGAAAGCCTGTCGAGCCGATTACTCATCGCTCGCGCCCTCCTCCTCCGCGACCTCTTCGACGGTCCGGCCGGTCTTCACGGATTCCGGCTCGGTGGAGGTCGGGTTCCGGCGGGCATCGGCCTCATCGTCGCGCATTTTGATGAGCAGCCATCGGGTGTCATCGCCGCTGCCGGTCTTGATGAGCGCGTATCCGCCCTTGAGCTTCTCGCCCTCCAGCCAGATGGTTACGTGGCCGTCCTCCACCTGCTCGGCAACGGAGATCGGCTCCTCGTCCTCATCGCTTTCTTCCTCGGACTTGAGGTTGCGGTAGTGCCCGCGGTCCCAGACGATGACGGCGCCACCGCCGTACTCGTCCTCGGGGATGGCCCCCTCGAAGTCGGCGTAGGCCAACGGATGATCCTCAGTGGGCATCGCGAGGCGTTTCTCGCTTGGGTCAGTGGACGGGCCCTTCGGCACCGCCCAGGACTTGAGCAGCCCGTTCACTTCGATGCGAAAGTCGTAGTGCATCGTGGACGCGTCATGCTGCTGAATGACGAAGATCGGCCGCTCGTCGGCCCAGTCGAACTCGACGTCATCGGTCTTCGGCTCTTTCGTCCTGCGGAAATCACGCTTCCTGTCGTATTCCTCCAGGCCCCCGTCAGGTTCCGGCATCATCCGCGCCTCCTTGTGTTGCTGTGTATTCAAGCAATTCGTGGCCTCGCCGGGTCTTCCTGCTCCGAGGCAGGTGCGTGTCGCGCGAGGCGGGAAACTCGGTCCACGCAATACGACTGTCATGCATGCTGGAGGTCACTTGATATGAATCGCCATCATCTCACGGCCGCGCTGGCCGCGCTGGTCGCGCTGCTTGCGTGCGGGTGCGCGTTCGCACAGACGCATGAGCCGGTCGGGCGCGAATCTACGCCCGACGATGCGGAGATACTCCGTGCGACTTTCGACGAGGGGTACTCGGAGTTCTACGGTCGCGGGTTCGAAGCGGAGATTGCACGGGGGCTCAGCGACGTATTGCTGCTCGGGCGCGATCGGGGCAATGAAAAAGATATCGGCCTCTACCGCGCCACCACCGTCGAAGGCGTGGTGGAGAACGGCATCCGGATGGAGCGCGGGCAAAGCCACCGCTACCACGCGCCGGGCAACGTCAACCTCCGCCGCGGGACTGTCGCGTTCTGGGTCAAGTTCGATCAGCCGGTGGGAGAGGTCAGTCACATGTTGTTCAGCATCCTCCCGGTCGGTCGGGCCGGGACGGTGCTGGGCGTACGCGGGCGCTACGGCAAAATCCGCGTCAGTGGCCCGTGGGGTGGCCACGATGATGACGTGTACTTCGAAGCACAGCCGTGGGACGCCGACACCTGGTATCATATGGCGCTGGCGTGGGATGAAACCAGCGGCATCCGCCTTTTCAAGGATGGCGAGTTGACGTTCAGCACAGGGATGACGTGGGAGACGGAGGATTTCGAGCCGGATTCGATCACCATCGGAAGCTGGTCACCGTGGGGCGGAACGCAGCGGCCCTTCGAGTTCGATGAACTGCGCGTGTTCTCACGGCCGCTCAGTGACGATGAGGTGCGCGAGGTGTACGAGCAGCGCTCGCAACTTCCCGCCATCGCGGCCGAGTGGACGCCGGAGATAGCGACTCATCGGGCCGCCTACCTCGGCTGGGAGGGACAGGGGCTGCTTGAGGTCGAGCCGTCAGGCGAGGATCAGACGCTGCTGGTCCGTCAGGCCGGCCTCAACGACGCGCGGGCGATTCACGCGCAGGCGTGGAAGGTCTGCGACGGCGACCGGAGCACCCGCTGGCCGCTCACGTACCACGGCTACTCGTTCCAGGATGAGGGCGGGCTGATTGTCAACCTCGACGAGGGGGAGAGGTGGGATTACCTGCGCATCCGCGGACACTGCCGCGGCAGTCTCTACCACGGGGAGCACATCTTCGAACCCGAGGAGCGCGAGGCGTGGATGCCACTGCGCAGCGGCGGGCCTTTGCTGGCGCGTGAGTTTGATGGCGCTCAGACTGAGACGGCGATGACGTTTTTCGCGGACGAACAGGATGAGGACGGTGATGAGCCGCCGGTGCGGGTGCGGGAGGTCGGCTTCTACGAGACAGGGCAGGAGAGCGTCAGCGACCTCGCGGGCAGGCGGGAGTCGCTCTATCTCTCGGATGAAATGTGGACGAACTGGCAGTCGGAGATCGGGCGGATCGTGCTGAGCAAGTATGAGACCTACGATCGCACCGCCCTGCGTTGTGTGACTGAGGCCCCGGGGGAGGCTCGGGCGCTGCAGATGGAGGGGTTGCATTACTACCACCTTATGCTGCAGCCTGGTCCCGCCGATCGGGCGCTGGGGGGCATCCGCGCCCGGATGTACTTCCGCGACCTCGAGCCGGGGACGACCTTCTGGCTGCTTGCGGCCGACCCGCTGATCCCCACGCGGCAGATCGCGGACTTCGAAGTGACGGCCGATCCCGATGCGAACTGGGAGGGCATCCAGGCGGTGGACCTGACGCTGGATATCCGCGACACGGTCATTCCGGCGGGCCGCCCGCTGTGGGTGCGGCTGCTGGCGAGCAACGATGTCGAACTGATCTGGGACGCCGAGCACCAGTCGCGCTTTGAACTGCTGATCGAGCCGGCGGAAGTGCTGGCGGACGAGTATCGCCACGATCGCCTGGCCTACGTGAAGGACCGCTTCATCGATGTGTCGGAGCCTCGCCCGTGGGGCCGGCAGTCGATGGATACGCTGGGCGAGCGGATCGGCATCTTCATGGAGCTGAATCGCGCGCTGAAGGATCTGACCACGCGCTTTCCGGATGACAGCTACGCCCGCGCGGTGCATATCTGGACGCACCCGCGTGATCCGGTGCATCGCGAACGGCTTTCGCCGCCGACCCATCCCACCGCGCCCGAGTGGGCGGTCTACCAGCGGGCGGCGCTACGCAAGTACCTGGACTTCGCTCACTGGTGGATCGATCATCGCCAGGCTGAGAACGGGGAGTTCGGCCACTCGCTCAAGGATGACACCGACCTTGTGAATGACTGGGTGCCGCTGAGCATGATCTCCGACGCGGACGGGCGCCTCGACGAGTCCGTCCGGCGGCTTGCGGACACCTGCTACGATGTGCTCATCGAGGACGGAATTAACCGGCGGACGACCGACCCGCTGCACGCCTACGAGGACGGCTTGAATGCGATGTGCCGCGCGGCTGAGATGCATCCGGGCAATCCGGTGTATCTCGAGCGGCTGATGGAGGGCGTCCGGACGGTCGATGAGCACCTGACCGGCATGACGGAGGGCTTCCGGCACTTCAAGTCGGAGCTTTACGGCGCGGAGAGCATCGTGACAGAGCCGCCCTACGATCGCGACGTCCTCGCCAGTGCGCTCATGCTGCACGGGGCGCTGGACCTCGGATGGTGGGCGCGGAACGAGCGCGCGATGCGGCTCGTGCAGGAATACGGCGACGCCTGGCTCGACCTTGCGGAGAGGGCCATCGCCGAGCACGGGCCGATCGAGGAAGCGTTCACCCACCTGCCCTCAGCGGTGCGTTTTGAGGGCCGCGAGGTGGTTCGCACCGGGAACACGCTCTCCGGCTACGGCTCGAACAACATGTACCTGGCGCTGGCGGAGTGGACCGGCGACGATCGTTACTACCTGCCTCACCGCGTCCGACTGATGCAGGGCGCGATCGACGCGGGCATGGCGCCCGACCTCGCGCAGCGGTCGGTCATGTCGGAGTACGAGGACCTGCTGCGCGAGCAGGCCGAGGGCATCTCCTACGAGGATCTGCTGCCTTTCATGGGCAACGACTCGCGGTCGCAGGTTCACTATGCGGCGTGGAAGCAGTTCGGCGATCGGGAGATGGTCCTCGCGGCGCTCAAGGACTCGTGGGAGCGGATCGAGTTCCTCTTCCCGATGCACACGTGGATCGAGCAGTCCGCCGACCGCGTCTGGATCTCGCAGGACCTCGTGAACCGCTTGTATCTGGGCGGTCAGCCCGGCTACCGGAATTACATCTATCCGACGCACGCGATCTCATGGCAGGGCATCTCGCCGGATTTCGCGGCGTGGGTGCTTGAGAATGATGCGCAGGGCCTGAGGCTGATGGCGTACAACTTCGAGGAGGTCGCGCAGGAGGGTTCGATCACCGTCTGGCAGCTTGAGCCGGGGACGTACCGCGTGGCGATGGGCCCTGACGCCGATGAGGACGGCGTGCCCGATGAGGCGACGTCCGAGCGGGAGATGGAACTCGCGAAGGGTTCGGTCATCGACGTGGAGCTGCCGGCCGATCAGATCGTGGCGCTTCAGATCGAGCAGATCGAGGCGTCGGGTGAGGATTACTACGCGCGGCCCGACCTGGCTATCTGCCCGCAGGACACCGTCATCTCGGAAGACGCAACGACCATCACCGCGCGCGTGCACAACATCGGCGGCGGCGAGGCGCCCGAGTTCACTGTGATCGCGCGAGGTGATGACGGCAAGCCTGACCTCGCCGCGACCGCTGGGCCGCTGGAGGCACCGCATGACTGCATGCCACGCGTGGCAGAGGTGACCTTCGAGGTGCCGGACGACCGGCGCGGGCGGCAGTTCACGGTGATCGTGGACCCGGATGATGAGATCACCGAGCTTTACGACGCGAACAACACGGTCGAACTCCCAGCGGGGTGATTGTCATGATGCGCAGGAGGATTTGTGTAGCCGTGGCGGCGTTGGTGCTGGCGCTCGCATGGGCCGCGGGCGCCGATCTGCCTGATCCGCAACTGATGCGGCCGGTGCTGCTGCACGACGGAGCGGACTGCGCGGTCTACGCGCGGTGCCCCACGCAGAAGGTACTCCCCGAGGAGGATCTTGCGCAGGCGGAGGACCTGCTGCGGGCGGAGCGAATTGAGCTTGCCGCCGCCCGCGGCGAGCGCGAGCAGGTCCAGCTTGTGCTGCGCCCGAGCGCTGATCTGACCGGCCTTGACCTGAGCTTCAGCGCGTTTGAGGGGCCGGGCCCGATCGCGGCGGAGGAGTGGGACTGGCGGCGCGTGGCGTACACGTATCTGCGCCGGGGCAGCTATCACTACGGGTTGCGGACGAATCAGAAGGGCATGATCCCCGACCCGCTGGAGCCGCCCGGCGCCTTCGACGCCCTCGCGGGCACGAACACCACGCTGCTGCTGACGATCGAGGTGCCGCGCGATGCCGCGCCGGGTGAATACGCGGGGAGCGTCACCATCGAGGGCCGGGGCTTCTCGATGACGGTGCCGGTGGCGCTGACGGTCTGGGATATCGCGATGCCGGAGCGGCGTCGGCTGGTCAACTACGCGACGGCGGTGGAGCGCGATCCTGAGGCACTCCGGCGCCTGCGGGAGCTTGATGTCAACACGCTGAAATACGGCGCCTTCGGGATTGGTGTGGACGTTGACGAGGACGGTGTGATGACCCTCGACTTCGAGGAGTACGACGAGCAGGCGGAATTGCTGCTGGACGAACTGGGGTACTTCACGATCGGCGTGCCGCCGACGATGCCGCTACTGCGCAGCGGTCCGCGAGCCAGCTACCTCGGACAGCCGGTGGAGGTCGGCTCGGACGAGTTCTGGCCGCTCTTCGAGCAGTACATGCGGGGCGTCGGTGACCACATGCGCGAGCGCGGCTGGGCCGACCGCGTCGTGTGGAAGGTCGGCGATGAGCTTCACGAGCACATGTATCCGCTGACCGCCGAACTGTGTCGCCGGGCAAAGGCAGTGTGGCCGGAGTTGCGCATCATGCTCACCACGAACCACATGAGCGACGAGCTGGCGGAGCATCTGGACATCTGGTGCCCCGGATGGCATCTCTTCGCAGTGCGCTCCGACGATGCGCCCGAGCAGTGGCGGGAGCGCAGGGCCGAGGGCATGGAGATGTGGGCGTACATGAACTCCGCGTACATGGTGAATGCGGAGTGGAACCCCGGCGCGCTGCGACTCTTCCCGGTGGCACTGGCGAAGCACGGCTTCACCGGCGCGTTGTGGTGGTCGCTGCGAGCCACGGGCGGCGGCTACGGCGATGAGTGGGAGGGGGAGCCCGATCCGTGGACGGAGATTCGGCCGCTCAAGAGCGTGAAGCCGGAGAAGACGTATTACGACTTCGGCAACGGGCACATGCTTTACGCGCCGCGCGAGCACGATCCTCACTGGCGGTCATCGCTGCGCTGGGAGGCCTTCCGGCAGGGGATGGATGAGTACGACCTGCTGATGCTGCTGCAGGAGCGGGCCGAAGCGGCGGTGGAGAGCCTTGGCGCATACGGGGAGCTTGAGGAGGGCCTGGGGGCGCAGTTCGCGGCAGAGTCATGGGCGAGCACGTTCGCGACCGGCTTTAGGCTGCAGAGCTACCGCGCCGATGCCGCGTGGGTTCACCGCTTCCGGCAGCTTCTCGCGAATGAGATCGAGGCACTGGGGCGGGAGCCGCTGGCGCTGATATCCGCATCGCCAGGGGGCGCGTTGCTCAGCACGCCGGCTACGATCAAGCCGGGCGCCGGGAGCGAACCGGAGATCGAGTCGCCGTCGTCGGCGGAGATACGCGGATACTGTCGCGCGGATGCGACTGTGACGGTGGACGGAGAGAGCGTCGAGATGATGCGCAGGGACGAACACGCTGCCTTCCGGCATCAGGTGACGCTGGAGCCGGGGCGCAATCTCATCGAGATCGTCGTAACCGCGGCCGATGGCAAAGTGAATACGCTTTACCGCGAGCTGCTGCACGTGCCGGCGGCGGACTAAGAGCAGA
>JBNJEK010000047.1:0-20006 GCA_051745855.1 Armatimonadota bacterium
CCAACACCAACCGGACCCCCAAGCAGCGAATGCTCGTCTCGATGCTTGGCCGCTACGTGCCGGAGATCTGGCCGCAGGTCGCCGAGAACGCTCTTGAGGGCCTCGACCGCATCGGGCACATCGACGGCATCGACGAGGCCCTCGCGTGGATCGAGCGCCATGCGGCAGACGCGCCCGACCCCGCCGCGATCGAAAGGCTGGTCGCCGAGCACCGCGACCTGCTGGCGGACGCCCGAGCGGCAACCGCGGCCGAACAGTACCCGAGCGCCGTGGACACCGCGGGGGAGGCGTGGGACCGGCTGCGCGACGCCTATCTGCTCGCCCACACCCCACGCGACGCCGAGTTCCGTGCGTGGTGGGAGCACTCGGGCACCGGCGCGTTCGACACGTGGGAGGAGTCGATGCAGAATCTCGCCGACAACGGCTTCAATGCGGTGGTGCCGAACATGCTCTGGGGCGGAGTGGCGCTTTACGAGAGCGACTATCTCCCGCATCACCCGGTGGTGGCCGAACGCGGCGATCAGATCGCCGAGTGCGTGGCGGCGGGGAAGCGCCACGGGATCGAGGTGCATCCGTGGAAGGTCAACTGGCGGATGGGAAGTGCCGCTCCGGAGGAATTTGTGCAGCAACTCCGCGAGGAGGGGCGACTGCAGCGGTCGTTTGCCGGCGAGGAGATGGAGTGGCTCTGCCCGTCCGATCCACGCAATCTTGAGCTTGAGCTGAACACGATGGTCGAGGTTGCGCGCAACTACGACGTGGACGGTGTACACTTTGATTACATCCGCTACCCCGGGACGCAAAGCTGCTACTGCGACGGCTGCCACGAGCGCTTCGAGCGCGACACGGGCCTCCGTGTCGAGAACTGGCCGGAGGACCTGCGCACCGATGAGTTCGAAGACGCGTGGACGCAGTGGCGCTGCGATCAGATCTCGGCGCTGGTGGAGGCGACGGCGCGGGAGGTGCGCGCGATCAAGCCGCATGTGAAGATCTCCGCGGCCGTCTTTCAGAACTACCCCGGCACACGCGCGAGCATCGGCCAGGACTGGCTGCACTGGGTGGAGCAGGGCTGGGTGGATTTCCTCTGCCCGATGAACTACACGAATTCCGACGCCACCTTCGCCACGACCGTGGCTCGCCAGGTCCAGCAGGTTGCCGGCCGCGTGCCGCTCTACCCGGGCATCGGCGCATCGGCGTCAAGATCGACGCTGTCGGCCGACCGCGTTGCCGGGCAGGTGCAGATCGCCCGGAACCTCGGCGCCGACGGCTTCACCATCTTCAACTACGCATTCGACCAGGCGCAGAACATCGTCCCCGGTCTCGGGCGCGCGCTGCTGGCCGGCGAGGCCGTCCATCCGCACAACGCGCCGGCCTTCGAGTTCGCACTCGATGGCGAGCTGACGCGAGAGCGCACCTTCGGCCTGCACCTGCAACCCGGCGACGGGGTGGCGGCGACCGTGACCCGCGTGGAAGATGTGCCCGGCCGCGACTTCGGGGACATTGAGGCGTACGTGGTGCTGCAGGACGCGGCGGGAAGGCCTCTCATTGAACTTGGTCGCCTTCCCGCCGACGCGGGCCGCGCTGAAGTGCGCTTCAACCCGCCCGGGGGCCTGACACGACTGGCGGTGGTCGGCGACTATGAAGACGCCGCTGGTGAGAGGCGGCGCTTCGTGACACGCAGCCTGCCCATCGTGACGGGCGAGATCGCGGCGGACGTGGCGGGGATACTCTGAAGACCGGGTCCGGCGCCCGGAGGGCCGAGCTCCGGGCGCCGCTTGTGTCCGAGCCTACTGCTCAGCCCAGATCCGCACCTCGCCAAGCACCATCGTCGTGCCCTTCTTCGAGGCCACGATCCTGATGTAGCGGGCGCTCGCGTCGAACTCGAAGACGTACTGTCCCTCCGCGCCGAGTTCCGCCGACGGCGCGTCGGGGATCTCCCCCACCGGAACAAAGCTGCCGTCCTCGCCGGTCTCGCTCACGAATAACTGGGCCGATGACAGCCGCCGACTCTCATCCTCCTGCGTGTGTGCAAAGAGATCGACGCGCGTGAGGTCGAAGCTTTCCTGCAGGTCAAACGTGACCTCGATCGTGTTGGGGCTCCACCGCCAGAGGTTTACGTACTGCTTGCGGTAGAACCAGCTTCCGTCCACCAGGTCGCCACCGATCCCGTTCTCCGTCTGCGGGCCCTCGGTGGCGTCCTCGCCATCGAACCACACGCGGCCCTCTGTCACGCCGCTCTGCTCATTCCACTCGTGTGAGGGGAAGATCGAGTACGTATACCACCCGGGTACGTCGAGGTTCTCGAACCGCGGGCCGGCGTTGCCGGTGACGCACACCGGCAGCGGCCCCTCCATCGCCGCCAGCGTCGCCTCGTCCGCGCGGCCGAGTGCGACCTGCAGATCCATCACAGCCGCCAGCAACTTCGGATGCTGCGCGTCTGCCAGCGAGCGGTCTGACTGATCGCCGAGCACCGCCGCCATCGCGGCGTCCACCGTCGCCTGCGCCTCATCGGCGGCCTCTCCATGCCCGGCCTCACGCGCCTCGACGATCAGGCGGTCGAGCATCTGCAGGTAGCGGAAGTCCTCAGCGCCCTCGCGCGAGGCCTCCCAGCGGACGCTCGTGATCGGCCCGTTCTCGCCCTCGTAGTACACCGCATAATCCGAGGTGCGTCCGTCAGAATCGTCCCAGCAGTCGCCGTCGATGCTGTCGTATGCCCAGTAGCCGTACCCGGTCATGTCGAGATCGCGCACCTGCCACCACGGCGCGCGATAGCCGCCGTAGGGGTTGCTCAGGCGGCTGAGCACGCGGTAGCTCCACATGCGATCACCGGTCTCGCGCATGAACGCGATCTCATCCTCGTCGAGACCGCTCAGGTTCGGGCACCAGATGTCAATCTCGTCGCCCATCACTTCGATCTGCTCGAAGGTCGTGCGGCTGAAGGGGTTCGCGAAGACCTGCATCTCGGGATCGGCCGCATGGACGGCCTCGGCGAAGTTGCGCACAAGTTGCGCGTACTCATCGGTGGACGGCTCGTCCTTGGGATACCACGCGAAGCGGTCGCGGTCGATGCCCAGTTCGGCAAGGTGGTCGCGGATGGCGATGGCCCACTGCCCCAGCGCCCGCTTGTGCTCCGGCGACCACGGCTCAAGGTCGGTGTTCAGGTCGGCGTTCCAGTGCATGGCGGGCGACAGCAGGTAGAAGCCGTCGGGCACCAACTCGATGCGCGCGTCCATGGTGCTGAACTCCAGCGGCTCGACAATGTTGCCCTCGTCATCGACGGTCGGCCATGGGAAGTCATTGTACTGAATGAGGTAGACGTTGCAGTAGTGTTCGCGGAGATCCTCGGCGCCCTTCTCCTCCCATCCGAAGTCCTCCGCCCGCCGCAGATACGCCCACGTATTCAGCCACGGCGGCCCATCCTTCGTCATCTGCGTCGGGTGCACCTGGATGCTCAGGCGCACGTTGCGGCGCTGCTCGCCGACCATCGGCAGCAGGTCGATCCCCGCGAGGTAGCGGCCCGGCTCAAGGTCGCGCGCATGTACCGTCAGCCACAGCACCGCGTTCTGTCCGCCCGGCACCACCAGCCTCGATGCCGGGCCGAGGCCCGGCAGCGCGTCGCGGACCATCCCGCCCGTGCGCGTCTTCAGCGAGACGGCCTCGCGAAGCTGGATGCGGTCCTCCACCGGGATCTCCTCGCTTGCTTCCCAGCGGAGCAGGTCCGTGGCGCTCACGTGATACGCCAGCGACTCCTCTCCCGGGTTCGCGATGCCGATCGCCACCGTCTCGTACTCGTCCTGCATCAGGCGCACGGTCACCTGCTCGACCTCGCTGACGTCGCGCCCGGGAAGCTCCGTGTGCGCGGGCAGCGCCCATGGGTTCACCTGCCACACGATCGCCTCGCGGCCTGCCAGCGCAATGCGCTCGGCGTCATCGCGCAGGGCGGTCAGTTGCTCGCGCGCGTCGGCCCACGTTGCGCCATCGATCTGGCCGGCGAGCCCTTCACGCAGAGCACCAAGGCGCGCCTCGAGATCGGCGGCCGCGTCGGCATCAGCATCCGCGGCCGACTGGACCGCTTCATCAGCCGATGCAATGCGTTGCGCGGCCAGTGGTTCGATGCTGAAGAAGATAACTTCGCCGAAGCGCGACTGATTGTGGAAAGGGCCGAGCGTGGGTGACCAGCAACTCAGTTCATCGCGCGGCTTCTCCTCGCGGCAGATGTTCAGGCCGATTGCCTGCCCGGCCTCGATGCCCGCGAGATCGACTTCCGCCAGGGGAATCGCGACCTCCAGCGTCCAGCGGTCCTCGCCGAGCGAGGTCGCGGCCTGCCACTGCGCATTCCAGTCCTGCGCGCCACCGGTCGCGATGGCGTCGCGGCGTGAGCCCGCCACGCTTGCGGCCAGGTGGAAGTACTGCTCCTGATCGAGGTCAGGCTGGATGAAAAACTCCACCACGTCCTGCCGGAAGATCGCCGAATCGTCATACGCGGTCTCTTCTGCGGCAAGGTTGTCCATCGCGCTCTCGTGCAGCACGCATCCGATGAAGAGCGTCTCGCCGTCCGAACACAGAAATGCATCGGTCTGCTCGGTGGCGAGGCCGGTGCCGTCGTGGCGCTCGAAAGGCCGCAGCGCCTCAGCCTGCTCCCAGGCGGTGTCCTCGAGCGATCCATCGATGGCAGGCGCATCGTCCACCTGCGGACAGAGGGCGACGGGGACAGGGTCGGCGGCGAATGCGAGTGATGTGCATGCGAAGATAAGCGCAAGCGTGACTGCGAGAGCGCGCATGGCAGGTCCTCCGGTTGATGCGACAGGCGTCTTATTCGCGAGCGTACTTCGGGAGGAGTTTCCTGAGATTGCCGCCGAGGACCTTCCGCTTGTCCGCTTCGGGATGCGGGCAGCCGGGCCTCACCCCCCTGACCTCGCTGCGCTCGGCCATCCCCCCTCTCCCTGCTCCCTGACGCTGCAAACAGCGCAGCGTCAGGCGGGATGAGGGGGGAGCACGGCAAAAGGCCTCGATCGAACGTGATTGTCACAGGGCGCCATCGCGTCAGGAGCCGGCGTACTTCGGCAGTAGCTGCCGCAGGTTACCCCCGAGGACCTTCCGCTTGTCCGCTTCTGAGATACGCGCGTACATAATCGGCCCGAGGCCCCACGCGATCGGCAGGTCAGTCAGGTCGCTGGCGAAAAGCAGGCGATCCGCGCCGTAGATCTCGACGAAATGCTCGGTCTTGCGCCAGGTGTGGAAGGGGCAGGTCGAGACAAAGACGTTTTCCACGCGGCTGACAAGGTCCGGGTAGGTGGGCACTGCGTGGCCAGTGATGAAGCAGGCGTCGGGGTACGTGGAACACAGGCGCTCAAGCTGCGCCGAGGAGCCCCAGTCATGGTTGAGCACGAAGAGGCCGCGTTCGTGGCAGAACTCGACCGCGACGTCGATCAGCGGGCCCTCAGTGGGGTAGTTCTGATAGGAATTGATCAGCTTCACCCCGCGCAGGCCCATCTCCCACCCGCGCTGCATCTCCGCCTGCAGCGCCGACTCACCGTGGTTGAGATTCACCATCGTGAAGCCCGTGAAGCGATCCGGGTAGCGAGCGACGGCGTCGGCGACGTAGTCGTTGGCCCACGTCTCATCGCCCAGCACGCCCTCAAGGCCGAACACCAGGCAGTGCTCGATCCCGCAGCGGTCCATCTCCGCGAGCATGCCCTCGACGGGGAGGTGGTTCACGTGGTTCGGCGTCGCGCGGCCGAGGTGCCCGTGGCAATCCATGAAGCCCTGGTCTGAGATGTCCTCGCGGTCGCGGGCCATGCGGTGGAGTTCGTCCACGGGTGCGGGGAATGACACCTCGTCCGCAACTGACTGCACATTCTCATTCCACGCGAGTAACTCGCGCAGGTTGCCGCCGGCGATCTTCGCGAGGTCATCC
The DNA here is from genome assembly GCA_051745855.1 of Armatimonadota bacterium. GTDB lineage: Bacteria > Armatimonadota > Zipacnadia > Zipacnadales > UBA5352 > UBA5352. The sequence goes on from JBNJEK010000047.1 coordinate 5,915, forward strand.
TCGCCGATATTCGACCAGTCAAGCTGCATCTTCGGCGCGGCGGGCACGCGCGAGGGCAGGCCCGCGCTGAAGAGCAGCCGCTCCGCGCCCCACTGCTCGCAGACGTATTCGATGATCCCCGCGCGCCATAACGCCGCGAGGTCCAGCCGCAGGTTCGCCGCCGCGTCGAGAGCCGCATACGCGCTCCGCTGGTGGCACATGTTTCGCGGCTCAGTGGCGATGACGGGCAGGTCGGGGAAGTCGCGGCAGATGCGCATCAGCGCGTCCCAGTCCATGCAGTCTCCCGCGCGGTCGCGCCAGCGCTCGGTGGAGATGAAGGTCGGCACACGCGCGGCCTCAAGCTCGGCCAGCAGGTCGTCGATGGCCCACGCCGCGAGCGGCACGTCCATCAGGCCGCTGAAGAGGAATAGCGCGCCCACGCCCTCCGCGCGCATTCGCTCGACAAGTTCGTCCGGCGGCGGAAGCTCCCCACTTGCGCTCGCAAGCCCGCACCACGCCGGGTGCAGGCGCGGATGCTCGCGCACGCGCTCGAGCAGGCGCTCATTGCCCGTCGCCGGGTTTGCTTCCATCGCCAGCGAGTCGACGACCAGCGCCTCGTGAATCCCCGCGTGGTCCATCTCCGCGAGGATCGCCTCGGGGGTCTCCGGAAGGCCAGCCGTCATTCGCACGGTGCGGCCCAGCACGCAGAACGCGTCGAAGTAGCGGATATCAGCCATCGCTCTCTCCCGCGTGGTAGAAGTAAGGTGAGGTCACCGCCGGCTCGAGCAGCGCGTCCAGTTCCTCGACAACGTCCGGGTGCCGCTCAGATACGTCCGTGAGTTCATCCGGATCGAAGGACGATCGGTAGAGTTCGTACTCGGGTTCGTCCTCGTAAAGCCGAGCGATGACCTCCCACAGCCGCGAGAGCTTCAGGCCGCGCATCGGATACTCATCACCCAGCGGCGCGCGACGGCGCAGGCGCCATCGCTCGGTCCTTACGGAAGCTTCGATCGACTTCCACACGTCATCACGGTCGAGCAGATACATGCCCGACGAGACCACATGGTCCCGGGGAGACTCTACCTCACCCGTCATGAGCGGCACGAGGCTCTTTCCGTGCATTTCGATCTCAGGCTCCACGTCGAGCAGGTCAAGGATGGTCGCCGGGATGTCGGTATGTGTCGCGAGGCCGCCGACGCTCTCCGCAACCTCCATGCTGGCAGGCGGCTTGATAATCATCGGGATGTGCGTGCAGGCGTCGAGAGCCTCCACGTGCGCGAAATGCGTGAGGTGGTCGGCCATCGTCTCCCCGTGGTCGGCGGTGACGATGATGCAGGTCTCATCCCAGCGCCCCTGCGCCTTCAGGGCATCGAAAATCCGGCCGAGGTGCTCATCGAGGTAGAGGATCTCGCCATCGTAGGCATCGATCATCCCGCGCGCGTCACAGATGCGGTCGGGCTGGTGATCAACATGCCCGCCATCGTCCCAGGACGAGCGCTCCAGCGCCTCCAGCGTCCCCCACGTCGGGATGTACTCCCGGCCATCCGGCGTCGTACGGATCTGATCCGAACCGTCATCGGTGAAAGGACGCAAGTAAGCGTCAGGCTGATTGTACGGCCGGTGCGGGTCCCAGTAGTGCGCCCACATGAAGAACGGGTTCGGCTGCCGCTCCAGCACCGGCAGCAGGACTTTGTTCATGCGCTCGGCGATCAGGCGCGTGACGAAGCTCTCCGGGTTCGGGTTGATGTACTCCGCAAAGCCGCGCACGACCCAGCTTGGGTGGCAGGCGAACTGCATCAGATTGTCCACCGCGATGGTGTGCACGCCAGCCTTCGAGAGCGTCTCCGCCAGCGTCGGCGTCTCGTCGGAGAGCTTCCCGCTGGGGGTGTCCGGGACGCAGTGGAGCGTGGCGACCGCGCCCGTCTGAAAGGGCGTCAGGCCGCTGATCATGCTGGTGAACGAGGGCAGCGTATGCGCGCACTGGCCGATGAAGCGATCAAAGCGCACGCCCTCCTCGGCCAGCGCCGCGAGGTTCGGCGAGGTCTCGCGCCAGTAGCCGTACGCGCTCATGTGATCGGCGCGCAGCGTGTCCGCGGTGATGAGCAGGACGTTCATGTCGATGGCCTCCCGGAGTTCTGCGCCTCCGCGTCGTTGCCTTTCGTCGTTCGTGGCACGGGCGTCCCGCCCGTGCGTCGTTTGGCCCAGGGCATCACCCGCGACTGAACAACTCACGGGCGAGACGCCCGTGACACGTAACGACATAACGTCGGAACGACTTACCCCAGCACTTCCTCCACCGCTCCGTTGATGCCTTCGGCGATCTTCTCCGCGTCCTCGTCGGTCCAGTGCTCGCCTACACCGGTGTGCAGCGAGCGGCCGAGCAGGTCGAGCGTCTGCGGGCACATCTCCGGCCCGTAGTCCGGCAGCGTGCCCTCGTAGTAGCCGCAGGTGAAGGGGCAGCCCTCCTCGGTCACCGTCTTCTGCTCGAGGATGTGCTCCCAGAAGTTGAAGACGTGCCAGTCGCGGACGGTCTGATCGAAGCGCCCGCCGACTCCGACACCACGCTCACCGGCCGCCTCCACGATCGCCTTGCGGCTCTCGACGTCGGGCGCGAACATCACGATCGATGTCGAGGCATCGCCCTCCGGGTCAGGCTGGCGGCGCAGTGTGAAGCCGTGCTGTTCGATGATGCGGTCGCGCACGCGCTTTTTGGCCGCCTGCATGCGCTCAATGTAGCCGGGCAGTTTGCGGATCTGCGCCAGAGCCACCGCGCCCTGCATCTCGCTCATCCGGTAGTTCTCTCCACAGAAAAGCTCGCCCTCCCGCCGCTCCTCGGCGTAGCGATCGGGGCGCCAGCAGGCCGCAGTGTCGTGCCAGCTTTGCGCGCGCATGTTCAGGAACTGATCGTCTGTGATAACGAAGCCGCCCTCACCTGACTGCGCGATCTTGTAGAAGTCGAAGCTGAAGCAGCCGAGGTCGCCGATGGTGCCAAGCTTGTCCCCGCCGAATGAGCCGCCGCAGGCCTGCGCGACGTCCTCGATGACGATCAGGTCATGGTTCTTCGCGACCTCCATCACGCCGTCCATGTCCGCCGGATTGCCTTTCATGTGCACAACGATGACGGCCTTCGTCTGCGGAGTGATACGCCTCTCCATGTCCGCCGGGTCGATATTCAGCGAATCGTTGACCTCGCATATGACCGGGATCGCGCGTGATGCGACAATGATCGAGGCCGATGCGAAGAACGTATACCCCGGGACCAGCACCTCATCACCGGGGCCAATCCCGGCAGCCGCGACCGCCGACATCAGCGCGGAGGTGCCGGAGTTGACCGCGAGCGCGTATTCCGTGCCGATGGCCTCCTCGAAGAGCCGCTCGGCCTGCCAGACCTTCCCCTTTCCGTCGGTGGGGCCGTAGTAGCGGAAGAGATGCGGTGGCGGCACGTCCTCACTCTCGAGGATCCCGAGTATCTTATCCTGCGCGTCATCCGAGTAGCCCCACAGATCGACAATCTCCATCAGTTCTTCGCGTCCGGCCTTCATTGACGGCACCTCCGAAGCGGAATGCTCAGCCGTGGCTGTTGTGTCCCCGGCACCCTCGCCGGGGGTCTGTTCGCGTTACCCATTATTGCGCGTGACATCCCTCCTGATTATACTAAGCGCGCACCAGCGGCCAATGCAATAAACAATTCGTGCGATTCATATACAAGGAGTGCGAAGACCGGTGCCCGTCGAAAACACACTTCTCAATCCAGACGAGATCGACCTGCTGTTTCACGCCGAGCGGTGGTATCCCGTCTTCGGCGACACGGCCGAGGACGCCGTGGACGACCCGCGGCATGACCGCTGGCTGCGCGAAAACCCGCACGCTCACACGCACCCGGAGATCATGATGGTCGTCAGCGGCGGCGGTTGCCACGCTCACGGTGAACGCATCTTTCGCTGCCGACCGGGCACCGCCTTCTTCTTCGGCCCCTTTGACGCGCACGACGCCGAACCGCCGCCCCATCTGCCCGATGCGCGGCAGTTGTGGTTCGCGCTGCATGGCAACCGCGCTACCGCGCGAATGATCGAGGTGGCCGACGGTCGCTGGCGCAGGGAGTGGGCGCTTGTACTGCCTGGGACGGAGGACGCGGTCGCGCAGTGGAAGCGCGGTTGGGAGCGGGGATCGGCGGAGGTTCGGCGACTGCGGCTGATGGCGGTGGCGCAACTGCTGGTCGCCACGCTGCTCGAGGCCGGTGATGACGCCGCGAGCGCCGACGATCAGCGAGGCTTTCAACGCGCGGTGGTGGAGGCGATATGCGACCACATCGAGGAGACCGCCGGCCGGGGCGATGACCTTGCGAGCCTTGCCCGCCTCGCGGGCTACAGCAAGTATCACTTCGCCCGCCTCTTCAAGCGCGAGACGGGGATGACGGTGCTGGAGTACATCGACGTCTGCCGCCTCGCGCGGACGCGGGAGATGGTGGCGGCAGGGAGCACGTATGCCGAGTGCGCGGAGGAGTTGGGCTTCTCCTCTCCGCAGTCATTCTCGCGGTGGTATCAGGGGCGGAAGTGAGCGGTCACGGCAGCACCGGCAATGTGACTCGTGTCGGGTGGTCAGCATCCATGTAGATGGTGTTGGTGGCGACGAGGGCATTGCTGTACGCGGGTTCACCCCGGGCGGGTTCGACGCCGAGGCGCTCAGCGAGCAGCGAGCGGGTCAGGGCATGGTCACCGTACCGCTCGCCGGTGTTGGGGTTGAGGTCAAAGCGGTCGAAATTGCTGCTCGCGATCGCGAGGCGCAGGCGGTGCCCCGGGGGCACCGCAATCGCGATGTAGCCGAGATCGATCTTGAACTCGTAGATCGCGCCCGGGGTCAGAAGCTCTTCCTGTAGGAATGTGTTGCGGTAGCGTGCTTTGACGATGCCGTCGAGGAAGATCATCGAGCGCCCGTCAGGATGGACATCCGTAAGCTTCGCGGTGAAGTCCGTGTCCACGCGGTCCGATGATGCCCACAGCGTCACGCCGATCTGCCCGACGATGGCCAGCGGGTCCGCGAGTGGCTCGGTCGTGAAGACCAGCACATCCGGACGGTCCTCCACCGGGCGCTGATCGTACGGCCCGGTGACCGGCATCCTCGCGTGTACACGCCCAACGGTCGGAACCGGGTCGCTCGGATCATAGCGGTACTGCATTGATTGCCCGCCAACGGCGGGCGGCTCCATTCGAAGGACACCGTCGGAGTGGGGATAGTAGGCGACAGAAGACGTGTCCGGCGGGAAGATATCCGCTGAGATCCACTCATTGCCCGGCGCATCGGGTTCGCCGGTCGCTCCCATCAGGTAGTACCTCACCGCCGGCTCCTCCATCACGCCGGTTGCTTCGCCCTTCAGCCAGTAGTCGAACCACGGCAGCCAGACCTCATCGCGCCAGTTGAGCTTCGCGTTTGCAGGGAACACCAACCCGCCTGGCAGCTCGAGCGGCTGACCGAGGTCGCGCTCCTGCAGCACGCCATGCCCCCACGGGCCGATAGTCAGCTTCTGATTACCCCGCGCCTGCGGCCCGCCCTGATGCTGTAAGGCGCGGAACATCTCGACCGCGCCCTCCTTGTAGAAGTCGAACCAGCCCGCGCTGTGCATCATCGGAGTGTTGAAGCTGGCAATCTGAGAGGTCCGGTAGCCCCGAATCCGCTTGTTGATGAGCTGCTGCGTCCGCTCCGAAAAGGGCCCACGCAGGATGGTCTCCCAGTCGGCCTTGCGGAACACCGGTGGGTAGAGCGAATCGGTGTAGTAGTTGCCGGGGGCCTGCGCGGGGATGGCGCACGTAAGGTGCGGCGGGTCGGTGATGGCCGTTTCGTACTGTGCAGCCCCGAGATGGGAGTAGCCGAGCATGCCGATCTTGCCATTGCTCCATGGCTGCTCAGCCAGCCACTCGATTGTGTCGTAGCCGTCGTAATGGCGTGGCGCGCCCTTTCCGGCGTCTGAGGAGGCATGGAATCCTCGCATATCCTGCACCACGAAAGCGTAGCCGTTGGCGAGGAAGCAATCGCGCCACAACTCGACGGCATTGCCGCGATCCTTGCCGTAGGGTGTGCAGACGAGGATGATCGGGAGGCCGACCGGAGCGGTGTCAGGTGAGTAGCCGTCGGGCAGGTAGACGTCCGTCGCCAGCGCCGCACCGTCACGCATCGGGATGGCGATGGTCTGCCAATCATGCTGCGCCGCGAGGGGCATCGCGCCAGTGAGCACCATCAGCGGAATAAGCCACAGCCTCTGACTCTGCAGCATCTGCGGTCCCTCCTCGGGCTCACTCGGCGGCGTCGGCGGATTGCGGCCGAAGCAGATCGATAATCTCGTTCAACAGTTCGGGAGACCCGCCGTAGATGCGTACCGCGTCCACAAGATCCTCGATCGCCCTGATATGCCCCACCATCTGCTCGGCGGTGAACAGATCAGCGTCCGGTTTCCCACTGGCGACTATCTGGACGAAGACACTGATCTCCGGATTCCCTTCCCGCAGCATTTCTACGATTCTCTCGACGCCCGCACGGTACTCCTCAGGCGTCTTCAGTTCGCGGCTTACGTGCATCTGGAGGCTCTGCGACTGAACCAGCCATATGTTGCTGTGTCGGGCAAGGTCGGGGTAAAGCTCCTCATGCTGGCGCATCTCACGAAGACCCGGCCCGACCAGCAGCGGACTGCCGAAGTCGTCCGCCATGGCTTTGGCCGTCCGCACGCTCTCCAGCAGGTTGTCCATCTCCTCGGTGGTTGTGCCGGGGCTGCGCTCAGGATTGTAGCCGATGATGACGCGGTCGGGGTCGATGGAGGCGCCGCGCAGCATTTCGATGGTCTCGGCTACACCCGGGAACGGACGAGCTTCGTGACGATGCAGGGCGAGCGAGAGGCAGACGACCCGGACGGGAGGCGCGATCTCATCGAAGACGCGCAACTTATCGCCGCCGAGGATCAGGTCAACGAAATCGTGCTCGGAGGTGAGCCGGGTCGCGGCTTGCTCTGATCGGGCGTACCACATAAAGGCGATGCCGAGAGGATCCGCGGGATCCCTGGCCGCTGACACCATGGGGGCGCAGAGGATCAGGCTGATCAGCAGTGCGACGGTGGACCTCACGAGAGAGTTCATAGCGCAGCCTCCCGCCAGGAACGATCAAAAGCGTTCTGTATCTTGCAGAACGCTTGCGGGGAGAGGTTGTTCATTGGATTCTTCCGGGGTGATGTTTCACTCTCCCCGCTTCGCCCCTGCCCTGTCCCCCCCGCGCTCACCGCGCCCAGATCTCGACCTCCGGGATGATCAGCCGCTGGCCCTCCTGGCGGGTGGCGATCTTCAGCCGGAGCCGCTGCACCAGCGGCGCGTCATCCGCGATCGGAATGACGGTCTCCGGGAACTCGTGCCGATAGTCAAGCTGGCCCGTCTCCGCCGAGCCAAGCGTAACCCACTCACCGTCAACCAGTCCCGTCACCTGCATCGCCGGCTTTGAGCGACCGGTCAGCAGCCACACGCGATCGAGCGCGAATGCCTCACCGAGATCGAACTCGATCGTGACCGGGTCGAGGGTCTCCCAGCCGACCGCGAACTTCCGGAAGTGTGCGTCGTAGTCCTCATCCCTGTGCTCCAGCGCCGAGCGCCGATCCACAAGGTCGCCATCGGCGAACGCGACATCTTCTACCCCGCCCTCGTCCCTGCCCCAGTCGGGAGCGAGCGAGTACGAGTAGCTGCCATCGACCTCGAGGTTCGCCATCGGGATCGCCTCGTTGGTGTCCCACGCGTGGTAGTTGCCGGTGAGGCAGCGGCCCGCGGGCGGCTCGATCGCCACGCCCTCCACCGGCGGCAGCGTGAAGCGCCAGATCGGCAGATCGGTCTCCTCGCCGATGGATGCGTGGACGGCCGTCCACCACGCCACCCACTCCGAGCCGAGGGCGCGCTGGCTCATCGGGTCGAAGCCGAAGTACCAGACCTCGCCCGCGCCGATGCTTCGCGCGGCAGCGGCAACTGAGCCGTCGTCATAGACGAGCAACGCGCGATCGCCGTCGGCCAACTCCAGCGGGGCGGCGTCGGAGAAGACTGAGAACGCGCCCTCGACCTGCACCGGGCAGCCGGTGGCGGCGCCAACCGCCTCCGCCCCGTTCGCCTCGCCGGTCACGGGGAAGAGGCGCGAGCGCAGGTCAGTCATCTCCGAGCCGTCGAGGTGCCAGGTGAACGCCTCCGGATCGGTCACGATCAGCCTGCCACCGGCCTCGACCCACGCCGCCAGCGCCTCTGCGACCTCACGGCGCTGATACTCGGCCTCGGGCAGGTAGATCGTGGAGTACTGCGACAGGTCGATCTCCCCGCGGCCGATCTGATTGTCGCTGATGACGGTGAACCAGCCGCCCGCGTAGGGGCCGATGAGCTGGAACATCCAGCGGTAGGGATCATCGCCCTGTCGCCCGCCGAGGAACTCCGCCATGTACGCATCGTTCGAGAAGAGTATCGCGGCGTCGCTGTCCGGCAGCACCGGCCGGTCCATCGTGCGGGACTGCTCGAGGATGCCCATCACCTCGCGATGGCGCGTCCATGAGCCGAAGCGGTCAAGCTCCATGTTGTGCGGCGTGCGGCGGCCTGATGTGTCCGGCATGTAAAGATGAAAGCCCTCACCGCCACCGCGGTAGACCTGGCTCATCAACTCCCGCACCTCGTCGGGCCGGAAGCTGTTGGCGTAATTCTCCACGTGCGTGCAGGGCATCGTCGGAACGGCCGAGAGGTCCCGGACGGTCTTCGTGATCCACGCCACATCCTGCTCCCGCGAGCCCCGCGGGTAGGTCTGATGGGTCACCACATCGCACCAGCGCCCGTAGCCGGAGTAGTCGAAGGGCTGCACCTGCGAGATCGGGTCGGGACCCACGACCACGAGGTCCTCGTCGATGCCCTTGACCATCTCGTAGATGCGCTGCTGGAAGTCCATGAAGCGATCGTTATACCAGCGGCGGTACGCGATCCAGCGGAAGGGGTTGCGATCATCGAGCGACTCGGGGATGCCGAACTGTCCGTAGCCGAACTCCTCGCGCACCTCGCTGTCCACCTGCTCCATGAAAGGATAGGGCCCGTCGCCGTCGTAGTGGAGCTTCAGGCCCAGCGTCAACTGATGGTCCTGGAACTCATCGGCGGTGTTGGTTCCCCACACATGCTCGCGCCACTCGCGGACGTAGTCGCCGAGGCGCTGGAGGTAGACCTCCTGGTTCTCATAGTCGATCACGTAAGCATAGTCGCGGTCGCCGCGCGGCGTGTCCTCGGTCCCCGCGCGCTGGCTTCCCATCGCGATGATCTTCACGCCGAGTTCGTCCGCGAATTTGCGCGTGAGGAACGGGTCGCGCCCGAGCAGCGTCCCGCCGTCGAGGTAGTGAAGGTTGTGCTCGACGGCCTGCTCATACGAGCCACGCAGCGTCCACGGTTGCGCGTGCTTGAGGACCACCGGAGCAATATTACCACCGTTAATGTCGTGCGCCCAGTAGATGACGCCCTCGGCCGCCATCCCCGGCCCCTCATCGCCCAGAAGCTCCCCGAAGACCGGGTCCTCCGTCACCCAGACCTTCGGAAAATCCGTCTGCACGACCGGGATCGACGACTCATAGAGCGCGACGTCACCGCTCGTGACGTTGAACGCGACGGTCTCCCCCGCGTCGCCCGTCACCACGTAGGGCAATTCGAGCGTCTCGCCCGCCGCGGCAACGGCGGTGTCCGCGAAGCTTTCGTCACCGCCTGCCCTGACCGCGACAGAGGCCGTGAGCGGCGCATCCGCCATCTCCGCCACGAACGTGTTCGCCTGGCTGGCGTTGCCCGCACGGGCAGCCATCCCGCGGCTGATCACCCTCAGACCGTCCTCGTGCGGGAAGTACATCTCGCCGAACGCCGTCGGCTGCAGGAATGAGCCCTGCACGCCCGCCCAGGAGGAGTACTCCCCCGCATGCGGCCGCCCGCGGTTGACGTTCAGCCCCCAGACCTCGCCCGTGCGCGGCCTGACGCCGAATGTGCTCCAACCGATCGCGGCCTCAAGGATCCAGTGGCCGTCACCGTGCGCCCACGCCACATCCATCTCCGGCTCGATGTCGATCGCGGTCTTCGCGGAGCCGCGGACCACGTTGAACTGCCCGACCGTCGCGCCCGCGGCGGTGATGCCAAGGTGGGTGAAGGTGCTGTCGTCGTTGTGAAAGTCCACAAAAAGCTCGATCAGGTCATCGCTCCACACGCGTTTGGCCTCGGCCTCCACGGCCTCGGTCTTCAGCCGGTCCATCTGCGGCTCCTCGGCCCGGATCGCGAGGTAGAGCGCGCGGTCATCCCATGTGATCTGCGCGCGCGTCTGGGCCTGTGCCGGGGCGTTCCCGCGGTTCAGCACGAAGTCCTCGAGTACCGCCGCTGTTTCCCAGGTTGTGTCGTCGAGCGCTCCGTCAAGCTCCGGAGCAGCGTCGGCCCGGACCATCGACAGCGCCGGGGGCCCTTCACCGTCTGTCTCCTCGATCGCCGCCGCGGTTGCGATGTCGTAGAGGAAGAAAGTGTCGCCGGACGGATAGACGTGGTTCGTCCACTGATTCGGCCCCTCGATTCCATCGCGCAGGCTCATCTTCACCTGCACTCCGATCGTGGTGCCCTGGATGTCCAGCGGCTCGCGCGGAACGCGAATCTCGATCTCCCGTCCGTCCGGTGAGTAGTGCCCCATCGGCCCGGTCTCGGGGTCCCACGCCCCGTGCCCCTCGTACCACAGGTAGGTCTGCGCCTCATCGCCCCTGAGGTCCACCACGTAGGTGTTGTTGAGGCCGCGGTCGGCCACGTCGATCTGCGTGGTCATGTAATCCGGCTGCGCATCACCGTTCACGTCGAGGACAATGTACCGCCGGTTCGCCCAGTAGCCTTCCTCGAAATCCGCCTGCGTCTCGTCGGCGAAGGGCCGCGGGCGCTCGAAGCGGATGCGGAAGTAAAGGAATGTGTCATCATGCGCGACCCAGAGATTCTCCACCGCCGCGAACGGGGATGCGATCTCCGCGAGCGCATCCTCCGGCATCTCGTACACCGCCGCATCAGCGGGCCAGTCGTCCATGTTTCCGTCGATGGTGATGGCGGTGGCGGAGCAGCCGACGAGTGCCGTCAGCACCAGTGCGAATGTGGCGGTGCAAGCCCAGGTGCGCATGGTTGTTGCCTCCTGAGTGAAGTTGTTCCAAGGGGCTGATCGGCTGGCTGTCGCCGGACGACCCGTCCGACGACAAAGACGCGCCATCAAGCGTCCTCCCGGAGCCTCCGATCCCCGGCGTCGCCGGGGGCGACGCCCTTGAAGGTTGATCCCGGCGCGACGATCCCTGCTGCGGGAAAGACGTGCGGAGGAGAGCCTCCGCACCACTGAGAAGTTGGCTCATCAGCCGTGAGCTGGTAGCCGCCGACTGGCAGCCGGCAGCCGCCGGCTCAAAAATACCCCATCCCGCGCAGGCGCGCCTCGACCTTCGGATCATCGCGCTCGACGAGGCCCTCGGTGGCCGGGTGCGGCTGCGCGCGGCGCCGCCAGTCGTCGAGGATATCAAGCAACTCCCTCGCGAGGTCAGCCTCCTGCTCTATCAGATCGCTGGTCTCATGAGGGTCAGTGGCGGTGTCGAAAAGTTCCGTGGGGCCTGTCGCCATGTCCACGAGATGCCAGCCGTCACGGAAGCATGAGCGCACTTCGCCGACCATCTGTGAGAAATCGAAGCTCGGGTTGGCCTTCTGCGCCCTCTGCAGGCGCTCCTCAGGCCATGCGATGCGCTCGCAGATGGCGTACTCCCGGCCGGCACCGGTCGCGGCGTCGCGAAGGTCAACCCGCGACGACGCCGTGGGCGCGAGACCGTCGAGGGCGCCGGTGATCTCTCCCACCGTCTGCGTGATGTCGGTCAGTTGCACGGTCGCGCCGCTGCGTTCCGCTGAGGGGAAGCCGGGGCCGTGCACCACGAGCGGCAGGCGGATGAGCTGACGGTACATGCCCGCCGGCCGCCCGTGCCCGGTCAGGCCGCGCTCGCCGAGCATGTCGCCGTGGTCGGCGGTGATGATCACGAGGGTGTCGTCCCAGCGCCCCATCGCCTCGAGACGCTCGCGAAGCTGCCCGACAAGATGGTCGGCATACCCCACGCAGCCGTCGTAGAGCGCGTTAAGGTCCTCGAGATCGCGCTCGGAGCCGGTCGTGCCGAATTCCTGCAGTCTCCTCGCGCGGCCCAGCACATCCCATCGCCGCCTCAACGAGATCGGGCGATCGGCGAACTTCCCGGCGAACTCCCCTCGCCCGACCCACGGGTGGTGCGGCTCATCATTCCACAGCACGGCCAGCCACGGATCGTCGGTGGTGGCAAGGTGCCGGAGCAGCTTGCGGTTGATGTCGGCGCCGCCCTTGTCCGCCCACGCCATCCGCAGGAAGAGATACTTCAGCAGCGGCTTGAAGAGCGGATGCTCGTAACTCGCCATCTCAAACTCGTCAAACGCCTCGTGCATACCGGTCGCGGTGCCCATGAACGCATTCGCCGAGCAGAGGATGGTATGCCAGTCGCTTCCCTCAAGCGCGCGCGGCAGTGTCGGCAGGCCGTCAGGCAACTCGCGGTAGTTCTCCGAGCCATGCTCGCGCGTGGCAAGTCCGGTCATCAGCGAGTAACTGACCGGCAGCGTCCAGTTCGACTCCCCCCAGCACTGCTCGAAGAGCGTGCCCTCAGAGGCGATCCGATCGATGTTCGGCGTCGTCGGCTTCTCATACCCGTAGCACGAGAAACGATCGGCTCGCGCGGAGTCGAGTACGATCAGCAGAATGTTCGGTCTGTCCACGGCGTTGCCTCCTGAAGACCGCCCGTCTCCCACGCGGCCTGATTTGCTGTCAATAATACCCGAGCCCCTCAAGGCGCTTGCGCGTTTCCTCGTCCTGCTCATGCTCGACCTCGGACGTGGAGGAATGAGGCTCGACGCGGGCCTGCCAGGCGACCAGTTCGTCGAGCAGCCTTCGCGCCACCTCAGGGCGGTCGTCGATGATGTTGTTCGTCTGTTCGACGTCGGCGGTGCTGAAGAGTTCGTCGCCGGCGGTCTCCCACCGGGCGTACTCCCACTCGCCATCGTTGATCAACGAGACTGCGCCCATGTGCGGGCCGTAGTCGAAGCTGCGATTCTTCCGCTTCTCCCGCCGGTAGCTGTGCTCGTCGATGGCGGCGCGCTCGGAGATCGTAAATTCCCGCCCGACGCCGGCGGTGGCGTCGCGCAGATCAACCGGTCGGGTGGCCGTCGGCGCCAGCGCATCTTTGCAGCCGCAGATCGCAGCGATGGTGTGAGTTACATCGCCAAGCTGCACGAGGGCCCGCGAGCGCCTCCCCGCCCCCTCGCCCCCGGGCAGGCGCATGATCAGGGGCACATGAGTGACAGGCCGGTAGAGTCCCACGCCCCAGCGATGACCGGCAAGACCGTGCTCGCCCAGCAGGTCGCCGTGGTCGGCGGTGACGATGACCAGCGTGTCATCCCACGCCCCCATCTCCTCGAGCGCCGCGCGCAACTCGCCGACGAGGTGGTCGTTGTACGCGATCGTGCCGTCGTAGAGCGCGCGTATGTCGCGCCACTCGTCTTCATCGGCGGTGGCCGCAAGCTCCTTCATATGCCGCATGCGTGACATGAGGCGCCAGCGGCGACGCAATGTCAGCGGGCGATCGAAAAACCGCGTGCTGAAGGGCCGCCTGCCCATGTAAGGATGGTGGCACTCGTTATACCACAGCGTCGCGAACCACGGCTCCGACGCCCGGCGCAGTTCGCCCAGCAGCCTGCCGGTGATGGCGGCGCCCCAGTTGTCCGTCCAGCCGAGGCGCCGCGTGAGGTACTCAGTGACGGGCTTCGTCAGTTGCTTTACATGCCGCGGATTGCTCACCACGTCGAACCCGCGGTCAAGCCCCGTGACCGGCCCGATGAAGCCGTTCGCCCCCGCGAGCAGCGTCGTGTAACCCAGGTCACCCAGCACGGTCTGCACGCACGGCATGTCCTCAGGAAGCTGGCGATGGCCCTCCGCGAGGTGCTCGCGCGGGGCGAGGCCGGTCAGCAGCGAGACGCTTGTCGGCACCGTCCACGAGGACTCCGCCTGACAGCGCTCGAAGAGCGTGCCCTCA
>JBNJEK010000048.1:0-19804 GCA_051745855.1 Armatimonadota bacterium
GGAGCAGCTTGAGAGGAGCAAGGCTGATCCTGACAGGCTTACTGCAAATCTTCAAAGCTTCAGTGACCTGTATGAGAGCCTGGGGGCAGTGGACAGGCAGCAGTTGATGCAGATGATGGTCAAGGAGATACGACTAACTCCAACTCGCATGGAGTTGGAGCTGTATGACCACCCGATGATTATTGAGGAGTGGGACGATGGGCCTGACGGGTGGTTCCGTGAGAGATTGCATTGGCTCCCCGGGCCGGACTCGAACCAGCAACCTAATGGTTAACAGCCATCCGCTCTACCATTGAGCTACCGGGGAGCGCTCAACACGTCCTCACTATAACAGAAATCCGCCCACCTGTAAACCCCCTTTGAGCGCGTGTGTAGGAGCAAAGTGATAATGTCCGGTTTGGGCAAAGTAGAAATGTCCTCCCCCTGCGGGGCATGCCCCGCGGCGCGACGAAGGAGGGCATGAATCTCACAATGAGTGCCATGTGTCGGCGAGCTGCTGCAGATCGACGGCTCACAGCACGCGTGGCTGGAGGGCAGGGGCGAGATGGGTCAGGCCAATCGCTATCTCACAGAGCACTTCATCGACGATCAGAACCGCCGCTTCGTGGTGGAGCCTGCGAGCGATCACAATGCCCATCGCTCCGCTGGCCGATTCGATCTGGACCCGATCCTCAGCCACCAGGAGACGCGCACGGTCAGGAACGACTACACCTGCAGCTACCACAACACGCGCTATCAGATCGCGCGCGAGGGCGAGGGGCGAGGGGCGCAGGGCTAAGGCAACGACTATCAACGACCACCACAAACGGACATTTCCATATTGCCTTTGAAGGCCCTCCCTGCCAGGATGAATGTAATCAGTCCACGTAACATGTAACACGAGACGCGCAGGTGTCGGGGCTCTCGATGCGGAAACTCAGCCTCGCGCTTGCAGTTGAAGCGACCTGGAGAGATACGCATGGACTACCAGAGGATTCTCGTATTCGGCGCTCACCCCGATGACGAACTGACGATGGCCCCAACCATGGCGATGCTCGCGGATAGGGGAGTGGAGGTGCACATCTGCATCTCGACCAACGGCTCCGAGGGCTACCCGCAACCTGAGTGGAAGAACGAAATCGTGCAGATGCGGGCGGAGGAGATGTCCGAGGCTGATGGGATCATCGGCACCACCGAGCGCCTCTTTATCGGCGCAGACGACATGGAGCTGACCAATGACAAACAGACCTTCAAGGAGTTCATCCGCGTGGTGCGGCAGGTGCGGCCTGACGTGGTCTTCACCCACGGGCCGCACGACATGCACCGCGACCATCTGAACACTCACGCAATCTCACGCGAGGCCGTCTGGCAGGCCGGCAATCCGGTCTCCGCGGAACTGGGCGAGGTCTGGAAGGTCGGCTACCTGATGTACTACAAGGGCGTTCAGGACCGTCTTCCGGACGTGGTGCTGGACGTGAGTGACTGGGCACACGTTCGCCCGCTGACTCAGGCAACGCAACGCTCGCAGTTGACGCTGTGGAACACTACCGTTGAGGAGCTTGAGGCGGAGACCGAACGTCTGCGCAATTCAGACGAGCCCTTCACGAACACATTCTGGTTCGAAGAGCGGATGCATCTGGACTACTTGCCTCCTCTCATCCCGTAGCCGGTCGGGGGCGCACGTGATGTCGGGTGTGATGTCGCGTATTCGCACGCGTCATATCAGATTGCGGAACCGACACAGGCCGGAGCGGGGTCCGGCCTCTCCGCACGATAGTCCGCCTAATCACCCATCCGGCAGATCTCGCCGTAGATCTCCGGACGGCGCGTCTGCAGGTTGAAGCACCGCGAGCGCCTCCGCAGTTCGAAAAGCTCTGCCTCGAGATCACAGAAAACCATCTCGTCCTCGATCAGGTCTGTCTGCGACTCGGCAAGCAGGTCCCCGGACGGATCAACGAAGAGCACCCCGCCCGCGTGGTTCGTGTCCTCACCGGCAGGCCCCGCCTGATTGCAGTAGATGACAAACATCCCGTTGTCCCATGCGCGGGAGCGGAAGGTCATCCGCGCGTTGCTCTTCACCGCCGCGACCTTCTTCCGCTGCTGCTGCAGATCGGCGCTCCACCTTCCACACCGCGCCGCGTGTGGCGCAAGGTACACCTCCGCGCCCTTGATCGCCGCGATACGCGCCGTCTCAGGGAAGACCGTGTCGTAGCAGATGCCGATCCCGAGGCGACAGATGCCGATGTCGATGACGTTGATCGAAGCGCCCATGCGGAAGTGGAAGTACTCGTCCGCCGACATGTGCAGCTTGCGCTGTTTCCCCACGAAGCCCTGCGGTCCGATGATCATCTGCGTGTTATATGTGACGCCCGCATCGCGCTCGGCGATGCCGACGGAGAGGAATGTACCGAGGTCCCACGCCAGCTTTTCCAGCCGCTGACAGCTTGGACCGCCGGGAACCGGCTCGGCTACATTCCAGATCTCTCCTGAACACCAGTGGCCGGAGATCGCCAATTCAGGAAAGCAGACAAGCTGCGCGCCCTCGCTGACGGCCTGCTTCGCATAGCGCTCGATGCGGTCGAGGTTCATCTCGACCTCCCCGAGCGGCGCATTTGTCTGTATTGCCGCGGCTCGAAAGTCCTCCATGGCCGCCCCTCCTGTTGCGAGGTGCCGTCTGTGATGGCGTCGAAGTGGCGCAAGGTTCGCAGCAAATGGCGTGATACCTGCCCGCCCAGCGGCAAAAAGTGATCTGACCACGAGATATCCTGTCGTCGGGGGTGGCATCGTCATCTACTGTCGCGGCCGCCGCGGGGACGGGGGCCTCCACAGTAAACGGAAAGGGTGATTGGCTTGCCGAAGACGATTGTGATCGCATACGCGTGGGGTTTCGGCAATATCGGGGACGCCGCGATTACTCCCGGCCTGCTTCGCCTCCTGGAAAGATACGCTCCCGAGTATCGAAGCGTAGTACTTGCGGAAACCGGGGTTGGCCGCGTTCGATCATATCTCAACCGGCACTTCAAGGGCTGCAGCGTGATCGCAGATGATACTGATGAGGCATTCGAGGGAGCGCTGCGCGAAGCCGCCGAGGCCCTTGGCGACGAATTCCACGCTCCGGGAGCGACAGCGGCCGAGTATGCGCTCGAGGTGCTGCCCCACCGCATCATCGATCGCCTCGGGGAGGAGTCGAACACCCTCATCGCGCTCAACGAGGCTGAGCGTGTCGTCTACAACTCGGGCATGGTCCTCGTCTACGGTGAGGAGACGCTTGCGAATCGGCGTTTCTGGAGATACACCGTCCGTCGCAGTTTGCCGCTGCTTCTGGCCAGGGCGCTGAGCGTGCCTTACGGAGTCTACGCCCACTCGTTCGACTCATTCGACGTTGCTCCGGGGCGGCCGTACTTCCAGACGCTGCTCGACGATACCGCGTTCTGCTTCTGCCGCGACAGCAGTTCACTGCGCTACCTCCAGGATCTTTCGATCGACCCGCCCGCGACGATCTTCGTCCCTGACAGCACCCTCTCATTCGACGGTGCGGACGACACGTGGGCAGAGGCAACAGTCACCGCCTGCGGACTGGAGCCTGGCCGATTCATGATTGTGATCCCCCGCACCTGGCGCCAGGATGAGATCACAGATCGGCTGGTCGGTGAGGAGCGCAGTCGGGCGCACATGGCGCTCCTGCGCGAGGTCATCGAGCGAGCATATCGGCAGTTCGGGACGCGGACGCTGATCGCGGTGGAGGTCGAGAGTGAATTGTCTAATGCGCGCGAGTTGGTATATGAGCCTCTGGCAGAGGACGTGCGGGCCGCAACCATCATGCGCGACCGATACTGGACGCCGGAGCAGGCCGCATCGCTCTACACACTGGCGGCGGTCGTCTGCACCATGGAACTGCACTCATTCCTCCTCGCGGCAGGACGCGGCACGCCGGCCGTGGTCCCGACCTTTGTGGAGAGCGGACGCAAGATCGCAATGGTCGGGGATTTCGGACTTGCCGACTGGTTCTTTGACATCGATCGGACCGATGCGGACTCGTTGGTGCATACGATTGGCAAGACCATACGAGATCCCGAGATGGCCCGTGCGAGGGTCCGCGATGACGTGCTCCCCCGACTTCGCGCCATCGAACGTGACGCCGTCACAATCATGACGCGTGGGATTGCCGACATCAGCCAATCCTGCTGATCGAACCGTGCAGTGTGTCTGTTGGGCAGGAGCCTCGCTGCTGGCGGCGAAACTTGAGACGATCCAGCAATTCGCCGCGCACCAGTGTAATGCGAGGTGGAAAAAGGGGATGATGCAATGTCATTTGGACGCGCAGTGCTCTGCCTGATATTCCCGCCGCTGGCGGTTCTCGACCGCGGCTGCGGAACCGTGCTGATCGTGGCCGCGCTCTCGCTGGTCGGGTGGGTGCCCGGCGTGCTGGCGGCGCTTTACATCAACATCGAGTACGACAAAAGCCCCTGATCGCTACCCGCTCTTGATGTCAATAACCGGCGAGCCGTCGAAGGCGTCGAGGCCTTCGACGGTCAGCCGGAGGCCATCGCGTTCGATCAGCCGCACGCGTGTCATACCGATCGGGTTCGGTCGCATCTGCGAGTGCGTCGCGAACACGCCCGTGAGCGGATTCTTACGATCCCCGCGCGGGTGGACGCGCTTGACGGCCCTATCCTGCGGCTGAAGCTCACTCATCCAGAAGAGCACCCAGAGCTCCTCGCATCGCTCGATGCGCAGCAGCGCCTCCTCGTGCTCCGCGCGCACCTCGATGATCTGCGCGAGCGGATTGCCGAGCGAATCCTCCGGCGGGCCGACCACCTTCGCGACAGGCGTGACTTCAAGCGGAAGCATCTTTGTCGGCGTGCCTCCCTCGTACCGTATTCCCTGCCTCTGAAGTCCCGATTCCCTGTCGGTCGGCTGCGACCTCTCTTTCGCCCGCCGATTCAGTAGTACGAAATCTGCCGCCGCTCGCCACCGCGCGCCGGCGTCTGGCGGGCGGCATGTTCGTTACGCCGAGCGGCGCTCCCCAGCGTCTTGTCGAAAACGGGCGCCAGTTGAAAATCCTTCCATGAGCCGAGGCCGATGACCCTCTCCGCGGTGACGGACAGGTCCAGCGCGCCCATCCGCGTGAGCTTCCCCTCCACGCAGATGACCGGACTCGTGTAAAGCGCCCGACCGCACCGTTGATAGACATCCTCGAAGACCGCCACGTCGATCAGGCCGAGTTCGTCCTCCAGCGAGATGAAGATTGCGGTCCGGCCGCTGCGAGTCGGCGGGCGGGCGCGGGAGACGATGATCCCCGCCACACAGACGCGATCGCCGTCCTCGCGCTCCCACAGCTTCACACTCGGCGTCACGCCCATCTCCCGCAGCCGCTCGCGCCAGAAGCTGAACGGGTTGCGCGTGGTGCTCACGCCGAGAACATGCAGGTCCGTCGCCACGCGCCCGACCTCGGTCGTCGGGTCCAGCGATGGCAGCATGCTCACGAGATCGTCCGCGTCATCGTATGACAGCGTCGGTGGCTTTCGCCGCCCGCGCCTGTCGGCCACCACGTCGCCGGGCAGCGCGTTCAGCCGCCACAGCAACTCCTGCGGAGGCGCGCCGGTGAACTCGAACGCGCGCGCCCGCACCAGGTTCTCCACCGCCGGGCGCGGCACGCTCGTGCGGGCGCAGAAGTCCTCCAGCGACGCGAACTCTCCCCCACGCTCCCGCTCAGCGAGGATACGCTCGACACTGCGCTCCTGCAGCCCCCGCACCATCCACAGCCCAAGGCGAATGTCGCCGACCTCGTTATCCGCGTACTCCACCAGACACCGATCATCGCTGCGATTCACGCACGGTGGCAGGATGCCGCAGCCGAAGCGCTTCGCGTCCTCGGCGACGGTACGCGGCGGGTAGAAGCCCATCGGCTGACTGGAGAGGATGCCGGCGAGAAACTCCGCCGGGTAATGCGCCTTCAGCCACGCGGTCTGATACGAGATCTTGCCGAAGCACGCCGCGTGGGCTTTGTTGAAGCCGTAGGCGGCGAATCCGCGGATCATCCCGAAGATCTCCTCGGCCACGTCCGGGCGGATGCCCCGTTCCCCCGCGCGCAGCACGAAGCGCTCCTGGATCTCCTCGAGATCCTCCGGTGTGATGTCCTTCGTCATCATCCGCCGCAGCACATCCGCCTCGCCCAGCGAGAAGCCGGCGATGCTGTGCGCGATGCGCAGCACCTGCTCCTGGTAGATGACCACGCCAAAGGTGTTTTCGAGGATCGGCCGCAGGGCCGGATGCGGATAGGTGACCTCCTGCAGGCCATGGCGGCGCATGACATACGGCGTGATCATATCCGCCTGCACGGGGCCGGGCCGGAAGAGTGAGATGTTCGCGATGATGTCCTCGAAGTCTGTGGGCTGCACACGGCCGAGCAGGTTCCGTTGACCGGGGCTTTCAAGCTGGAAGAGTCCGACCGTGTGCGTGGAGCGCAGAAGCTCGTAGGACGGTTCGTCATCCAGCGGCAGATCCTCGATCTCCGGGCGAGCGCCCTCGCGCACCTCGATGTGATCGAGCGCATCCTCGATCGCCGAGTGAATGCGCATGGCGAGGATGTCCATCTTCACCAGGCCCAGCGCCTCGACGTCGTCTTTGTCGAACTGCGCGATCACGATGCCCTTGTTCGCAAGCTCCAGCGGCACCATCTCGGTGAGCGGGCGCCGGCCGATCAGCAGACCGCCCACGTGCACCGACAGGTGGCGCGGGAAGCCCGAGATCTCCTCCGCAAGCTCAATCAGCAGGCGCTTGTCATCGAGTTCGAGTTGCGCGTCGCGCACCTCCGGATACTTCTCCATCGCCTCGGAGATGTCGCTGGCGCGGATGTGCGGGAAAACTGACGCGAGTTTGTCGATCTCCTCCTTCGCAAAGCCCAGCACCTTGCCTACCTCGCGTATCGCCGAGCGGGCGCGGAAGGTATTGACGGTGCAGACGGCCGCGACGTACTCCGCACCCCAGGTGTCGTAGATGTACTTCGTGACCTCGTCGCGCCGGCGGGTGTCGAAATCCACGTCGATGTCGGGCATGCTCCGGCGCTCGGGATTGAGGAAGCGCTCGAAGAGCAGGTCATTGGCGATCGGGTCGGCGTGGGTGATGCCCAGCACGTAGCTCACCAGCGAATCGCCGGCCGAGCCGCGACCGGTGCAGTGGATGCCCTGCTCGCGGGCAAAGCGCACGATGTCCCAGACGATCAGGAAGTACTCCGAGAGGCCCCTGTCCTCGATGATGGACAGCTCGTGATTGAGCCGCTCACGGACTTCGCTCGTGATGCGCCCGTAGAGCCGCCTCGCACCATGCTCGCAGAGGCGGCGGAGAAACGCGGGGGGGGATTCGCTTTCGAGGGGACGCAGCGCCGTTGTGTCGTACGGAGGGGCCGCTCCTCGCGCCGCTGTCGTTTGCGGCGCGAGGAGTGACGTCCGAGTGCCGTTTACGAGGGCGTCAGCTTCCACGCCGGCCCGCCGTTCGCCGTCCCTCCCCCCTCTCCCGCCTGACACCGCGTCGTTTGCGGTGTCCAGGGGGAGGGGGGACCGAGGGGGGAGGGGCCAGCCAACGACACAGGCCGGAGCGGGGTCCGGCCTCTCCGCAACGGCATGCCCTGCCGCCGTCCCCTTTTCCCCATTCACTTTTCCCTTTTCACTTCGCTCCCTGTGCAGCCGCTCCATATCAAACGCCGGGAAGTGAAAGGTCTCCAGATCAAGCTCCCACTCACATCTCTCCGCGATCCGCCCGGCGTTCGCGACCGCCTCGGGCTGATCGCGGAAAAGCTCCGACATCTGGCGAGGGGTCTTCAGGTAGAACTCCGCATTCGGGCGGCGATCCGGGTTCGGCTCGTCGACCGTCTGCCGCGCGCCCATGCAGACCATCACGTCCTGCAGGCGGTAGCCCGACTTCTCCACGTAATGCACGTCGTTCGTCGCGACACACTCCAGCCCGATCCGCGCGGCAAGCTCCGCAAGCTGATAGCGCAGGCGGCTGTGCGGACGCGGCAGCAGGTGGTTGTGCAGTTCGATGAAGAGTCGCTCCTGGCCGAAAAGGTCGCGGTAATACTCCGCCACCTCCCGCGCCTCGTTCAGCAGCCCGCGCTCAACCAGATTCGGAACCTCCCCGCGCTTGCGGCAGGCGGTCAGGGCTATCAGGTGATACTTATGCCGCTGCAGATTCTCCTGCGTCAGCAGCGGGTTGTCGCGATCGACCTGCTCATAGGCCTCCGCGAAGGCGCTCTCGCGCCGGGCCTCGCCCAGTCGTGCGGCGGTGACCAGCCGGCAGAGGTTCGAGTACCCCTCATTATTCTCGGCCAGCAGCAGCAGGTGCGGCAGGCGCTGCGGTTCCTCCTGCAGATCAGGCCGCACCGGCTCGACGGTGAACTCCACGCCGATGATCGGCTTCACGCCGAACTCAAGCGCGGCCTGAAAGAACCGCACCGCGCCGGCCAGCGAGTCGTGGTCGGTCAGCGCGATGGCTGACATGCCGGCATCACGCGCCGCCCGCGCGAGCGCATCAACCCGCGCCGCACCGTCGTAGAATGAAAACGCGCTGTGTGTGTGGAGATGGGTGAAGGTAGTCATCAGCTATCAGTTCCCAGTTCCCAGTTATGGCAAAACGGCAGAGACTTCGGGCACAAAACCGTTCGTCGTTGCCGGCAACGGGGAACTGGCAACTCAGTCCCACACCCGATACACGTGCCATTCGTCCATCGATTCGTAGCGACACAGGTCGAAGGTCTTTCCCGCGCTTGTGGCGACGCGAACGTAACTACGTTCTCCATCGCCCTCCCACCACCGCCCGAGCAGCCGCCAGGTGCCGCCGGTGTCCACGATCGAGTAGGTGCGTCCACGCCATCTGAATATCTCCGGACAGCGATCCGCGCCCATCCGGGTAATCTCAATCGGCTCTCCAATAGACTTTGTCATGGTGGCCATCCGTGCCTCACTCGCTATCCTTTTGCCCGCACCCGCGCCGAGGTGCCCCTTAGTATATGCGAACATGCGTTCGACAGTCAAGGTCGTGTGTTTGATCACTCGCGGGCTGCACCCGCAACACAGTCCTTGTACTGGAAGCCGTTTGAGCCGTTGTTGTTATGGCCCCGGCGCCCTCGCCGGGGAAGTCGCTGCCTTACAACACCGGCAACGGCCCCTCGCGGGGGCGCCGGCCACAACGGAAACGACTACCGGCAGAGCTATCTGCAGCCACACACGAGCACTCGGAGCCGGTTTGCATGCCCCCGGCGGCCTGTGTTATTATTAATGTGCAATCACAGACGAGGCGGTCAGAATACCGCCGCCCTACGAGTTGTTCCGGACGCTCGCTCAATGCGGTGGCGCGGCCTGGGCACCGGGGGAATTATTTCCGACGGAGGATGTATTGCATGGCGACAGGCACAGTGAAGTGGTTCGACGACGCGAAGGGATACGGGTTCATCGAACGCGGACAGGGCGAAGAGGACGTCTTCGTGCACTACTCCGCAATTGTTGGCGAGGGATATCGCAGTCTGACTGAAGGCTCTGAGGTCGAATTTGAAATCGAGGAAGACGCAAAGGGCCCTCGCGCGGCAGATGTTGTGGTCACGAAGGCGGCGCCGAGCAACGATTCGCCGTTCGTCTGGTGATCCACCCTTCGCTATGAACAGCGTCCGGCCTCACCGGTCGGGCGCTTTCTTCATTTCACCGGGCCCTGTCGCATTGAAAACGGAGGATATTGATCGATGAGTTCACCCGTCACAGCCGTCATCGTCGGAGCCGGACACCGCGGCGTCGGATACGCCAAACTCTCGCACCACAAGCCCGAGATGCTGCAGATTGTCGGCGTGGCAGATCCGGATGAACTGCGCCGAAAGAAGGCCGCGGAGATGTTCGATGTGCCGGCAGAGAACCTCTACGAAACCGCGCAGGAGATGGCGCAGGTCCCGCAGTTTGCCGACGCAGTCATCAACGGCACGATGGATCTCGACCACGTTCCCACCACCCTTCCGCTGCTCGAGGCCGGCTACGACGTGCTGCTCGAGAAGCCCATCTGCCCCACGCGCGAGGAACTGCTGGAGCTGCTGCAGACCGTCCGCCGCACCGGCCGCAAGCTCATGATCGGCCATGTGCTGCGCTACGCCCCGTTCTACGTGGCGATCAAGGAAAAGATCCTCTCCGGCGACATCGGCGACGTCTACGCGGTGCACTCCACGGAGGCGGTCAGCTACCACCACATGGCGGTGGCGTTCATCCGCGGGCGCTGGGCGAAGCGCGAGACCAACCCGATGCTGCTTGCGAAGTGCTGCCACGACCTCGACCTGATCACCTGGTACTACTCCGGCAAGCGCCCTGAGTACGTCTCCAGCATGGGCGCGCGCACGGTCTTCACCGAGGAGAACGCGCCCGAGGGCTCCGGCACGCGCTGCCTGGTGGACTGCGACATCGAGGCCGAGTGCCAGTACTCGGCGCGCAAGAATTACATTGAGCAGGGCCGCTGGGGGATGTACGCGTTCGAGCCGATCGAGCATATCGAAGACCCGACGATCGAGGAGAAGGAGCGCTCTCTGCGCGAGGACAGCCCCTTCGGGCGCTGCGTCTACCGAACCGACGGCGACGTGATGGACCACCAGTCGGTCATCATCGAGTTCGAGAACGGCGCGACCGCCAGCCATGACATGATCACGGGAACCGCTCAGCCGGGCCGCCACGTGCACATCTGGGGCACCGAGGGCGAGATTCAGGGCTTCATGGAGGACGGCTCATTCGTGGTGCGCCACCCTGACGCGCGCGAGGGTAAGGAGTATTCCGAGGAGACCGTTGAACTGAACGTGAGCATGGACATGCACGGCGGCGGCGACCTGCGCCTGGTCGAGGACTTCGTGAACGCCGTCCGCGGCGAGGAGCGCTCGATCTCTTCGACGGATGTGCTCGATTCGGTCTACGGCCACCTCATCGCCTACGCGGCCGATGAAGCGATGATGGAGCGCAAGGTCGTAGAGATCGAGGACCTGGGGTAAGCTCGGAAAGGGCCAACGGAACAGCGTCCGGGCGAGGGCGCCCGGACTCCGGGCCTTTTGCCGTGGTCGTTGGAGAGGCCGGGCCCCGTCCCGGCCTGTGCCGTTCGCCGTCCCGTGCGACAGGCGTCCTCGCCCGTGGGTGTTTCGCCCCTGTAGCGACGCGAAGAACCACCACGAACGGCGTACGGGCGAGACGCCCTTGCCACGTGACGACAACGGCAGCCTCCGTACCCTACAGGTCCTCCACCGCAACCGACTTGCAGAGATATTTCTTATCCGAGGCCGTGCGGCCGCATTTCTTGCAGATGTACGTTCCCTCGCGCGCGGCCTCGGCGATCTTCTCAAGTTTGTCCTTCTTCGCGAGCTTGCAAAGCTTCTTCGCCATGGTCGGTTCCTCCACTCACGTCTTCTCAGTTGCTTACTGCAAGTATTCGCTCCATCGCCGAAGCTGCCGCCTCGGCGGAGAAGTGCTTCGCCACTTCGCGCGCGCCGCTCTCCCCCATCGCTTCCGCGCGATCCGGATCGTCCATCAGTTCGTTCAATCCCGCTGCGAGATCATGCGCGTCCTCAGACGCGAAGAGCAATCCTCCGCCGGTCACGCCCAGCATCTCCAGAAAGACGCCATCATTCGGCGCGACCACCGGCACCCCCGCCGCCTGCGCCTCCAGTGCCGCCGTCCCGAGCGCCTCGGGCTTGATCGATGGCTGACAGAACGCGCTCAGCGAGTGCAGCATCGCCACCTTCTCCGCGAAGGTCACTTCGCCGAGATGTTCGAAGCGGTCGGTCAGCCCTGCCAGGCGAATCATTCGGCGAATCTCCCGCCAGTACTTCCGATCCAGCACCTGCCCGGCCACCCGCAATCTCACGTCGCGCCCGGCGCCGATCAGCTTCTCCAGCGCATCGACCAGCACGTGCAGCCCCTTGCGCGGCGTGATGACTGAGACGTAGCCGACGGTGAAGGGTTCGCGGGGGCGCGGAGTAATCCTCGTGAAAGCAGCGGCGTCGATGATCGTGCGCACGACCTCGATCTGCTCGCGCTCGACGTCGAGGAACTCCGCCATCTCATCAGCGTAGCCCTCGGTCGGCGCGATGAAGCGATCAACGGAGCGCGCGTTGCGGCGCCCAAGTGCCACCGCCTCGTCGCGATGCGGGGCCGGGAGCGCCTCGATGAAGCCGTCCTCGCCCTTCACCTCGCAGAGCACCGGGATTCCGAGGCTCTCCTTGATGCGCGGTGCGACGCCGGAAAGCATCGAGTTCGTGATCGTGACCACGTCTGGCCGCGCGTCGTGTTCAAGGAACTGCATCAGCCGCTCGACCTCAGCGTGCTGCCTGCCCTCCGCGCCAGCCAGCACCGAGACGGTCATCGGCCCAAGCTCCGAGGGGTCGGTGCTCACCGCGAAGCGCGAGACGAAACGCAGCAGGCGCTCGTTATCAAGGAGGCAGGTGAGCACCCGCGGGAGGCGCGCAAACGCGCCGGAGATCTGCTGCAGATACGCGTTCAATGCCCCAAGCTGGACATCCGCGACGGGCAGGTCGTCGCCGTCAATACGCAGCGGCGTGTAAAGCGGTACGATCTGCACCTCGTGGCCGCGCGCGATCAACGCCCGCGCCATCGCGACATCACGCGCACAGGCTCCGCAGTACATGCTCCCCGCCCCGGCGGCGAGGTGTACGATGCGCATCAGTCCGCCCCCTCGACCAGTGACCGCAGCAGGGCGAGCGTGGCGATGCCGTAGAACGTGTACTCGACGTCGGCCTGCGGGTCGCCCGGCAGAGCGCCGAAGCCACCGCCAGGATGGGCCGCATCGCGCACGAAGCGCCCCAGTGCCGGCAGATCAAGCTCGGATGGAGCGCCGATCAACGCCAGCGTCAGCAGCCCGGTGAAGGTTGAGAGCAGGTCCCCTGCTCTCGCGTCGGGGTGGGCGCTGAGGCCGCCGTCCACCGCCTGGCAGCCCCGCAGAAACTCGGCCGCCGCGGACAGATCGATCTGCCCGAGCGCGTTTCCCATAAGCAGCACCGCGATCGCGGCGGAGGTCGCGTTCGTCTGCGCCCGATCGCCGTCGGCACGCTCGGCGAATCCGCCTGAATCTCGTTGAAGCAAGGCCATCTCCGCGCAGGTCTCCTCGGAGGGCGCGTCCTCCCCGAGCATCTGCAGGCAGAGGATCGCAAGAAATGTCTGATACGCGCTCGCGCTGAGCACCTCGGAAGGCCCGAACGCGCCGTCGGGGAGCGCCTGTGAGCCGAGCGCACTTTCGATCGAGCGACGATCGCAGCGCACGCTGAGGTCGTGGCGGCGGAGCGTTCGGGCGCAACTCAGGAGACTGAACGCGGCCGTGATGCCGACGGGGGCGCGGGCCGTCCACTGAAGGTGCCGAGCGGTCGTCTCGAAGACTGGCGTCTCATCAGCGACGAGGTCAAGCGCGCGCAGTGCGAAGTCCGTGTAATACACGTCCGCATCGTCTCCGCGCCGTCCGGTGAAACCGCCGTCAGGCAACTCCCGGCACTCGATCCAGCCCACCTGCGCTGCGGCGAAGCTCTCCCCAAGCCCGTGTGCGCCGCCCCGGAGTATGCCGTCGAGCAGATCAAGATATCCCACGACTCAGCTCCTCGCGCCCGAGGACTCATGGCGCTCGCGGAGGATCGTCCTCGTGAGGAAGCGCAGCAGTTCGCCGATGGCCTCGGGCGATGCGTCCTCCGCCAGCCTCAGGCATCGCTCGCGCAGGCCGTCAACGAGCGCTCGCGCCCGCTCGAAAGCGCCGATGTCGTCATAAAGCGCCCTGACCCGCCGCACGATCTCCTCCGCGTCATCAAGCTGCCCCGCCTCGGCGAGCCGATCCCACCCGCCGGCCTCCATCGCGAAGGCGCGCAGGATCGTCGGGCGGCCGGTGAGTACATCGCGGCCCAGCGCCACCTTGTTCGAGCGATCCGAGCGCCAGTCCTCAAGATCGTTGAGCACCTGGTAGGCCTCGCCAAGGTACATCGAGAACCTGCGTATCAGCGCCTCGTCGAACTCCGCGCCGGACGCGCGCAGGCCGGTGAAAAGCGCCACCTCAAACGCGGGCGCGGTCTTCAGCGCGCCGATGCTCAGCGCATCGACCGCACGTAGCGCCTCCACCTCGCGGCCAACCCACGCAAGCTCCGCGCCCTGCCCCCGGCTGAGCGCAAGCTGCGCGCGCGCAAGCCGCGCCAGCACGTCCGCCACGCATCCGTCACCGAGAGCGTCGGTTTGTGCGGCGATCAGGCGGTAGCCGAGGCCGATCAGCCAGTCGCCGACATTCAGCGCGCGACCGACCCCGTGGCTCGCGTGCATGGTGGCGCGACCGTAGCGGAAGTCATCTCCGTCCGCGATGTCATCGTGGATCAGCGACGCCTTGTGCAGCGCCTCAATCGCCACGCCCAGGACGCGCAAAGGCTGATCGATCATGCCGTCGATGCCTGCGTCGGCGGCGAGGGCGTCAAGTCCGTGTCGACCGAGGCAGCATGCGGCCACGGTCACGAAGGGACGCAGGCGCTTGCCACCGCCGCGCAACCACTCAACGCCGAGCGCCTCCGTCTGCAGCATCGGGTCCGCGTCCGCGCCGTCGGCCAGCGCCCCATCACTAATATGCGCTCGGAGGACCTCGTCGAGGGCCTCGCGTTTGAAGACGGCGCGGGTCGCGCGCAGCAGCGGGACCGCCGTCCGCGTTGTCGCATCGGCGGATTCGCGCGCGGCGGTCATAAGTTCGGCAATCACATCAGCTTCGGCCTCAGTGCGCTCACAGCCGTCTCGCAGCAGGGGAAGGGCCTGGTTGGGGACGCCCAACTCCGCGATCGGCTCGAATGACTCGTCAAGTGAATCGAGGCACGCCACTCCGAGGATCGCGTCCGCCTCCCCCTCGAGGACCTTCATGATGACCGAGGACGTCCCCTCCGCAACGATCACGGAGTATCCGAGCGCACGCGCCTGCTCGACGAGATCGCCGATGACGCAGGCGCCACAGCCCGCACAGTGCAGGCCGACGGAGTCAAACGTCCCCGGGCAGGCGATCGGGTCTCGGAGACACTTCGGCAGCAGCAGCAGCCGCCTGCCCGGCGGCACCGCCTCGAACTGCTCACGCCAGAACGCGTTGCTCACGCAGACCATCGCGAAGCCGAGGAAGCTGTCGGGAAGCTCAAGCCGCGCAAGCACACTCCCGCCCAGCGCACTGAGGTGTTCGCGGGACGGCGCGACGTCGCGCGGGATGCCGCAGGCGACCTCTGACGCGACACTCCGGATCTGCTCCCGGACCGTCGCATCCTGCGGGACCTGCTTGATTTCATCCGGAGCGTGGGCCTCCGGGACGGGCTGACCGCTCATATGAGCGTGCCTCCTCGTGGCGCGGCCGCTGTGGCGACCGCCTCCTACCCGTCGGTGGGGCCGATGCAGTAGAGGTTCTCATACCCGCGCACATACATCCGATCACCGTCGAAGACGGGCGTGCTGCGGACCATGTCGCCGAGTTGGTTCTTCGCCACCTCGACGTACTCGCGGCCCGGCTCGAAGACGATCGTCGTCCCGTTCTCATGCGTGGTCATCAGGTATTCGCCTGCAAGAACAATGCTGGCAAAGATGTCGCCCTTGCCGAGGTCAAGGGTCTCCTCGTAGACGATCTCGCCTGTCGCTGCCTCGATGCAGGAGAGTACATTGTGCCGGGTGACCGCGTAGATCAGCCCGTCCTCGATGATCGGTGAGGCGTAGTAGCGATTCTTGTTCGGCTCTACCTCCCACAGCAACTCCGGCTCGAAGGGCTCTTCGAGCGTTTCGGGGAGAGCCCACGCCTTGGAGGTGGCGTTCTTTCCCTGGCTGTCGATGTAATAAAGCACTCCGTCCTCGACGAAAGGTCCGGAGCCCCACGCGAGATTGCTCGGGACGCTGGCGACGATCTCGCCGTCCGTCGCGCGCACGATGTCGCCGCTGGAGGTGATGATCAGCGGGGTGTCCTCGATCTCATGCACCCAGGAGGTGCCCCAGTTCCACCGCGCCTCCGCCTGGCTCCAGATCTCCTCGCCGGTCAGCGGGTCGAGCGCCCGCATTGCGTCGAGATGCAATATGAGCTTGCCGTCCACCAGCACCGGGGTGTTGGAGGTCCCCCATGCATTCGGCGGCTTCTCCACGAAGCGCGCCCACACGCGATTGCCCTCGACGTCGTAGCAGGCCGCGATCCCGGTGCCGAAGACCACCCAGACGTGCTGGCCGTCGGTGATCGGCGTGGGGCTGGAGTATCCGTTGTAATTGTGCGCCGGCGGTCGGACGTACCACGTGTCTTCGTAAGGCTTGATCTCCGCCTGCAGGTCCTTCTGACGCGCCTGAAGCTCCGAGAACTTCTGCTTGAGTTCCGCGTTGTCCTGATCGTCCTGAAGCTCCTTGCGGACATTGCGCATCTCCCGCCCGGCCTTGCCGAGTTCGCCGCGCAGGCGATTGTACTCCGCAGTCTCCGCCTCGAGATTCGCCACCTCGTCATCGGGGGCGATGTCCGCGGGCGTGTTCCTCGCCTCCCAGATGATCTCCCCACTGCTCTTATCTACGCACAGCAGTGTCGCAGGTTCCGAGTTGACAAAAAGCCTCTCACCGACGATCACAGGCAGAGAGTTGCTGACGTCGGGCATCTCCGTCTTCCAGATGACGTTCTCCTCCGCCGACCAGGTCGTCACCGGACTCGCGTCGGGATACTCACCCGTCCCGTCCGTGAGGAAGCCCACGTAGTCGTCGGCGACACACAACGGAGCGGACAGCAGCGCGGCGATCGCAGCCATGCACGCCATGCTTCGGAACATTTGCAGAGCCATCAGGCATCGTCCTCCAGGTGTCGGAACATGTTCTCCCTCGCGCCACCACCGCGTCCCTGGCATCGAAGGGCTTGTGTCAGATCAACTCACAGACTGCGCATCATCACCACCGACGGCGTCATCGTCGGAATCACCCACGCTCAGCGCCTCGCGGGCCCGCCCGAGAGCCTCGATCGTCCACGTGATTGGGTAGAGGGCTTCAGTATACCACAGGCTCGCGAAGTAAAGACCGATCGGTGCCGGCTCGGTCCACGTCCCGTCGTCAACTCGGTCGAGCAGGTACTCAACACCGCCCTCGATCGAGACATTCACATCTTCATCGCCGGTGAAGCGGCACAGGGCGCTCACGGCCAGCGCCGTCTGCTCGACAGTGCTGGCGACTCCCGCTGCGCCACCCCACCCGCCATCATCGTTCTGTGCGCGCAGCAGGTACTTCACCCCGGCCTCCGCATGCGGATCATCCATCCGGTCGCAGTCGCCGTAGGCGGCGAGCACGCGCGCCGTGCCGAGCACCGGGTTGGCCTCGGAGACGACCCGCTGATCGCCGAACCACAGCGGCACCCATGAGCCGTCATCGCGCTGCGCCGCCGCAAGATACCCGAAGCCACGCCCGATTGACGCGTCCATGCTCTTCACAAGCAGGCGCTCAAGGTAGCCGCGATCGCCCGCATCCGCGTCCTGCATGTCCAGCACCGCCCTCGTCGCCCGGAGCGCATGCGCGGTCACATCCGGCGCACTGCGGTCAAAGGGCAGTCTCCCCCACCCGCGACAGAAGGTCGGCCAGCCCGCGTCCGCATTCTGCAACCCGTTCAGCCACACCGCGCCGTCCAGCGCGGCCCGGCGGGACCCGGCCGCCGCCATCTCCAGCACCGCCCCCGCCGTATCATCGGCATCAGGCACGCCACCGGGAAGATGCGTCCACGGCCAGCCTCCCGGATCGGCGTTCGTGAAGGGATGAGGATGCCGCATCTGCTGCTTCCGCAGCCACGATTGAGCGCTCTCTTCTATCTCCGACGGCGTGCCGCCCGACTCCCTCAGCGCCATCAAGGCGTTCGTCGTCACCCAGACGGAGAGATTTGTGTCGATCGGCCAGCTTCCATCATCGCGGATCGTCTCTCGGAGAAACTCAAGGCACCCCTCAACCACGACGTGCTCCGGGCCCAGCACCTCAGTGAGACTCATCGCAACGAATGCCGTCAGCGGCGCGGCTTCGAGGAAGCCCCCGCTGGCTGGCTGCAGGTCGGGAAGCATCCGCAGGGCGCGACCGACCGTCGCCATCCGCAGGATGCTCCGCAGCATCGTATCCCCGCCGCGCTTCATGTAAATCAGCGCGCCCACAGAAACCAGCGCCGGAAGGCCGTAGCTCACCACCTGCAGCCTCAGCAGCGCGTGCCAGCCGCGCGGCATTGCCGCAAGCTCGAAGGGCAACGTCGGCACATCCCGCCACTCAACCAGCCCCGCGAGTGCACAGGCCGCGAGAATCGGCGACTGAAAGGTGCGGTCATCGCCGTAGCGATGCTTGATCGCGGCCACGACGTCCCCACCGCCGACGCTCTCCTCGATCCAGTTACGCGCCTGCTCGAGAACCTCGGGATGCGGGATCTCCGCGACTGTGAGAGCCGCAATCGTCAGCGCGGTGGCCGCGATGTTGCTGGGGCTCCCGGGGCTGTCACCCCAGCCACCGTCCTCGTTCTGATCCGCCACGAGCCACGCAACCGCCTGCTCGAGCAGCGGACGATCGCCCTCAAACCCGGCCCGCTGCAGCGCGATCGCGGCAGTCGCGGTGGCGACTGCCGACGACGACAGATGTCCCTCCCACCAGTCCTCCTCCGTGCGCATCGACAGCAGGGTCTCGCGAGCGTTTTGCACTGCACCGTCAAGGCGATCGCGTTCAGGTCTCATCTCTCCGCCTGCCACCCCCGCCATGCAAATAATGCGCTCCACAGTGCGACCTGGCCGAACCCCAGTGCCTGCAGCGCCAGTCGCCGGCCCACCGGCACACCCGCGGCGGTCTGCCCGTCGAAAAACATCCGCGGGACCTCCCGGAAGTTGAAGCCGTAGCAACGCTCGATCAGGCGCCAGTGAGCGCGGGTGAGGTCATTCCGCGTCGGCGGCGGACTGCCATCGATCGGCGCGTAAAGCATCGGGAAGATCATCAGAGGCTCGCCCGCCAGTCCGTCCACCCAGTCAAGGCTCCGCTGCACATCATCCCCGCACTCGCCCGGGAGACGCAAAATGAGGCTGGCCATCGGCATGAAGCCGGCGCGTATCAGCCGTCGAAGCTGCTCCGCCGCGAACGCGCCCCAGTCAGAGGGCTCGACGCCTCCAAGTTTCGCAGAGCCGCTCCGCGCGAGTAATTCACCCGAGGCCGACTCGACCCCAAGGTTCATCCACGGATAGCGTGAGCCCGAGTCCCCCACCATCAGCCCCCGCAGGTTGCGAAGCTGCTCGTCCGACCATCCGGCGACTGACATAACGTTCGCGTGGTCCGTCTGAATGAGATCGAGGCCCTCGACCTGCCGCATCTTTGCCAGCAGGCCGAGCAGGCGCTCGGGGCTGGGTCGCACACCGTCACCGGCGTAGCGCAGCATGTCCTCGCTGATGGCGGCGATGCTGGACAGACCGGCCTCGACGTTTGTTCGCACATCCGCGAGGATCGTCTCCTCGGGAAGATGCGCCATCCTCTCGCGCCCCATCACGCAATACTCGCAGCCGAGCCCGCAGCCGCGCGACAGCTCCACGACACCCATCGCCGAGGGACCACGGATGGCGGGAATCGCGCTCGCCCCGACCGGCGCGCCCTCAATGACCGTCGGGAGCCCGTCGCCGCTGATGACGCCACCGAAGACCTCCGCCACGTTCCCCTCAGCCTGCCCGGAAACCACGTGATCGACCCCGAGCCTGGCGCGCAGGTCGTTATCCGCGACAAACTGCCAGGCCCCCGGTCCCCCAAGGATGACCTTCGCGTCAGGCGCGCTTGAGCGGAGCTCACGGATACGCCGCATGAGATTG
>JBNJEK010000049.1:0-19772 GCA_051745855.1 Armatimonadota bacterium
CGGACGCGGTCGGTGACGGAGCCCGAGATGCCCACCCGCGGCGCCCCGGACAGTTTCCGGAGCGCCGCTTTCTTGTCGGGCACGGAGGAAAGGCCTCATCCATCCGGAAATGACCCTCACCGCACCAGCTTCCGACAGTCCTGGGGGTTCACATGCTCGCACGAATCCACTCCGCAGCAATACTCGGCGTTGACGCGTATCCAGTGCAGGTTGAGGTGGACGTTTCTTTCGGCAAAGAGGCCATCAACGTGGTCGGACTGCCTGACGCAGCCGTCCGTGAGAGCATCGATCGCGTGGAGGCCGCCATCCGCAACTCCGGCTTCGAGTTCCCCCGGCAACGCGTGACGATCAACCTTGCGCCCGCCGATATCCGCAAGGAAGGGCCGGCCTTCGATCTGCCGATCGCCCTCGGGCTCATCGTCGCCACCGGGCAGGTCGCGGCCGACGGGATCCTCGACGAAGTCGCGCTCACGGGCGAACTGTCGCTCGACGGCCGACTGCGTCCGATCTCCGGCGCGCTGCCGATGGCACTGGGGAGTCGGACCGCCGGCCGCCGCGCGCTCATCGTCCCACCGGATAACGGAAACGAGGCCGCGGTGGTTGACGACTTCGAAGTCTTCGCGACGGAAACGCTCTATGACTGCGTGAAGCTGCTTGAGGGCGACCTTCGCGACGAGCCCGTTCACGTCTCTGACAGGCAGATCAGCCTCGAAGCACCGCCCTACGAGGCCGACATGTCGGACGTGAAGGGCCAGGATCACGTCAAGCGCGCCCTCGAGATCGCGGCCGCCGGGGGGCACAACTGCCTGATGGTCGGTCCGCCCGGATCCGGCAAGACGATGCTGGCGCGGCGGGTCCCGTCGATACTCCCGCCAATGACACTCGAAGAAGCGCTGGAGGTCACCAAGCTCTACTCCGTCAAGGGCCTCATGCGCCCCGGTGACGCCCTCATTCAGACGCGGCCCTTCCGCCACCCGCATCACACGGTCTCCAGCGCCGGACTCATCGGCGGGGGCAGCATCCCATCGCCCGGCGAGGTCTCGCTGGCACACCACGGCGTGCTCTTTCTCGACGAACTCCCGGAGTTCCCCCGCAACGCCCTCGAGGTCATGCGCCAGCCGCTGGAAGATGGCGAGGTCACGATCGCGCGGGCGCAGAGCACCCTCACCTTCCCGGCGCGCTTCCAACTGGTGGGCGCGATGAACCCCTGCCCATGCGGCTTCAGCACCGATCCGCAGCGAGAGTGTACCTGCGGCCAGGCGCAGATACAACGCTATCTCAAGCAGATATCCGGCCCGCTGCTCGACCGCATCGACATACACATCGAGGTCCCGCGCCTCACCTCCGACGAGGTGATGCAACGCGAACCGGGGGAGAAATCCGCCGTCATCCGCGATCGCGTCCTCGCCGCGCGGGAGAGGCAGCACGCGCGCTTTGAGACCGCGCCCTTCCACAACAACTCCGAGATGAACCCGCGAGCGCTACGGGAGTTCTGCGCCATCTCCAGCGAGGTGGAAGCGCTGCTCAAGACGGCGATCGAGCAGTTCGCGCTCTCGGCCCGCGCCCATGACCGCATCATCAAGCTGGCCCGAACGATCGCCGACCTCGAGGGTGCCGAGCAGATC
The DNA here is from genome assembly GCA_051745855.1 of Armatimonadota bacterium. Lineage (GTDB taxonomy): Bacteria > Armatimonadota > Zipacnadia > Zipacnadales > UBA5352 > UBA5352. The sequence goes on from JBNJEK010000049.1 coordinate 1,626, forward strand.
GGCGTGGCCCACGCCGCCGAGGCGGTGCAGTACCGCTCTCTCGATCGGAAGCTGTGGGGATGAGGCAGTTGTTGGTGGCGAGCCATCGCGACGAATCGTAAACGAGATGGAGACCGGAGGTCCTGACATGAGCGAAGACCGCCACTGGATTGCGCAGCGCGCTGATGAACTTCGGGAAGACCTTGTACGCTGGCGCCGGCACCTGCACATGCACCCCGAACCGAGCATGCAGGAGCATCAGACGGCGGGGTTCGTGGTTGAGCGACTGCGCGAGATTGGCATCGAGGATATCGAGGAGGGTGTCGGCGAGACCGGCGTGGTCGCGATCGTGCGCGGGCAGGGCGAGCGGTGCGTGGCCCTTCGAGCGGACATGGACGCGCTCGAACTGGCGGAGGCGACAGGGGCAGAGTACGCGTCGGTCAATGAGGGCGTCATGCACGCGTGCGGTCACGATGCGCACACAGCGGCTCTGCTGGGCGCCGCGGCGATCCTCCGCGGGATGGGCGACGGGCTGCCGGGCATCGTGAAGCTGATCTTCCAGCCTGGTGAGGAGGGCGCGGCCGGGGCGCTGCGGATGATCGAAGACGGCTGCCTTCGCGACCCGGCGCCTGAAGCGATCTTCGCCATGCACGTTCGCCCAGACCTCGAGCAGGGCAGGGTCGGTGTCACGACCGGCTTCACTACCGCGCAGAGCGACTCGGTGAACATGACGATCGTCGGCGAGGCATCACACGCGGCCCGTCCGCACCAGGGTGCTGACGCGATCTCCCTGGCCGCACAGGCGGTGATCGCCGTGCAGCAGTTCGTCGCGCGATGCACCGATCCGATCCACCGCAAGGTCGTCACATTCGGGATGATCGAGGGCGGGACGCGCCGCAACATCCTCGCCGATCGCGTGCAACTCACGGGCACGATCCGCACCTACGAGCAGCAGACGCGCGAGGCGATCATCGACTTCCTCGGCAACCGTCTGCGCACGATCATCACGGAGCTTGGCGGGCGCCTGGAGATAAGCATCGACGAGGGCTATCCGCCGCTGTGGAATGAGCAGTGGGTGCTCGACGCCGCAGCCGACGCCGCACGCGAGGTGCTCGGTGACGCGGGCGTGGAGGAGATGCCTTACCCGAGCATGGGCGCGGAGGATTTCGCGTTCTTCCAGCACGTGGGCGAGCTTCCGGCGGCGATGATGCGGCTTGGAACGCGTGACGAGCGGTCGGGCCACGTGCACGCGGTACACACCACGCGCTTCGACCTCAACGACGAGGTGGTCATGCCGACCGCAGCGGCGGTCTACGCGAACGCGGCGCTGAAGCTGCTGGAGCGGTGAGGGACTCAGTTCTCGGCGAGGATTCCATCGAGAAGAGCGGAGGCGGCCGCGACGAATTCACGAGCCCGAGCGATGAAATCCTCTGCATTCTGCTCAGTGAACGGCGGCGCGGCATCATACGACGCCGAAATCCTACTCTCAAGCAGTGTGCTGATCGTCTTGCCGTGGCGCCTGTCCAGCTTTCCCGGTGCGATGAACTCGCGACCGAGGAGACGCAATGCAGCCGAATGCCGACCAGTCTCAAGCCCACGGGTTGCAAGAAGCGCCTTAGTCGCATAAAGCGTCGCGTAATACGCACTGCTGATGGCCTCTTCGACGAAGCCGCCGTCCAGATCATGCTTGGCCGCGTCGATGGATCGCTTAGCTCGCCGCAGGAACAAACGCGCACGTTCACAGTCTGATTGTTTCACACCGGCACCCCTTCGCCACGGACAGCACGTCCAAATGCACTATTGTGGATGAGCGGACGCTCCCAGCGCTCCAACGTCTGCTCCACCCACTGCACGAATATATTCGTCTCCATCAGAATGTCGAATGACTTGCCACCGAGTTCCAACCGCTCCTCGGTGGAAAGTGGCCTCGACACGAGTATAAACACATCCACGTCCGACTCTTCATGCACGTCGCCGCGGGCGGTTGAGCCGAACACGCGCACGTCCAACACGATCTCGCCCAGTTCCTCGCGAAGCCAGTCCGCGAAATCGCGCGCAACCCGCATTCTCAGTTCAACGCCCTCGTCAGACACAGGCTTCACCGGTCCTCCCATTGGCCTCGGTCTTATCCAACAATGCTGACGCGGCCGCAACGAAAGCCTCAGCATCATCGAGTGCTTCGCTCAAACCGACACCCCATCTTCCTCCACAGCTCGGATCATCGCGGCGCCAACGACAGCCTGATTGTCCCAGCGCTCCGGGGTTTCCGCGATCCACCCGGTCCACGTGTCATTGTCCATATCAATCTCGAAGGCAGCGCCCGCGATCTCGCGTTTCTCGTCGTACGTCAGGCGGCGGTTGAACAGGAGGAAGACATCGACATCCGAACCTTCTGTGGCCTCACCACGAGCAACGGAGCCGAACACACGTGCCTGCAGCAGTTCCTCGCCAAAACGCTCCCGAACCCATACCGCCAGTTGCCGCGCTGAGCGCATCCCTCGCTCAACCATGCTTTCCGCATCAGCCACGCCGGTCATCTCCTCTCTGCGGTAGGATTCGCCGCCGCCCCGCCCCCCTCCTTCGATCACTCAGGCCGCGGCAGGATCTCCAGACCCTCCTCGCTCACATCGAGGAAGACGCCACGGATATCCGAGCCCGCGCCCTCCGTGTAATACACCATCAGCACCCGCCCATCCGGAAGCTCAACGAGGCTCGGATAGCCGCCCACCACAGGGTCAACGACCTTCGGCCCCTCCCACGTCCGCCCGAGGTCGTGGCTCCAGATCACCACCGTGCTGCGCTCCTCGCGCCAGCGGTAGCCCGCCACGAGCACGCCGTCCGAGGTCAGCAGCATCTGCGCGGCCTGCCCGGGGATGTCCAGCGGCTGGGGCTGCGTCCACGTCGCGCCTCCGTCGGTGCTCTCCGACCAGTGCATTCCGGGCCGGATCAGCATGTATATCCGCCCATCAGGCAGTGGCTCGATCGTGGGCTCCTGGAAGGGCACCTCATCACGCGGGGTCAGCACCGTGATCTCCGGCCAGGTCTCTCCCCCGTCCGTCGAACGCAACACCGCGCAGGGGCGCTCGGTGCCATCGTCGGTCGAGTGCGATCCGTAGACCGGAAGCAGCAGCGTTCCGTCCTCCAACTCCGTGACCGGCTCCGAGACCGCCTGCCCGCGGTTCCACGGCAGTTCCACCCGCTTCGGCTCGTCCCACGTCACACCGCCATCGGTCGAGCGCGCCGTGAAGACCTCATGTGTCGGCTGGCGCTGTTTCACATACGTCATGAAGGTCAGAAGCAGGTCGCCGTTGCTCAGTTGCGCGATCGACGGGTCGCGATCGTCGATCGGTGTATCGATGATCGTCTCCGCCTCGCTCCACGTTGCGCCGAAGTCCTGTGAGCGCACCATGCCGATGAAGCCGCCCCTCGGCAGGTCCTCGCGCGGGAACGAGACGTGGCCGTAGCCCGCGTAGAAGACGCACAGCAACTCCCCATCCTCCGTCAGGCATGCATCCGGGAAGGCCTCATACGCACCCGGTCCGCCCGCGTCCGCGCAAACCGTCACGAAGGGCACGCGAGTCACCGTGAACTCCTTGCCCAGTTCCGCCGGCACGCCCTCCACGCGCAGGTCGGCGAAGCTGATGTCCCCCTGCCCGGTCCGGAGGCCGATGACGCCCTCCATGAGTGTGTCATCCTCCTCGGTGAAGAGCAACTCGCCGTCGAGATAGACGCGATGTTCCGCGCCCTCAGCCTCCACGCGGGCGGTGTGCCACTGCTGCTCGGTGATCTCGATCCCCCGATGGCGCCGCGCGTCCACCCAAGCGCTCTCCGGCGTGGAGCGAACCAGGACGACCTGCGAGTTCCTGCTGTCGAAGTGTACGTAGTAGAAGGTCTGCTCATCGGCAGCCCGGTAGACGATCCCGGGCGCCTTCACGCCGGTTCCATCGGGGCGTATGAAGAACCGCACCTCGATGCTGACGTCGGAGAACGCCTGCGGCAGGAAGGCGTACGCACTGCGCAAACCCGCCATCGGCTGCCGAAGCGCCCCGTCCTCCACTCGCCATGAATCGACGCGGGTCAGCCATTCCTCGAGTGCCTCGGGTTGCGCGAAGTCAAAATGAAGCTCCTCCGCGCCGACGCCCGTCATCACGCAGATCAGGGTCAGAACCATCACGAGCCGCTTCACGTCCATCACCTCGGGGCCAAAGGTCGCTGCCTTCGAGCCGGATATCATGCCTGGCGACACTTTCCGGCCCCGCGACACACATCCCTCCCAGGATGGAGATCATCGCGCGCGTCCGTGGCGCCGGGAGCAGAAGGGCATATTCCTGGAATGTCGTTGCGGCAGGCACGCGAATCGGCGCACGAACACCCTCACCCGTACGTCCTGGGCCGCGGAAACTGAACTTGACAGTTGGCCTCGCCTTCCGGTATACTCACGTCACACCATGAGAAATGCCGAAGTGGTGGAATTGGTAGACACGCTGTCCTCAGGAGGCAGTGGGATACTCTCCCGTGCCGGTTCGAATCCGGCCTTCGGCACCATTCGGCTTTTATGAGCGGCGCTTCGATGAGAAGTGCCGCTTTTGATGTACCACCACCAACTCGCCGAGAGGGGCAGGACAGATGATCGATGAGCGGATGAACGAGGCGATCAACGACCAGATCAACGCGGAGCTTTGGTCCGCCTACATCTACTACGCGATGGGTCAGTGGTTCGAGGACCAGGACCTGCCGGGCATGGCTCAGTGGATGTACGCGCAGACCCAGGAGGAGATCTTCCACGCCGACAAGTTCGCGCATTACGTCAATGAGCGCGGCGGGCGAGTAGTGATGAAGGCGATCGAGGCCCCGCAGGAGGAGTGGGACTCACCGGTGGCGGTCTTCGAGCACGCCCTCGAACATGAGCAGATGGTGACCGGCAGGATCAACGACCTGGTGGATCTGGCCATCGAGATCAACGACCACGCGTCGCGAAACTTCCTCGCGTGGTATGTGGACGAGCAGGTCGAGGAGGAGGACAACGTCGGCGGCGTCCTCGCCCAGGTCAAGCGGGCGGTGGACAGCCCCAACGCGCTGATGATGATGGACCGCGAGCTTGGTTCGCGCGTCTTCACGCCACCTGCGGCCGAGGAAGAGTAAGCAGGCCGCGGGCCATCGGACCGGACATACCACGGGGCGCCCCTCGCGAGGGGCGCCCCGTTTGTCACGACGGTCGGCGTTGATCCGCGAAGGATTACTCAGCGCCGTGCAGGGCATTGACATGTTCGACCATCTCCGCCCGGACCTCGTGGAGATCGCGCTGCGGATCAAGCGCATCCACCCACTCGCGCGCGGCCGCTGCCGCCTCCGCGTTATCCGAAGCCTCGATGGCAGTCAGCAGCGTCGCCATGTAACGCGTGTCATCGACGCCCTCGCGGAAGCCCTCCCACTGCACGGTGCCGACGATCCCGTTGACCGTCGGGTACGTGAAGTTGTGATCGCGGTAGCGGTCGCTGTCGAAGTCATTCCAGACGTGGCCGAAGCCGTGCTGGTAGGCGTAGTCCATGGCGCCGTCAAATCCGGCCTGCCAGAGCACAAGTCCGAAGTTGCGCCGGAAGGTCTCCGGCTCCTCCGGCCCGACCTGGGGGAATGCGTAGGTGAACACTTTGCTGCCGACGGAGTGGAACTTCTCGGCCTCCGCCGTGTCGGGCCGGCCGGCGAGCACTGCGATGTCGAGCAACGCCCCCATCGCCTCGAAGGTCCCGTGGTAGCCGGCCACGAACGTCCCCGCGCCCTCCTCCTGGACGGCCCTCCACGCCGCGCGCTGCGCCTCCAGCCGCTCGCCTCGCGCCTCGTCTATCCCGTAGAGGTAAAGCTCATTGTAGCCGAAACGCTCCGCGATCGCCAGCCACTGGCGCACGCGCTCGCGCAGGTTCTCGAGAGCCTCCTCGGTTTGCGGCGCGCCAGTCTGCGTGCCGAGTGAGAAGAGGTAGTCGGTCGGCAGACCGGCCTCCGCCCGAAGCTCCAGCGCCCTCGGCAGCAGTTCCTCGTGGTAGTTCTGATAGATCGTGGGGAAGGGCACTCCGTGGGCGAGGCAGTCGCGCATCTCCGCGAGATACTGCTCCTCCGAGCGCCACTCGGAGGTGATCGTGGGCTCATTCTCCTCGTTGATTTTCGCGCGGTAGTACACCGAGTAGATCAGCGGGGCGTCGGCGAGTTCGAAGTCATGGACCGTCACTTCCATCGGGACGGTCAGATCGGGATTGTCGTCGCTGCTGATGACAAGAGCGCCCTCGTAGTCACCGGGCGCCGCGTCCTCCGGGACATGCACCGTCACCCAGTACTGCTGCAGGCGGAGTGCGGGAAGGTCAATCGGCTGCAACGCATCCGCGTCGATCGGACGCACGCCGGCCAATTCGCCGCTCTCCGGGTCGGGATCGCTGGCAAGCAGATAGCTTTCGGAGCCATCGGGGGCTGTGCTGCGCAGGTAGTTCTGCTCATCGTCGTAGTCCACTCTGACAAGCTCAGGATCGTTCAGCAGAAGCTCGGGGACCAGTTGCTTGTTGTTCAGGTCCCTGATCGTGCGCCCGGCCTGGTACCAGACCTTCACGTACTTGAGATCGATCGACTCCACGGGGATCGTTCCCGCATCGCCGGTCAGGTCGGTCGGCTCCACCAGCATGCCCTCAACGTCATCAAGCGGCAGCAGCACAAAGCTCATCGACTCGTACTCACCGGCGCAGGCGGCGGCCTGTAGCGGCTCACCGGGTTTGCCCGGGATGATGGTCTCCGTCGGCAGTATCCGCGCGTTGCTCATCGCGGGCACTGCGAAGGTCGCCACCGCCTCGCCGCGGTCGAGGGCCTCGCTGATGTGCGCGAGTGTCGTTGGAGCAAGCTCAGCCATCCGCAGGTTGGCCTCAAGCTCATCGACCTCGGAGCTTCGCGCATACCCGCGATTCGCCAGTTCGTCGATCATCTCGTCCGCGCGTTCGAGCGCCGACAGCGCCGATTCGGCCGCCGGCGCGATGCGATCAGGCAGGTCGGGCAGATCGGCCATGCCCTCGCGCCCTGCCTCGACGGTCCCCCGCCAGGAGCCCACCCGCTCGTCCCACTGCTCGGCGTAGCCCTCCCAGCGGTCGGCAATCGCGTCCTGATAGGCGTCCTCCTCGGGGACGCGGCCCTCAAGGCGCAGATCATCGACGTACACGACCGCGCGCTCGCCCTCTCGCCCGCGGACGAAGAGACCGATGCGGTCGGTGTAAACGCCCACGTTATCAGCCGTGGCCCCCACCACGTAGCTCGCGAGCACGCCGGAGGCACGCTGTTCACCACTTGTGGTCGCGTCTGCCGCGATCAGCTTCCACTCATCACCGGGTTCGCGGACATCCTCGAAGGGCCCGCAGCCGGAATGCGTCGTCGGCGGGAAGACCCAGTTGAGCCCCAGGCCCGCGGTGGCCGTGTGTCCTTCACCGCCGAGCATGCGGCCGGAGAACTGCAGATCGCCCTCGGTCGGGAAGTTGACCGGGATGTGAAAGTACACGTAGCCGGAGGAATTGAAGGTCATATCCAGCTTGAACGAGCGCTCACCTTCAAACGCGAACTCCTCGGTCAGGCCCTTGAAGTTGATCTCATGATCGGCGCTTGCCACCCAGTCGCGGAAGGGGTCGTCGCCATCCTCGAATCCGTCGTGAAAGGAAACCTCCCGCATCGGCAGGTCCTGTGCGAATGCGGCAGGAGCGAGCAGGGCGACAGCGAAAATGAGACAGGTCATGACACGCATGATTGACACTCCACGTGCAAAGAATCGACGGTGACTGACAGTTCGCGGAGACGGCGTGAAATCCCTCCAGCGCAGGACCGTCACGGCAGGTATTCGCCGCGTCTCCGCCGAACATTCAGACAGGACCTCTGCAACTGCGCGCCGCCGGTCGAATTCGGCGGCGCATTCTATCCGAAAGGCCTGATACACATGACCCGCACCGCCAGAATGCTTGCATTAATCGCCGCGGCGCTTCTGTGCGCTTCCGCGGCTTTCGCTCAGCAACATTTGACGCCCGTCGTAGTCGATCACACACCCGCCGCAGCCGCACAGGATGTCCCCGAGGCACTCACCGACCTCGCGCTTCCCGAGGGAGCGTTTGACCGCCTCACCGAAGTCTACGCCGCCGAGGAGGGAGTTCTCTCCGTGCATGTCGCGTGGCTGTCAGGCAACCGCTACCTCTGGCGCGTCGAGTTCGCCGAGGCCTTTGAGGAGGGGCAGCGGATGAACCTCTACCTCGACGCCGATGCGAACACGGAGACCGGCCGCGAGGACGGGGGGACTGAGGCTCTTGCGCAGTGGGGGCCCGACTACGCGAAACTCACAGAGTGGATGGCCGATGGCCAGATCAGCGACAATCACCGTCTGCGGACGGCCTTTGACGGCGCGACGACCTGGGCGACCATCGACCTGCCACTGGCGATCACCGACGGGCAGGTCGAGTTCGCCTTCCGCATTACGTCCCCTCAGGGGAACGTGGAGAGGACCGTGGCAGGCGTTCCGGCGGACGGCCCGCGGGTTCTCACCTTTGAGGGCGGCGCCGAGGTCGGTGGTGAGCTTCGGATGGACATCGAGCAGCCTGACGTGGCGGAAGGCGTGCGCGCCACCCGCATCACCGTCACCAACACCGGGGACACCGAGCGGTGGATCGATCTGAGCGTCCCCTACGCGCACAGCTTCGAGGGCCCCGTGCAGTGGTTCGACGCCTTCAACTTCACCCCGCACGAGGTCGGCGAGCACGCACTTGAGTATCACGGAACCTCCGCCGTCCTGCCGCTGACGGCCGCGTGGGACGGGCAGACCGGCGTGGCGATTGCGTTCGATCCGATGGACTGGTACACCGAGGCACACGCCGGCATCGCCCCGTCCGCGGAGGGCCACGAAGTACGCTTCGGCTCGCGGATCGCCCTTATACCCGGCGAGGCACATACGTTCACTTTCCATGTCTTCGAGTACGACGGCAGCCTCGGATGGCGCGGGGCGTTCGACGCATACTGGAGCCTCTTCCCCGAGGTGTACGAGCGGGCGCGTGACATCGACCCGCGTTTCCACGAGGCATCAGGCGGCGGACTCTACCGCAACGCGCTTGATCCGACTGACGAGGGTTTCGCCTCCGACCTGCTGCGGCGGATGCGCGGGCACTGGGAGTGGGGCTACGCGCCGGCGCCGCGACCCGGCGAGTGGGCCGTGACCGACCTCTCAATCGGCCAGTGGACCCGGCGCGGTGGCAACAAGTCTGCCACCGAGGAGAGCCTTGAAGAATCGCGCGATTGGATCCGCACCTGGGTACATGACACCGCGGAGATGGCCGACGTGGCAGTCGCGTACTACATGCACCTCAAGAACGTGGAGAAGGGCCTGATGGAGCAGTACTGGTCGGACAGCTACTTCCAGAACGAGCAGATCGAGTACATCGGATACTACGCCGGGGTCCCGTGCTGGTTCGCATACCCGATGGCCAACAGCTACGGCGAGTACATGGAGGATGCGATCCCGCTGATCGCGGAGCGCTTTGAACCCGCGGGCATGGCCTTTGACTCGGTCTTCGGCTTCATCAAGCACTGGGGGCCCAGCGCCGACCGGTCGCCGGGGACGACTTTCGGGAACGGCCGCGCCTTCGTCGGCGAGGGCATCGGCTTCGCGCATCAGATGGACCAGGTCCGCCAGCAGCGGACGGGCGGCTACCGCACAGCGATGGTCACGAACCTCAAGCTCCCGACACTCTCCGCCGACGCGGTGCGTACCGACACGGCACTGCTGGAGTTCCACCCGATGGGCAATCCGGTCTACCGCCAGCGCATCCTGCGCCTGCGCATGCTCTCGGGCGAGGCCATGTTCAACTGGTGGCACAACTACGATCCGCGACTTTACCGCTGGATCCCGTGGGACGAACTCACCACGGAGCAGACGATCGACGCATTCCGCCGCCTGCGTGATGACATCCTGATCCACTCACTTTACTACGGCGGCGCGCCCAACGGCCGCTTCGCCGTCGGCATCCCGAAGGTCATGAAGGCACTCCCGATGCTCATCGACATCGCGGACCGTGGCTGGGAGCCTGTGATCGCGGCGGAACCCGCGACGAGTGATCTGCTCATCAGTCGCTTCGGCGAGGGCCCGACGCTCGCGCTGGGCGTGGGCAACCAGGGTTACGAGGCCATCGACGATCAGCTCATGATCGACCGCACACAGGCGACCAACGCGGGAGATGCCGTCCTGCTGGAGTGGTCGGGCGAGCGGACCGTGACGAACTTCGGGGACTCGCTCGCGCTGGATGTCAGCGTGCCGGCACGCGACATCCGGGGCTTCCGCACCGTCATGCATCTGCCGACGGGTGTCGTGGAGCAGGCGGTAGCATCCGCCGATCTGCACGACTACGAGCCATCACAGTTTGCGATGGTGCTTGAATCCCCGGAGGCCACCGAGGTACCCGTGACGATCTGGCTGCCGGACGGCGCGATGGAGCCCTCGTTCGAGCCTGAGGGCTGCGTCACGGCAATGAACCGCCTCGACGACGGCATGCTCAGCGCGCATCTGTCGCTGCAGGAGGGCCGCAACACCGTCGTGGTCTCGTGGCAGCCGAGCATAACGCTGCAGGGCGACCGCGACGCGCTGCTCGGCTACGCGTTCGTGGAGGACGGGCAGCCGAACTGCAACGTCGTCGCGGCCGGGGACACCGAAGACCTGGGCTTCCGGGTGCAGGAGTACTTCCGTGAGTACTACCGCTGGGCGGTCGATGAGCCGCAGACGGTGAAGCTGCCGATCGTCTCACCGGAGCAGGCGCCGGACGGCCGCCGCGTGGTGGTCGGCCTGATCGACGAGTTGCCGCTGGACCTGCAGGTGGACTTCACCGCGGACGCCGATGGCTTCTTCGGCGTGTCGGGCGACGTCGTCTACGCGACTGCAAAGACGCCCGAGGTGCTCGAGAAAGCGGTGGCGGGCCTGCTCTTCACGCTTGATCAGCGCTACGAGTGGTGGGGGCCCTACTACCCGACTCAGAGCTTCTTCCGTGGCGATCCGAGCAATGCGCCTGAGGCTGTGCAGCAGGCCGGGATGGCCGGAGGGACGCTCACCGGCGACGACACCGGCTCACTGCGCGAGGTGACGGATCTGCCCGACCTGATCGAGTGGTGACGCGCGCAATGCCAGATGCATTTCGGCACAAGCCCAGCGGAGGTCCATCATGAAGTCACACGCCACTCTCGCGCTTGCATTGGGCGCCCTGATAGCCATGAGTGCAGCCTGGGCGCAGGATGAGCGAGGCGAACTCACCGACAACCTCTTCGCGAACCCCTCATTCGAGGAGGGATTCGACGAGCGCGGTGAGTGTTCGGTGCCGGCCGGCTGGAATCTTTACGCCGGCGAGGGCGAGGGGATGGCGATGGAGCCCAGCGACGATGCTCACGAGGGCGAGACCGCGCTCGTGATCCGCGACGACGACCCGACCGCTGAGATCGGCATCCACCAGGAGGTGGAGGCCGAGGGCACAGTAGCCTACGAGGCATCCGCGATGGTCAGGGCGCTCAAGCCCTCAGGAGGCGCGGGCGCGTACCTCCAGATGCGCTTCTACCCGTCGAATGAGTTCGAGCAGGTGAGCCTCGGGAGCGCGACTGAGGCCGACTTCAGGCGCGTCTCCCTCGTCGGCGTCGCGCCTGAAGGCACCGAGATCGTCCGCGTGTACTACTACACGCACAAGGGGCCGACTCCGCACTTCGCGATCGACAGCGCGAGTCTGGTCGGCGGAGTGGAGCCGCCACCGCCCCCTCCCCCACCTCCGCCGCCCGCCGATCCGCCGGTGTACGATGATCTCAAGCCTCTCCACCTGCAGACCGAACTCGTGCGCGACGGTAAGGCGACTGTCACTATCGCGGCCTCCGGCCGCTACTACGCACAGTCGCACCAGATCGCCGCTGCCATCGAGCGTATCACCGGTGTGAGGCCGGAGATCGTGCGAGACACGGACGATGTCGCCGCCGTTCCCGCTGACGGAGAGGGCCTTGATCGCAACTTCATCCTCCTCGGCAACCGCTCGACGAACGCCATGCTCGAGGAGCTTTACAACCGCTTCTACACGCTGCTGGACCTGCGTTACCCCGGCGAGGGCGGCTCTGTCGTTCGCACCTGTCACAACCCATTCGGCGACGGCCACAACCTCATCTACGTCGGCGGCAGCGATGACGAGGGCGTCGCCTCTGCGACCGAGACGCTGGTCGCGAGGCTCGAGGACGCGGGCGGGCGGCAGGGCGCTCTGACAATCGACCGCCTCGCCGAGATCACGCCCGGCGAGGGCGTTGAATTCCCGCGCAACCCGGCTGAGATTGAGATCTGGGACGCATCGGCGGGCTACCGCTCGGTCGGCTACTTTGGCTGGAACTCCATCTCCAAGCACGCGGCCGCGTACTACATGACCGGCGACGAGTATCACGCGCGCGAGTTCATCCGCCTGGCCTTCCCCGATGACCAGGCGAAGGAGCAGATCGCGGAGATCGACGGGGAGCGCATCGAGAATAAGGACAACCCGCTCGGCGGCGCCTATCATTACAACGCGCACATGATGATCCTCTTCTGGGATCTGATCGAGGAGAGCCCGGTCTTCACCGACGAGGAGCGCCTGCGCGTCACCAACGCCTTCGCGCAATATCTCGACCACGAGTACACCGAGGGCCGCGCGCCCTACGCATTGCAGCGCCCCGCGGGGCAGGTCGGCTCCCGCCACGGACAGTACTCGGCCATCACCCTCTACTGCCTGTCGCGCTACTTCACGAGGGACTACGATGACGCGGTCTGGGAGCAGGGGTTGCTTGGCTCGAAGATGGCCTTCGCGTCGCTGGAGGAGCACGCGCAGGTCGCCGGCGAGTCGGACAATCTCTTCTGGTACAACACCGGCCACGCGCCGATCCTGCGCTTCATGCTGCTCTCCGGGTGGCGGGTGCCGCTGGAAAACGGCGTCCTCGCCGAACTGCTCCGCGGGCAGGATATCCTCGCCACCGGCAAGGACGGTGACTGGGACTTTCGCTCCGCCTCGATCACATTCCTGCACCGGGCCGCCTACGTCACGCAGGACGGGCGGTGGCTCGAGTATCTCGACCGGACCGGCATCGACCTGACCGGCCCCCGCGTCGGCCAGTCGTTCTGGCCGGATGACATTGCGCCGCGATTGCCCACCGAGATGATCGGCCACTGGAGCACCCACGCGATGCCCGAGCCGATGTGGGCAAGGCGCGGAACGGGTTTCCCCCTGGCGGACTCGTTCCTCTTCGGCAGCTTCCGATCCGCCCCCGACGAGACGGGCGACTTCATCCTCATCGACGGGATGAACGGCGCCTCGCGCAACCCCTACCACACCTTCGCGATCCTCGAGCAGCGGCTCGCCGGGCAGACGCTGCTGAAGGGCTACCGCAACCAGGTGCTCACGCGCGTGGACGGGATGGTGGAGCCCACGATCGCGATGGATGGCGCCCTGCGGGCACGTGATGTGGTCGGCGACGTCGCGGCCTGCGTGGGCGAGGTCCCCGACGCGGCGTACTCCAATTGGCGCCGCACACTCGCGCAGCGTGTGGGCGAGTATGCGCTCGTGATGGACGAGTTGACGATGCGCGAGAGCAGCGAGAACATCCAGGTGCAGACGCTCTGGGAGGTCCCCGGCGGCGGGTGGGATGATGGGCGCAACGCCATCGCCATCAGCGGCACGACCGGCGCGTTCGTGCCGGTCGGCTGGCGCTCGATCCTTGCGCTCGACAACGCGCGCGAGAGTCTGCCGTCCGAGGGGCAGTACGTCGCAGAACTCACGAGCCTGGGGATCGTCCTGCTTCGCTCGACCGAGCCGGGCCAGTGGCTGGAGATGCAATTCGCGCTCGATGAGCCAGTCAGCGGGCAGGTCTACGCCGACTTCCTCCGCTACGTCGACCGCGGCGTCTTCAGAATCTCCCTCGACGGAGAGGTCGTGAAAGACCGCTTCGACTCGTGGTCGGAAGGCCCGGACCCGGCGCGCGTTGATCTCGGCCACCACGAGCTTAACGCGGGCGAGCACCGCCTGCGGGTCGAGGTCATCGAGCGCGGCCGCGGCGGCGAGCGCGCGTTCATCGGCCTCACCGGCATCAGCATCAAGCCCGAAGAGATCGACTCCGAGGAGCGCGTGCCGGAGGTCCGCCACGAGATTGCGCCGAGCGACTCCGTCCAGATGACGCGCGAGGGCAATGTCTTCACGCTGGAGTGGACGGGCCCCGCCAGTGAGGGCGAGACGCTCACGTTCTTCTCGCTGATCGGCCGCGACATCAGCGGAGACGAGGAGGAACTTGCGTGCATGAGGCTCGCCGACAGCGCGGCGGCCATCGCCCTGCCGGAACCGGCCGTCGCGGTCTCAGGCGAATACGGGGCCACCGTGGCCGATCTCGCGATCATCGCGACCGACCATCTCTACGCGCGGGATGCCACCGAGCTTGCGGCCGATGCAACGCTGCTGAGCGCGGACAATCCGCTGATCGTGGCGTGGGATTTCGACACCGGAACGCTCAACACACTCGCTGCTGCGGACACCGCTGTGACACTGCGACTTGCGGACGCCGAGGGTCTGACGCTTGATGGTGAGGCACTCACGTGTGAGCAGGCGGACGGCATGATGTCGCTTACCGTGCCCGCCGGGCAACACACCATCACCGGCGCGATACCGGCGGAAACAATGCTGGCGAGTATTGGCGACTGGCTGAGAGAGCGACACACCGAAGGCGAGCGGATGCGGGCAGAGGCTGCCCGGGCCGATCCGCCCGGCGCGCTGCCGGAGGTCCCGGAGATCGAGCACACGGAACTCGCGCGCTTCGAGGGCGCGGTCGAGCATGTGATGACGATCCCGGACGGCGCGGGCGGCGAGCTTATCTGCGCCGCCGAGGCGGAGACGATCCACCTGCTGCAGCCAGACGGGACGGAGATCGCGATCGCGCAGACCGACGGGGCGATCCGCGACCTGCACTGGTGGCCCGAGCACGAGCTTCTGCTGGCCGCCTGCGCGGACGAGCAGCTTATCGCCTTCGACCGCTCCGGCGAGCGGCAGTGGGTGTTCGTCTCGGAGATGCACCCGGCGGTCTTCAGAGCCGCGAAGACCTACTGGTTCAAGTCAGCGCCCGCCCACGCCGGCCTCTGGGGCGTGACGACCCATCCGAGCTTCATCGACGGCGAGAGCCAGGCGATCATCGGCAGCGCCTGCACGCTGGAGTTCGTGGATGGGCAGGGGCAACTCGTGCACCGCATGCCGCAGTTTTGGGGCGACCCGCACGTCTTCCAGTTCATCGACGGCCCCGGTGGCAGCGTGAATCTGCTGGCGGCGCGTCGCATCAACGGCACCCATCGCGTCGGCATCGTCAACAACGAGACACTCGCCCCCGACCAGCGCGGCTTCCATGCGACGCCGCCGGGACACACTTACGTGGGCGGATGGTCGTCGCTGAACCGCTACCACCTCTTCTATGAGGACCTCAACGGCGACGGGACACGGGAAGTGGTCAGTGAGATCAACGGAAGCTGGAACCGCGTCACCTCATGGGCAGCCGATGGGACACCGCTGCACGACGCCAGCTTCGGCCCGGGGAATAAGGCACCAACGCGGAACATGCGCGATCTCGTGGTGGCCGACCTCGACGCGGATGGAACCATGGAGGTCATCACGGCGACCTCAAGTGGTCTGGTGGTCTGCCTCGACCATGAGATGAACCGCGAGTGGGCGCGGCCGATGCCGTCGGCACCGAATGTCATGATGGCCGTGCCCGCGGAGCAGCGGGAGCACCTGCTGGTGGCCTGCGATGACGGCACGATCGCGCTGCTGGACGCGTCGGGCGAGGTATTGCGCGCGACAAAGGTCGAGGGCCGTCCGGCGTGGCGCGGGAGGGCCCTCATCGAAGGCGTAGACGGGCCGATGGCGGTTGTCGGCACCGCCACTGGCGCGATTGCGGGGTTCGCGGTGCGATGACCGAGGTTCTTCTGGAGTGGATCCGCAGCTACGGCGCGCCTGCAGTCTTCCTTGTGGTGATGGCTGAGAACCTCGGCTTCATGTGGTTGACGTCGCCGGCGTACGTCGTGGCGGCGGAAATCGTCCGCAGCGGGCGGATGGGATTCTGGCCGATGGCGAGCATAATCGGCGGAGGGCACATGGTCGGCGCCACCGTCGCCTGGGCGCTGATGCGCGCAGGCGAAAACGCCTATTCGCGCCATTTCCAGAACAACAAGCACCTCAGGAAGGTGCATAAGTGGCTGAATCGGTGGTATGACAAGCGGGGTGCAATAACTCTCGTCGCGGGGCGTTTAATCGGCCAGCTTCGCCCATGGACCTCACTGGCTGCGGGGATGGCGAAGATGCCAGCGGTACCATTCCTCGCATGGACGGCAGTGGGTACCGTGGTGTACTCGCTGGGGATTCTGTGGGTCTATCTTGCGGGCGTCCGCTTGTGGGTGAGCCACCCCGAGTGGCGCTGGCCCATCATCATTATTTTGGCCATCGGGTTCTTCGGCGCGGTCATATACTTTACGATCTACCAGGTCCGCAACAACAATGACGAGAGCAGCGAAAGCGAGGAAGACGACGCCGGGGAGCAGGACGCTTAGCCGCCCTCAATCCGCCCCGGTCGGCAGGTCGGCCCCCCGCCAGAACTCGGACTCGCGCGTGATCTCGGCGGCGCGAAAGAGGCTCTCGGGGGTACCCGCATCCGACCACTCGCACTCCAGCACATCCGCGGTCAGGTCCCCGGCCTTGCGATACGCGTTGTTCACGTCGGTGATCTCAAGCTGCCCGCGTCCCGATGGCGTGAGCGTCGGGATGATCTCCCACAAACGCTGATCGTACAGGTAGACGCCCACGACCGCGAGGTCGGTCTTCGGGTGGTCGGGCTTCTCCTCGATAGACAGCACGCGGCCCTCGTCGTCGATCTCGGCCACTCCGAAGCGCTCCGGATCGTGGACTTTGCGCAGCAGGATCTTCGCCCCCGAAGGCTGTTCGCGGTAAGCCTCCACGTGCTCGCGGATGGAGCCACCGAGGATGTTGTCGCCGAGCATGACCGCCACCCGATCGTCCCCGACGAAGTTCCGCGCCAGGCGCAGGGCGTCGGCGATCCCGCCCGCGCCACGCTGGTAGGTGAACGTGAGGTGCTCGAGGCCGAACTCGGAGCCGTCGTGCAGCAACTCCATGAAGTCGCCGGGAGCGTTGCCGCCGGTCACGATCATAATGTCGCGAATCCCCGCCTCGACGAGGATGTGAAGCGGATAGTAGACCATCGGGAAGCGCCCGACGGGCAGCAGATGCTTGTTCGTGACGCGGGTCATGGGCAGCAGTCGCGTGCCTAACCCTCCAACCAGTATGACGCCCTTCATGGAGATCCCTCGCTGCGCTCGTGATCTCTTGGGAGTTTGCTCGCTTCGCGTCGCAAACTCCACTGCTCTCATTTCGGCTGTGGTAGTCGTTTCGAACGGAAACCGCCGCTCAGTGCTCGATCATGTCGAGGAAGTACTTCTGCACCCGTCGATCGTCGGTCAGTTCCGGATGAAAGGCGCTTGCCAGCAGGTTTCCCTGTCGGCAGAGCACGATCTTGTCCTCGAAGGTCGCGAGCACGTCCACCCCGCACTCTTCGCAGACCTCGCGGACGTAGGGCGCGCGGATGAAGATCGCGTGCACCGGCTCGTCGATGCCCTTGACGGGCAGATCGGTCTCGAAGCTGTCCACCTGCCGCCCGAACGCGTTGCGCTCGACGGTGATGTCCATCAGCCCGAGCCGCCACTGGTCGCTCCCGACGATATCCTTCGCCAGCACGATCATGCCCGCGCAGGTCCCCCAGATGGGCTTGCCCGCCTCGGCCATCTCGCGGATCGGCCTGTCAATCTCGAAGCGCTCCAGCAACTTGCCGATGGTAGTGCTCTCGCCACCGGGTATGACAAGGGCGTCGCAGGCCTCAATCTGCTCTCGCGTCTTTACCGGCCGCGCCTCGACGTCCTCGATCTCGTTCAGTGCTTCAATGTGCTCCTTGAAATCTCCCTGCAACGCCAGTACGCCAACGATCTTCGGCATCGGTCAGCATCTCCGTATTCGCGTCGTGAGGTGGCAACGTGGGCCATTGTACGACCGCGAGGCGGGGGCGTCAAGCGCACCCCGTCTCAGACGCGATATCCTC
>JBNJEK010000050.1:0-19606 GCA_051745855.1 Armatimonadota bacterium
CGTTCCCCCGGGTGGTGGCGCAGCAGGCGCTGGCGGTGAAAAGCACGCCGTCGCGCGTGTGCTCCTGGTTCGTGTGAATGTGTCCGGCCAGGGCCGCCTTGAGATTGAGGCCATCAAAAAGGGCAAGGATCTCCGGCGCGCCCGCAAGAGGGATCAGCCCGCCCAGCAAGAGTGGATGGTGAGCGGCGAGCACCACTGGAGTGGCCGGGTCGATCGTCTCGGCCTGCTCGCGGAGCCACGCCATGGTCCCCTCGGTCACGAGCGTCTCCCGGGGGCCGTTGGTGTCGAAGAGCAGAAAGATCCATCCCTCGTGCTCGACGCGGGTGTTGAGTGAGCCGAAGTATTCCTCGTAGAGTCCGCCCTTGAGATCGTGATTGCCGCGCAGCGGATGCCACGGGCGGGAGAGCCCCTCGAGCACGTCCTTCGCGACGGTGAACTCAGGCTCGGTGGAGCGGTCGGTGATGTCGCCGAGCCAGAGGCTGAATTCGATGCGCTCGTCGGCGTTGATCATCGCGACGGCCTCGCGAACGATCTCAGCGCTGCTCTCGTCGGCGATGTGCGTGTCGGCGACGGCGGCGAACCAGAAGTCCTCGGCGCAGGCCGGGGTCGTCGCGACCAGCGCCAGCGCGACGATCGCGATCAGTGGAGCGCGGCGGATTGCAGTCATCAGTGTACCTCCACGGTCCTCAGACGGTTCGGAGGAGAGGAAGGTTTCGCGGAAAAAGCGGTGAGCACCTGCGGGGGGGGCTGAGTATCAACGGTTGAGGATCGGGATGACGGGGCAAACGGCTCTCCAGGCGAGGGCGCCTGGAGTCCGGAATTACAAGAAGACCGGGACTGTGGAATCGCAAGAAGCAGCCGGAGTGGGGAATCGCAAGAAAACCCGGAGTCCGGGCGCCCCCGCCCGGACGTCGTTTCCACGCTGGAGTTTCCCCTGCGGCGCGTAACTTATTCTATCGTCGTGTCCTTAGGATACGAAGCCGGGGTTGGTGCGAACGAATGTTTCACGTGAAACATTCGGTCGTCGCGGGTGCGCGGGCGTCCGGACTGCGATTCTCATGTCTGCCGCGCTGGTGTTCTGACGATGCACGCGACTGCCGCCGGACGAGGGCGGGATGGTTCGGCCGCCGATCTTAAGTAAATGTCGCGGGAGGACAGTCGTCGCGGGCGGGCGAAGGAAGTCACATGTTCCGGTGATCACAGATGTTCGCCCCGACGGCCCGGGAGGCGCAGGTCCGTGCAGATGCTTCCACGAGCGGTGTCTGTCTCACAGGCGCGACTCCGCTTCGAGTGTGCGCGTCTTCTGATCGTCTCATGCGCGTGTGTTGCGTTGCTCGTGTGGCCCGGATGCCGGTGGGCGGAGGCACAGGAGAGCGACGCCAGCGCCCCTCCGCCGATCCGTTCGGCGAGTGAGATCGACTATCCCCCTTTCTGCATCGTCGATGCGGACGGCAATGCGAGCGGCTTCTCGGTCGAGTTGATGGAGGCTGCGGTGCGGGCGATGGACCGGACCGTGACCTTTCGGACCGGGGCGTGGGCGGAGGTGCGGGGCTGGCTGGAGCGCGGAGAGGTCGATGCGCTGCCGCTGGTCGGACGGACGCCCGAGCGGGAGGAGATCTTCGACTTCACGTTCCCCTACATGTCTCTGCACGGTGCGATCGTGGTGCGCGATGATGAGACTGACATCCAGCGTCTGGAGGACCTGACCGGCAGGCAGGTCGCGGTGATGGAAGGCGATAACGCGGAGGAGTTTCTTCGCCGGGAGGACCGGGGGATCGAGATCCGTACCACGGCCACCTTCGATCAGGCGCTCCGGCAGCTATCGGAGGGGATGCATGACGCGGTGGTGATCCCGCGGCTGGTGGCGGTGCGGCTGATCAACGAACACGGTCTGAGGAAGCTGCAGATCGTGGAGCGGCCGCTGGAGGGATTGCGCCAGGATTTCTGCTTTGCGGTGCAGGACGGTGACAGGGAGACGCTGGCGCTGCTGAACGAGGGGCTGGCGCTGGTGATGGCGGACGGCACCTACCGCCACCTGCATTCGAGATGGTTCGCGGCGCTGCAACTGCCCGAGCATCGCCGGCTTGTGATCGGTGGAGATTACGACTTTCCTCCCTTCGAGTACCTCGACGAGCGCGGTCAGCCGACCGGCCACAACGTGGAGTTGACGCGGGCGATCGCGGAGGCGATGGAGCTTGACGTCGAGATACGCCTCGGCCCGTGGCCGGAGATGCGGGAGGCGCTGCAGCGGGGGGAGATCGACGCCCTGCAGGGGATGTTCTACTCGACGGAGCGGGACCTGGTCTATGATTTCACGCCGCCGTTCATGACGTTGCACTATGTTGCGGTGGTGCGCGAGGGCGAGGGTCGGGCGCCGTCGACGGAGGAGGGGCTGGCGGGCCGGGCCATCGTGGTTCAACAAGAAGACATAATGCATGATTTTGTGAAAACGCGAGGGGTGGAGGCTGCCATCACCGCGGTGGGCAGTCATGAGGTGGCGTTGCGCGAACTGGCGGCGGGGACGCATGATTGCGCGCTGGTGGCGCGGAGCAGCGCGCTTTATCTGATTGAGAAGCATGGTTGGGAGAATCTTCGCGTTGGCAGGCGGCCGCTGCAGTCGCTGGATTACTGCTATGCGGTGCCGAAGGGGCATTCGGCGGTGCTCGCGCAGCTTACCGAGGGGCTGCGGATGGTGGAGGAGAGCGGCGAGTACCGGAGGATACAAAGCCGCTGGATGGGCGTGTATGAGGATGAGGCGCTGACAATTGCCGAGGTGGCGCGGGGTGTGGCGTTTGTCATCGTGCCGTTGTTTGTGTTGCTGCTGCTCTTCGCGCTGTGGTCGTGGTCGCTGCGGCGGCGGGTGGCGGTTCGGACGGATGAGTTGCGCCGCAGTGAGCAGTTGTTGACGACGATCATTGACGCGATCCCGGCCCCGGTCTTCTACAAGGATGTTGAGGGTGCGTATCTTGGTTGCAACCGTGCGTTCGCCGAGTTCGTGGGTCTTCCGAAGGAGGAGATCGTGGGTCGGGATGTGTTCGACATCGCGCCGAGGCCGATGGCGGAGGTGTATGACGGGGCCGATCGTGCTCTGCTGCAGGGCGGGCAGCCGCAGGTGTACGAGGACGCGATCCGGGCGGGCGACGGTACACGACGGCAGGTGGTCTTCCACAAGGCGGCGTTTCGCGGCCAGGATGGGGAGGTCGCCGGGATCGTCGGGGCGATCCTCGATATCACCGCGCGAAAGCGGGCGGAGGAGGAGTTGCGGGAGTTCAAGGCGATCTTCGACAACGCCAACTTCGGCGCCGTGATCGCGGACGAGGGTGGCAGAGTGCTCTACGTAAACGCGTATCATGCCGGGTTGCACGGGTATGAGTCGGAGGAGTTGATCGGCCGGTCGCTGGAGGTGTTCCACGCGGAGGAGGAGCGGGAAAGGGTAGAGGCGCTGCGGGAGGCTCTGCTTGAGGACGGCAGCTTCGAGGCGACGGAGATCTGGCATGTCGATCGGGATGGCGCGACGTTCCCGATGCTGGCGACGGGCTTGCTGATACATGACGGGGAAGATGGCTCGCCGCGACTTGCGGTCACCGCGATCGAGATCAGCGAGCTTAAGGCCACGCAGGAGCAGCTTCAGCGGGCGCAGAGGCTGGAGGCGATCGGTCGGCTGGCCGGGGGCGTTGCGCACGACTTTAACAACATGCTGCTGGTCATCATCGGGCGGGTGCAGATGATGATGGGGGACGAGGCGACGTCCGAGCCGGTGCGGGAGGGGCTTGAGGAGATCGATCGCGCGGCGAAGCGCTCGGCGGACCTGACGAGGCAGTTGCTGGCGTTCGCGAGCAGGCAGACGGTGAGTCCACGGGCGCTGGATCTCAACGAGACGGTTGAGAGCATGCTGACGCTTTTGCGGCGGCTGATCGGGGAGGAGATCGAGATCGAGTGGTTGCCGCAGAAGGGCCTGTGGACGGTGAAGATGGATCCGGCGCAGGTGGACCAGGTGCTGGCGAATCTATGTGTGAACGCGCGGGATGCGATCGACGGGGCGGGGAAGGTGACGATCGAGACGGCGACGCGGTCGTTCGGCGAGGGGTATTGTGCGGCTCATCCGGATGCTGAGCCAGGGCAGTATGTGATGCTGGCGGTGAGCGATGACGGGCGGGGGATGGACGAGGAGACGGTGTCGCGGGTCTTCGAGCCGTTCTTCACGACGAAGGGCGTTGGGGAGGGGACGGGGCTGGGGCTGGCGACGGTCCACGGCATCGTGAGGCAGAGCGGCGGGTTCGTGAATGTGTACTCGGAGCCGGGGGTGGGGACGACTTTCCGGATCTACATTCCGCGCCATGAGGGTGAGGTTTCGGAGGAGGGCGGTGAGGCCGGGGAGGACGCTCCGCGAGGCCGGGGCGAGGTGGTGCTGCTGGTGGAGGACGATTCGTCGATTCTCCGGGTCGGTCAGGCGATGCTCGAGCAGCAGGGCTACGAGGTGCTGGTGGCGGGTGAGGCGGAGGAGGCGCTGGAGCTTGCGGAGGGGCGCGGCAGGAGGATCGACCTGCTGGTCACGGACGTGGTGATGCCGACGATGAACGGGCGGGAGCTGGCGGAGCGTCTGCAGGGGAGCCGGCCGGACCTGAGGGTGCTTTACATGTCGGGCTACACGGCGAATGTGATCGCCCACCAGGGGGTGCTCGAGGAGGGGCTGCATTTCATGCAGAAGCCCTTCTCGGTGGAGGAGATGGCGAGGAATGTGAGGGCGGCGCTTGACGGCCGCCCCCGATGAGCCTGTCTCCACGCAGGCACGGAGCGGCCTTTGGAGATGTCGTCGGAGGGTCAGTCCGCGCCGGCGGCGTCACCGGAGGGGACGGGCGGCTCTCGGGACATGAAGTCGGCGATCGCGTTCCAGATCAGATGCGCGAGGATTACCACGATGGCGAAGATGGCGCTTTTTATCATCTGTGAGCCGAGGTGCCTGGTGGGCTGGTCTTTGGACAGCATGAAGATGATGCCGAGTACGATTCCGAGCAGCGGGAAGACGAATGAGGCGATGAGAAGTCCGATCCATGTAAGCTGACTGATGCCGACAAGCTCAGGCCGCTCGCCGCGTTTGACTGCCGCGATGGCCCGGTTGGCCTGGATGAGGCGGCGGATCTGGCCGACGGCGCAGAGGAGTCCGGAGAGGCCGAGAAGGACCAGGAGCAGGCCGATGAATGACTGGTTGGCGAAGGCGCCGAGGCCGCGCAGGCGCAGGTCCTCGTAGCTCATCTCTTTGAGCGCGTCGATGGCGCCGCCTGATGTGGCGTTTGCGAGCGTCTGCCAGCCGATGAGGAAGATGCCTGCGCCGAGTACGAGGGCGATGACGGCGGTGACGATGACGGCGGTGCGCTCCTGTTCGAGGCGCTCAGCGAGGTGGCGGTCGAACTGTTTGAGGCGGACCTTCTCGGAGGTTTCGCCCGGGTCGGCCATACCGGCGGCCGCGCCCTCGATGGTGTGCTGGTCGCCGACTTTTGCGCCGCCGCCGCGCTCCTCTTTGGCCCGGCGGGCGATAGCGCGCTCGGCCTCGGCGATATTGCAGCCGCAGTCCATGCAGTGTGTGTCGGTCTCCTGGCAGACGGCGCCACATTCGGGGCAGATCTGGACAGCCATGACCACGCTCTTCCTGTTGATTGGACGTTTGAGGGCAGCTCTCCGCCGGTCGTGTCGGACGCGCCACGGGGCGGTTCGAGGAGGCCGGTTGTGTGCGGTGTGAGCGGAATTTCCGAGACGGCGGAGGTGCTCTGACGACGGATGGAGAATAGCAGATGCCCTTCGAGAGAGTCAAGTTACAGTCGCGCGATAGAGGTCTTAGCAGGTGGCTACACAGGAGCAGATAACGGACGAAACGATTGAGCGTGACGAGGAGGGCCGGGAGCTTTACGGTCTTTCGTGGCGGGCGGTAACGCTGTCACTGATATTCCTCGTCTTTTCGCTGGTGTGGATGTATAAGGCGGGCCTTGTCGGGCATGGGGCGCAGCTTGGTGAGAGTGTGCCGGTGGTGCCGGCGGTTGGCGCGCTGCTGGTTCTGACGTTGCTTTTGCCGTTGTTGCGGAAGCTGCCGGTGTGGTTGCGGGTCAACCGCGCGGGCGTGCTGATGGTGTATGCGTTCCTTGCGATCGCGGTGTCGATGTCTTCGGTGGGCGTTGCGCGGATGCTGTTTCCGAATGCGACGGCGATCTACTATTTCGCGACGCCGGAGAACAACTTCGAGGCTTTCCAGCAGTACGTTCCGTCGTGGATTCAGCCTGGTGACGACCCTGAAGTGATTCGGCAGATGTACGAGGGTTCGGACGCCATGCTGGCGGGTGAGGTCGGCGAGGGCCTTTTGGGGCAGCTCAGTGCGGTGCCGTGGAGCGCGTGGATTTCGCCGCTGGTGGCGTGGACGCTGTTTTTGCTGGCGGCGTTTATCGCGATGATGTCGATCATGACGATGTTCCGCCGGCAGTGGGTGGAGCGCGAGCGGTTGACGTTCCCGATCGTACACCTGGTGATGGACCTTGCGGGCGGCAAGAACGTCGAGAATGTGCTTTCATTCTTCAAGAACCCGGTGATGTGGACGGGCTTTGCGCTTGCGGCCGGGTACAATCTGATGAACATTCTGAATGCGTGGAATCCGTCGATTCCGGCGATGGGTCGGGCGGAGGACATCGGCGCGCTGTTTACGGAGCGGCCGTGGGATGCGATCAGGCCGCTGCAGATTGCGTGGCGGCCGGAGAACTTCGGGTTGGGCTATCTCGTCCCGACGGATATAACGCTGTCGGTGTGGGTGTTTTACCTGGCGTTGCGGCTGGCGAATGTTTTTCAGGTGGGTATCGGCTACGACATTTCGGGCTTTCCGTTCATGCAGGAGCAGTCGTTCGGCTCGTATCTTGCGCTGGGGATTTTCCTGGTGTTCGTGGCCCGCGAGCATCTCGCGCGTGTCTTCCGGAAGGCGATCGGCAGGGCGCGGGATGTTGATGACAGCGATGAGCCGATGAGCTATCGGGGGGCGGCGATCGGCCTGGTGGTGGGCGTGGGCTTTATGTTGTTGTGGGCTGGTTCGGCGGGGATGGCGCTGTGGACGGCGGCGATATTCTTCGGCCTGTTTTTATTGTTCGCGCTGGTGTATGCCCGCGCTCGGGCGGAGGCGGGAGCGGCGATGGTGTGGTTGTTCCCGTTCTACCAGCACAAGCGGATGATGGTGAATATCACCGGTTCGGCGATCTACGAGCGTTTCGGCGGGTGGTCGAATCTCACGATCTTCTCGATGCTGATGTTCCTTTCGCGCGGGTACTTCCAGTCGATGATGGCGTATCAGATCGAGGCGACGAAGATCGCGGACGAGGCGCGTATCAAGCAGCGGACGATGGCGGTGTGGCTGGTCGTTGCGTTGCTGGTTGGACTGGCGGGGGCCTATGTGATACACTTGCAGGCGTACTATACCCACGGAGCGAACATTCTCGAGGGCGGCACGACCCAGGGCGGCTACCGGACGCGACTGGCGATTCAGGAGTATGAGGGTCTGACGAGCTTCGCGCGGGGCCACAAGGAGCCGGACCGGCCCCGGACGATCGCGGCGGGGACGGGCTTTTTGATCACCGCGGGCTTGATCGGACTGCGCTCGGTTTTCCTGCGCTTTCCCCTTCACCCACTGGGCTTTGCGATGGTGACGGCGTATGGTGGGCCGCTGTGGGGGCCGTTCTTTATCGTGTGGTTGATCAAGACGTTAGTGCTGCGGATCGGCGGGATGGGAATGTACCGCCGGCTGATTCCGTTCTTTCTTGGCATAGTGATAGGGCACTTTTTCACAGCCGGTCTCGTGTGGGGCTGGCTCAGCGCAATCTATGAAGAGATGGGCCGTCGTTACGTGGTTCACTTCGGCTGAGGTCTGTGTGTGGCGCGGCGCCGCCCTGCGGGTGGAGCGCGCCATGCCCAGGACAGAGGCCGCGCCTGCCGCGGGTGGGCGCCGTGTTCCGACGGACGAGGAGGAAGCACGACCATGACAGGCTTCGCAAAGCGCATTCAATTCCGCGGACTCGCCGCGGCTGTTGTCGCGGGCGTGGCCGTGTGCTTGATGGCGGCGGGCCCCGGGCATGCCGCCATTGAGGCGACGGAACTTGCCGAGCAGATCTCCGAAGAGCGACTGCAGTCGCGCATCGAGGATATGTCGGCACTTGGCTCGCGCGTGTCGGGGTATCCCGGCAATCAGCGTGCCGCGGAGATGATTCTGGACGCATTCGAGGAGTTCGGCCTGGAGACGTACGTGCAGGAGTTTGACCTGCCGACTCCGCTGCAGGAGGATGCTGCGCTGGAGATCGACGGGGAGAGTCACGACATTCACGCGTTGTGGCCGAATCTTGTGCGCACGTCGTCGGTGCCCGAGGAGGGCGTGAGCGGTCCGGTCATCTACGCGGGTGACGGGCGGCTTTCGCAGTTCAACGGCAGGCTGATTAAGGACGCCATTGTTCTGATGGACTTCAACAGCGGCCAGAACTGGCTGAACGCGCCGCTGCTTGACGCCGCGGCGGTGGTCTTCATCGGTTCGGAGAATGTGTCTCGCGGCGAGGCGGAGACGAAGTGGATGCGTGTGCCGGTGAATGTGCCGCGGTTCTGGGTGGACGCGGAGGATGCGGAGCCGCTGATGGCGGCGGCGGAGGCGGGCCTTGAGGGCACGGTTACCGCGGACATCCAGTGGCAGGATATGGTCAACAAGAACGTCATCGGCATTTTGCAGGGCAAGAACCCCGAGCTTCGCAAGGAAGCGGTCATACTTGAGGCGTACTACGATTCGGTGTCGGTGGTGCCGTCGCTGTCGCCTGGCGCGGAGAATGCGGTGTCGATCGCGACGCTGCTTGAGCTTGCGGAGATCTACAGCCAGGAGCAGTATCGGCCGGACCGGAGCGTTGTGTTTCTGGCGTGCAGCGGGCATTTCGAGGCGCTGTCGGGCGCTCGGGAGTTCGTGAACCTCTGGGGCCGGGAGCCGCGGCGCACGAGGGAGCGGCGCGACCGCTACGAGGAGCTTGAGCGCAAGCTGTCGGACCAGGAAGAGGCGCTGGAGCAGACGCGCGAAGAGATTCAGAAGATGGATCGGCGCAAGAGCGAGCTTGCGGCCCAGCGTGAAGAGCTCTCTGAGGTGCAGAGGGAGCGGCGGGAGCAGCTTGCGAGCCGGGTTTTGGTCGGTCAGCTTGAGCTTGACGAGGCGGGGGCTCACAAGCGGGTCGAGCGTTTGCAGACGGACATCGCGCGGACCAGAGATTACATGGAGATCTGGGAGGCGCTGGACCAGTTCGACAGGGTGCACATGTTCATTGGGCTGGACTTGAGCACACACTCGCCGACGCTGGGCGCGTTCCAGGTCGGTTGGTATTACGCGCAGGCGCACCTGCTTCGGTTCTACTCGCCGCTGGGCAAGCAGTTCACGGAGTATGCGCTGGATATCGCCCGGGAGCTTGACGTGGTGACGGAGGATGTGGCCGGTGAGGAGGCCCTGGAGGCGGAGGAATTCCTGGCACGGTTTGTGGACGGGATTAATCCGATCAAGGGCCGGGAGTGGCATACATTCTTCCCGGGCAAGATAGCATTTGATCACGAGATGGTGATTCGCGGCGGGCGGCCGGGGATGGTCTTCACGACGGTCAACGATGCTCGGCCCTGGGTGGACACGCCGCTGGACACGATCGAGCGGGTCGAGATGCCGAACCTGGTGCGGCAGAATGAGCTGTTGGTGAACATGCTGCACAGGTTCCTCGGTGAGAGGGAACTGAGCGAGCGGGCTCTCAAGCGCGTCGAGGCGCTGAAGAAGATGGACGATCTCGACGACGTTGAGGGGACGGTGCTGGAGTTCCAGCGGCAGGAGAGCTTCGTGCCGAACAGCCCGGTGCCGGAGTCGCTGGTGCTCGCCCAGGGCCAGTACAAGATGATGATGGGCGTCCACACGAGCGTGTGGGAGATGGCGAACGAGACCTCGGAGTTTACGATTCGGGGAGAGATGGACCACCAGGCGGTGCAGCTTGAGGCGTACAATTTCGACCCGGACAGCGGGGATATCGTTTACGCGCCGGACCGGGGGGCAGACGGGGATATGAAGTATCCTCGTGAGGTCTTCGGTCGGGCGGGTCTGAAGCGGCCGATCATCGTCTTCCGCTGCTCACCGACGGACCTTTTCGACCTGGTGGACGAGCGGTACTTCCAGACGCTGGAGAAGGTCTTCGTATATAACGCGGACGACTATTCGGAGCCGATTTCGTACGGCTACTCGATCGATGAGATGCAGCAGCTTCTGGCGGCGGAGTTCCCGTCGTACACAGAGGCGGCGGCGGTCGTTTACAACCTTCCCGAACTTGACTTTCAGGTGACGATGTCGATGGGCCTTGTGGGTATCCGGATGATCGCCATCAATGCGACTCCGCAGGATCCGCTGGGTGTCGGCTTCCCGGCCGCAGAGACGAAGCGGATTGCGTATACGCCGCTGCAGATCGCGAGCGACATGTGGTCGATCGACGAGTTCCGGATTCAGAGGCTGGAGCGACACGGGATTGCGAATCAGCGCGTGGTGGACCTGCACGAGACCGCGAGGGCGTCGCTGGACGTGGCTAAGGAGGCGCTGAAGGAGCGGCGCTACGACGAGGCGATTGCGGCGGCGCGGCACGCGTGGGGCTATGAGTCTCGCGCCTACCCGGATGTGCAGGACACCGCGGAGGACGTCGTGAAGGGCGTGCTGTTTTACCTGGCGATCCTGCTGCCGTTTGCGTACTTTGGCGAGAGGTTGTTCGTGCATGCGCGGACGATCATCGGCGAGATCATCGGCGTGGTGGCGGTCTTCACCATCGTGTTCCTGATGCTGGCGCTGGTGCATCCGGCGTTCGCGCTGACCACGAGTCCGCCGATCATCCTGCTGGCGTTCATCGTCATGGCGCTGGCCGTGATGGTCATCTCGATTGTGACGATGAAGTTCAACCAGGAACTTAAGGCGATGAAGCAGTCCAAGGGCGGGGTGCATGAGGCGGACGTGGGCCGGCTGTCGGTTGCCGGAGCGGCGTTCGGGCTGGGTATTGCGAACATGCGGCGCCGAAAGACGCGGACGGCGCTGACGGCGATCACGCTGATCCTGCTGACCTTCACGGTGCTGTCCTTCACGTCTGTCGAGACGTACCTTCGCTCGAACGAGATACGGCTGTCGCACGACCCGGCCTATCAGGGTCTGCTGCTGCGGGATCGTTCGTGGCTGTCGCTGGAGGGGCCGACGGCGTCGATCATCGCGAACGAGCTTGAGGAGACGGCGACGGTGTCGCCGCGTTCGTGGTATACAAGCTCGGACCTCGAGAAAGAGTTGATGGTGGACATCTCGCGGTATGACGCTCCGGAGCGGGTGTACACGGTTAATGCCCTGCTCGGGCTGTCGCCGCAGGAGACGGAAGTGATGGACACCGACAGGCTGCTTGAGGCGGGTCGGTGGATCGAGGCCGGGGAGAAGGACGTCATTTTGCTGCCCGGTTCTGTGGCTGAGGTCCTCGGTGTTGATGCGTCCGACGTGGGCGAGCTTGACATGGTCGTGTTCGGCAGGAACATGACGGTGATCGGGATCGTAGATGAAGAGGCTCTGCGGACGATGGAGGATCTCGACGGTGAGCCGCTGACTCCGGTGAACTACGCGATGCTGCGGCCGGAGATCATCGAGGAGTTGAAGAGGCAGGCCGAGCGGCAGTCGCAGCTTGGCGCGTCGGGAGCCCAGTCGCTTTTGCAGGAGTATCAGCACTACGGTCCTGAGAAGATGGCGATCGTGCCGTATGAGACGGCTGTGGAGATGGGCGGGACGCTGCGATCGATCGCGATGCGGTTCGAAGAGCCGGAGGTCGTGGCGGAGACTGTCAACGAGATGATGAAGCGCTTTGCGCTGAGTCTCTACGCGGGGGTGGGCGAGTCGGCCTACCTGTTCAGTTCGGTGGGCATGTCGAGTGCCGAGGGTCTGGAGATCATGGCGATTCCGATCCTGATCGCGGCGCTGATCGTGCTCAACACGATGCTTGGTGCGGTGTATGAGCGGACCAAGGAGATCGGGATCTACTCGTCGCTTGGTCTGGCGCCGTCGCACATTGCGGTGCTGTTCCTCGCGGAAGCAGCGGTGTTTGCGAACCTCGGGGCGATCGTGGGGTATCTGGTCGGCCAGGTGCTTGCGAAGTTCATTCACGCGTTCGACATTCAGGCGGGTGTGGAGTTGAACTACTCGTCGATGTCGGCGGTGGGTGTAACGGTGCTGATCGTGATCGTGGTGCTGCTCTCGACGATCTACCCGTCGCGGCGCGCCTCGGAGATCGCGTCACCTGGCATCGCCCGCAAGTGGGAGTTGCCGGAGCCTGAGGGCGACCTGCTGACGGTGCGGTTGCCGTTCACGGTGACGGGCCGCGACGCGTTCGGCGTGTCGGCGTTTTTGCTGGAGTATTTCAGCGAATACGTCGGCTACGCGGGCGGGGAGTTTTTGGCGGAGGATCCGCGGCTTGAGGCGCTCGGCGATGAACCCGAGGACGGTGTGGCGGTGAAGCTGCGAATGTGGCTGGCGCCGTATGACCTTGGTGTGAGCCAGGACTTCGAGTTGGTCATGTTGCCGACCGAGGACGAGGAGATTTTCGAGATTCAGATACGCCTGACACGGCTTGCAGGTGATATCACGTCGTGGAAGAAGACGAACTCTTTGTTCCTGTCATCGATCCGCAAGCAGTTCCTGATCTGGCGGACGGTGCCGCAGGGTGAGAAGGTCGCCTATGCGGAGGAGGGCGAGGAGGTCGTCGAAAAGGGCGTCATCAAGGTGTGACGCTGAACGAGAGACAGTGTGGCGGGTCGGCGGTTGACGATGCCGGCGACCCGCGGCATACGGGAGTGATCGCGACGGACAGATCGGCTGGAAAGCAGGCAGCCATCAAGGCGGTCAAGTGGCTGATTAAACAACAAAATGAGGACGGGTCATTCAATCCGCTGGCGGAGGGGATGGCGGGGTTCCATAAGGTGCCGTATGCGCTTGCGCTGAGCGGTCAGAGCGGACGCGGCGTACGCCTGTGCACCTGGATCGTGGACTACAGTCTCGACGAGGACGGGGACATTGGGGCGAACTTCGGTCGCCAGGGGCCGATGGAGCGTTACTACACCTATCCGTCGGCGTGGATGATTGCGGGGGCGCAGAAGCTCGGTCAGTTCGGGCTTTCGCTGCCGGCGTATGATTTCGTGTCAAGCCTCCAGCACCCGGAGACGGGCGGGTTCCTGCGGATAGGGCCGGAGGCGGGGCTGGATGATGAGCAGGATATGCTGGGGACGGCCGCGGCGGGCATCGCGGCCCTTTACATGGGCGATGAGCGGACGGCCACCGCGGCGGGTGACTTCCTGGTGCGGCGGTGGGAGCGCCAGCCTCAGAGCGGGACGCGGATGTATCTGATGGTCCGGCGGGGCGAGGAGCCGGTGCGCGTGCACGGCGAGGGCCTCGACGAGGAGTATGTGCTGCGCGTGGCCGGGGGGAAGGACGAGCCGCCGCCCCCGGGGCAGTGGTACTTCGTGCCGGGCCTGGTTGCGGGCTTCCTCGCGCGGCTGTCGGAGGCGACGTCGGAGCGTTCGTATCTGCAGATTGCGCAGGAGTACGTGGATTTCTGCGAGGGCGGGGCGGATGATCGCTACGTGAGCCCACGCAGCGGTCTTTTCGGCTGGGCGGCGTCGATTCTCTACGCGCTGACCGGCAACGTGAACTACGAGAGGATCGCCGAGAACGTGGCGGGGGCGATGGTGAAGCGGCAGGCGCCTGACGGAGCATGGCTTGAGCCGTGCCTGCCGAGCGATCTTGTCTCAGCGAGGACGGATGCGACGGCGGAGTCGCTGATCATCCTGCTGGAGACGCTGGACAATCTCGAGGTAGGGATGGAGTGACCTCGGGCCTTTGAGCATCACAGCCGGCTGACGGGCCGGCTTGGTACCAGGTCGGTAGCAGTGAAAATGAAGGACGGAGGGACGAACCGATGGAGAAGATCGGATTTGGCGTGATCGGTTGCGGGAACATCTCCCGCACCCATGCGAAGGCAATTCAGGAGGTCGGGGCGGCCGAGCTGGTGGCCTGCTGCGACATCGACGAAGAGAAGGGGAAGGCGTGGGCCGAGGAGTTCGATCTCGGTGACAACTTCCACCGGGACATCGAGGACCTGCTGGCCCGCGACGACATCCAGGCGGTGAGCATCTGCACGCCCAGCGGGATGCACTCTGAGCACACGATCATGGCAGCGCAGGCGGGCGTGCACGTTTTGTGCGAGAAGCCGCTTGACATCACACTGAAGAAGATCGACGACATGATCGCTGCCGCGGAGGCGCACGACGTGAAGCTCGCGGGCGTATTCCAGCGGCGGACGTATGATTCGACGAAGCGTGTGCGCGAGGTCGTCAAGGAGGGGAAGCTGGGCAAGGTCGTCGTTGGCGACTGCTATCAGAAGTACTTCCGGTCGCACGAGTACTACGCGAGTGGCGACTGGCGCGCGACGTGGGAGCTGGACGGTGGCGGCGCGCTGATGAACCAGGGCGTGCACGGGATCGACCTGATCCTGCACCTGATGGGTCCGGTCAAGCGCGTGAGCGCGATTGCGCGGCGGCTCGTGCGCAACATCGCGGTTGAGGACACCGCGGTCGCGATCGTGGAGTACGAGAACGGCGCGGTCGGCGTGCTTGAGGGCACGACGAGCATTTCGCCGGGCTCGGGCTGCGAGGTCGAGATCCACGGTGACGACGGGACGGTCGGTCTGTCGGGCGACACGATCACCAAGTGGGAGTTCCCCGGCTCCGACGAGACGGAGCAGGAGGTTGATGAGGAGGGCGAGGTCGGGACCGCGTCGGACCCGCTGGCGCTGCAGGCGACCGGGCACACCGAGCACGTGCGCGACCTGTGCGACTCGATCATCAACGATCGCGAGCCGGCGATTCCGGGTCGCGAGGCGCGGAAGGCCGTCGAGCTTATCAAGGCCATCTACAAGTCATCGCGCGAGGGTGGCGCTCCGGTTGAGCTGCCGCTGTCGTACGTGGACGATGGCCCGGGCATCGACTGACCGGCGCGCGCAAAAGAGGACCGAAGCATCAGCGGAGGGCGCCGAGAGATCGGCGCCCTCTGCGCGTGATGATGGTGGCACGGCACAGGCCGGGGCGGGGCCCGGCCTGTCCAACGGCAACGGCGGCGGGCTTGCAGCCCGCGGTTGTGATCGGACGCGCCGAATCCTTGCCTTGAGAGCGCTCTCAGTGTACCATGTGACGGAAGCGCAAGGGGGCTTTGAGGGGGCAAAACGACAACCACGAGAGAAGGATGGGCATGTTCTTTGACTGTCACACGCACACGGAGTTTTCAGCCTGCGCCGAGGACGTTACGCTGCAGGGTTACGTTGAGATAGCCCGCGAAAGCGCACAGCAGTTTGCGATCACCGATCACAGCGCCCAGATGTTCTATCCGCAGGACAACAAGTGGGGGTTCTGGACGGACGAGGCGGTCGCGATCTTCGAGGCGAACCGGGAGGCCGGCGACCGGCGGATCGCTCAGTATGTGGAGACGATCCGCTCCGCGCAGTGCGGGGGTATGTTCGTCGGGATCGAGCTTGATGTGCTGCCCGATGGTCGGAAGGTCTTTCCCGACGGCCTGCTGCAGTCGCTGGACGTGATCGGGGGGGCGGTGCACTCGATGCCGACACTCAGGCACGAGCGGCCGGTCGATGAGGTGTATGAGGAGTTTCGGAGCCAGGTTGCCTCGCTGGCGGGGCACGGGATGGACGTGCTGGTGCATCCCTACCGTCTGCTGCTGGCCGATGAGGTGCCGGTGACCGACGAGTTGCTCGACTGGACGGTGAGTTGTGCACTCGAGCGGGGCTTTGCGCTGGAGATCAACGCACACAAGCAGTTCCCCGAGGAAGACGTGGCGATGGTCAGGATGGCGCTGGAGCGCGGTGTGACGATCGCCATCGGCACGGACACCCATCGCACGGAGGAGTTCGGCGACTTCACCTATCACGAGCAGATACTCCGCGACGCGGGGCTGGAATCCGCGTCGTGGGATCGGCATCTTTTCCGGCCCGCGGCCGCGCAGGAAGCGGCGGCGAAGTGAGCCGTCCGCGTCCCCCCCGCACCGCATGCTGGCTACAAAGAGAGGAATTGATCGATGAGTAGCAATACCCGCTATGACGTTGCGGTCATCGGGGCGGGCCCCGGTGGCTACGTGGCCGCGCTGCGCGCCGCACAGCTTGGAAGTTCCGTGGCCCTGATCGAGGAGCGCGACGTTGGGGGCACCTGCCTGAACCGCGGCTGCATTCCTTCGAAGGCGCTTCTTTACACCGCTCACGCGCTTGAGACGTGTGAGCGGGCGTCGCGTTTCGGGGTGATGGTGGGGGATTTCGAGTTGGACGTGGACAGGGCGCGGCGGCATGTGCAGCGTTCGGTCAAGCAGCTTGTCTCGGGGGTGGAGACGCTGCTGGAGAAGGCGGACGTGGACCTGCTGCGAGGCCACGGGCGCTTCGCCGGTGAGCATGAGATCGCGGTGGCGCTCGAGGACGAGGAACGCGTGATCGAGGCGGAGCACGTGATCGTGGCGACCGGGTCGGTCCCGGTGACGGAGGTGATCGAGGGGTCGGACGGGGCGAATGTGTGGACGAGCGATCAGGCTCTCTGGCTGCCGAAGATCCCCGAGTCGATGATCGTGATCGGATCGGGCGCGACGGGGACGGAGATGGCTGCGGCGTATCTGCATTTCGGCTGCGAAGTGACGGTGATGGAGCTTTTTGACCGCCCGCTGCCGCGCGAGGATCATGAGGCGAGCGAGGTGGTGATGCGGACCTTCCAGCGGCGCGGCGGTCGGATCGAAGTGAACGCGATGGTGCAGCGGATCGAGGACGCTGAGGACGGGAAGAAGCGCGTGATCTTCGAGCGCG
The DNA here is from genome assembly GCA_051745855.1 of Armatimonadota bacterium. Classification (GTDB taxonomy): domain Bacteria; phylum Armatimonadota; class Zipacnadia; order Zipacnadales; family UBA5352; genus UBA5352. The sequence continues at coordinate 16,929 of JBNJEK010000050.1, forward strand.
AGGGGGAGGAGCAGCATCTTGAGGCGGAGGTGGTGTTGCTCGCGGTGGGGCGGAAGGCAAATCTGCGGGACCTTGGTGCGGAGGAGATCGGCTTGAAGATCGAGCGCCAGGGCCTGTGCGTGCAGGAGGGGGTGGCGACGCCGGCGTCGGATGAGGGGGTGCCGCCGGAGGTCCGCTGCGCGGGCACGCAGCTTCGGACGACGCTCGGCCACGTCTTTGCGATCGGCGACTGCATACGAGGGATCGGCCTGGCGCACCTTGCGATGCACGAGGCGGTCGCGGCGGCGGAGACGATCCACGGGATGGACGCGCATGTGAATTACAACGCGGTGCCGACGTCGATGTACACGCACCCCGAGATCGCATCGGTGGGCCTGCTGGAGTACCGCGCGGAGGAGCTTGGGATCGAGGTGCAGATCGGGCGGTTCCCCTTCGCGGCGAACGGTCGAGCAGTGTGTACCGGCAAGCGCGAGGGCTTTGCGAAGATACTCGCTGACCCGGCGAGCGGGCGGATCCTCGGCGCGACCGTGTGCGGGACGTATACCACCGAGCTTATGCCGGAGTTGACGATGGCGGTGCAGAGGGGGCTGGCGGTGGACGACATCATTGAGGTTATCCACGCGCACCCGACGCTCGGCGAGGCGCTGCACGAGGCGGCGCTGGGGGTGTACGACCGGCCGCTGCATATTCCGTTCGGCGGGTAGGTGGGGAACGGCACAGGCGGGAGCGGGGGCGGCCTCTCCAACGACAAACGGCGCACGGGCGGAGACGCCCGTGCCACGCACGGCAAAGACGGCGGCACAGGCGGGAGCGGGGTCCCGCCTCTCCGACGACAAACGGCGCACGGGGAGATCTTGTGACGATGAGGTGGAGACGATGAAGCTGGCATACGCGGATGAGATGCGTGAGATGGATCGGCGCACCATCGAGGACTGGGGCCTGCCCGGCCCGGTGTTGATGGAGAACGCGGGGCGGTCGGTGGCGGCGGTGTGTGAGGCGCTGCTCGAGGACCTGCCTCCGGGGCCGGTGATCGTGGTCGCAGGCGGCGGAAACAACGGCGGCGACGGCTTCGTGGCGGCACGATGGCTGCACAGGGCCGGCTACGAGGTGGAGGTCTGCCTGCTGGCGGAGTTGAGCGACCTGAAGGGCCATGCCGCGATCAACGGAAACTTCGCCGATCGGATGGGAATCCCGATCCACGGGGATGCGGATCGGGAGACGCTTGACGAGCGACTTGGCCGGGCAACGCTGATCGTGGACGCGGTGCTCGGGACGGGCATCTCGGGTGAGGTGCGGGGCTCAGCGCGGGAGGCGGTCGAGGCGATCAACGCGGTCGACGCGCCGGTGGTGTCGGTGGACATCGCGTCGGGCGTGGATTCGAACACCGGGGCGGTCCTCGGCGAGGCGGTGCGGGCGCACTCGACGGTGACGTTCGCGCTGGCGAAGGTGGGGATGTACCAGTATCCCGGCCACGGCGCGTGCGGGCGGATCATCGTCGCGCCGATCGGGATGGGGCGCGAGTTGACTGAGTCCGACGAACTGACGACGAACCTCACCACCAGCGCGGATGCACAGCGGATGCTGCCTGCTCGCGCGGCGGATATGCACAAAGGTGACGCGGGGAAGCTGCTGATCGTGGCCGGATCGGTCGGGATGACGGGCGCGGCGGCGATGACGGGCCTTGCGGCAACGCGGGCGGGAGCGGGGCTGGTCTACGTGGCGTGTCCGGAGAGCCTGAACGACGTGCTTGAGGCGAAGTGCACGGAGGTGCTGACGCGTCCGATGCCGGAGACGGATGAGCGATCGCTGGCGCTGGCGGCGGAAGGGCCGATCGTGGAGTTCGCCGAGGGGATGGACGCGGTGGTGCTGGGCCCGGGGCTGTCGCAGAACGAGGAGTCGGCGGAGCTTGCGCGGCGGCTTGCGGCGCGGCTGGATCTGCCGATGATGATCGACGCGGACGGGCTGAACGCGTTCGCGGGGCGGGCGGACGAGCTTGCCGAGCGGAGCGCGCCGACGGTGCTCACGCCACATCCGGGGGAGTTCGCGCGGCTGAGCGGGCGGGAGATCGGCGAGATTCAGTCGGATCGCCCGGGGGCGGCGCGGGAGCTTGCGGAGCGGACGGGCTGCGTGGTGCTGCTGAAGGGCGCGTGCACGGTGACGGCGGATCCGGACGGGAGCGCGTGGATCAATCCGACGGGCAACGAGGGGCTCGCCTCAGGAGGATCGGGCGATGTGCTGTCGGGGATGATCGGGGCGTTCCTGGGCGGGGGATCGAGCGCGCTGGAGGCCGCGGTGGCGGGGGCATACTACCACGGGCGCGCGGCTGAGGTCGCGGGCGAGGAGGGCGTGCGGGGGATGGTGCCGCCGGCGCTGCTTGACGTGCTGCCGGGGGTCTTTCCGGAGCAGTGAAAGGCGTCCGGGCGAGAGCGCTGTTCCTCGTCCCGCGCACGGCAACGGCACAGGCTGGTGCGGGGGCCCGGTCTCTCCAACGACAACGGCACAAGGACAAACGGGGCACGGGCGAGACGCCCGTGCCCCGCAAGACGAAGACCAGGACGGGGATGTGGCGTGACGTAGCAGGCTCGCAAGGGCGGCAAGAACGACGGGCCGGTCAGGCGACTGAGTTCCACTCGCAAACGGCCTCGTGGAACTCAGCCCTTCGGGCCGGCCCCTCCGAC
>JBNJEK010000051.1:0-19508 GCA_051745855.1 Armatimonadota bacterium
TGAAGCGCGGATTCACGCTGATCGAACTGCTCGTTGTGATCGCGATCATCGCCATTCTGGCGGCGATCCTGTTCCCGGTCTTCGCCCGCGCCCGTGAGAAGGCGCGGCAGACTTCGTGTCTCAACAACGTCAAGCAACTCGGACTCGGAATCCTCATGTACACGCAGGATTATGACGAGAGGCTGCCCTTTGGCTACAACAACGGCAACATCCCCGGTTCCCAAAGAATCAGCGTAATGTTCCAGGTCATGCCCTACGTGCAGAATTCGCAGATCCATGACTGCCCCAGCTCGGATGCGACCTCGAACACGGATCACTACCTTGGCCATCGCAGCTACGGCTATCACACCGGCCTGTTTCTCCGCATCAGCGGCGGGTCAACGTCGCGGCGGATGGCAAAGATCCGTCGGCCCGCAGAGATCGTGATGCTGGGCGATGTCTGCCACGACCGCAACGCCACCTACCGCTTCCATCCGCCGAACCAGGGACCGTTCAAGTGTGATCCCGACGGCAGCAACTGCGAGCTTTGCGGAGGGACGCACAATTCGGTTTTCTACCACGGCTCGAGTGACTGGACGCGGCCGGGATTCAACTTCATCGAGCGACACAACGGCACGGGGAATGTGGCGTTCATGGACGGGCACGCGAAGGCGATGAAGCACACGGAACTGTATCAGAACGGCAGCACCGCCCCCTACTTCAACTGGAATGAATGAGGACTGACCGTGAGGACGCACGACAGCGGCGCCGCCATCGATGGCGGCGCCGCTTTCGGGTCATGAGGGTGCCGGTCATTCGCTCCAGTCGAGGATGACCGCGCCGGCCTGGGTGCGATCGGCCATCAGCATCTCATAGGCGTCCGGGGCGTCCTGCCAGCCGAAGCGGTGGGTGATGAGGTGCCGCGCGCGCACCTCCCCGGCGACCATCAGGTCGAAGAGAAGCTCAACGTTGCGATGCGGCGTCCACTGGTTGTACCACGTCTCCACCGGCGGGTGTGAGTTGTTGTGCGCGCCGATGATCGTGAGGCTCGGCGAGTTCACGTAGTCGTGGAAGTCGAACTGCGTCTTGCCGCGGGGGCTGGAGATGATGACGATCCGCCCCTGCCTGTGCAGCAGGTCCATCTCGCGCGGGATGAGCGAGGCGTTGCCGGTGACCTCGAGCACGCAGTCGAGCATCCGCCCGCGCGTCGCCGCCTCGATGCGTTCGGTGAGGTCGTCGGCGGCCCCGTCGAGGACGAGGTCGAGGCCCGCCTGCTCGGCGAAGCCGCGGCGCAGCGGCGAGAGGTCGATGCCGATGACCGGCCGGGCGCCGGCGATGCGGGCAAGCTGCGCGGCGAACTGGCCGATGATGCCGAGGCCGAAGACCGCGACCGACTCGCCCATCTCGATCTGCCCGCGGCGCATGCCGTTGAACGCGATGCGGCCGAGTTGCCAGAGCGTCGCGGCGTCATCGGCGATGCCGTCGGGGATGGGGAAGAGGGCGCTCTCCTCGACGACGACCCACGCCTGGTGCTTGCCTTTGGTCGCCACCCTGTCGCCGACCGCGAAGCCCTCAACGCCGTCGCCACATTCGACGATGCGGCCGACGTTGGAGTAGCCGGGGGCGCATGGGTAGCTTGTGATCTGATCCCACTTGGAGCCCTCGGGGAAGTCGGACATGAGCATCGTCAGTTCGGTCCCGGTGGAGATGGCGCTCTTTGAGGTGCGGATGAGGACTTCGCCGGGGCCGGGTGTGGGCATCTCGGCCGGTTCGACGGCGACTTTGCGGACGTCGGCGAAGACGACGTGATGGTTCATCAGATACGCTCCCTCGCTGTGGCGGCCTGTGACGATTGGCACTGGGTTCGGCGCGGGAGGGCGCGGGACCTGCCTTCTGTGTGGCGCGGGACGAAGAAGGCAGACGGGCTTCCACTGATATTCCAGAAATCGCGAGGGCATCAACGAAGGTGCACTGCCGTAGGCTGTAAGGAGGGGCTGCTTTTCCCGACGCCGCCCACGGCGGCGGGAAAAGTGGCGCCCGAGTGTCCGCTGTCGTTTAGCGGCACGAGGGCGACAGCTTCCCTGCCAGCCCGCCGTTCTTCGTTCGGAAGGCAAACGGCGGGCGGGCAAGGAAGCTTCGGCGCCTGGCGGCGCCTCACCCTCGCGTCGCAAACGACGGCGACGCGAGGGCCGCCCCTCCTGAACGGCATTCGCAGGCGCCAAATTGTCCACCTGCCAGTGTGATTTCCGGGCACGCGCCAATTTCTCGAATATGAGTTCCAGCCCGTCAGTCGTGCAACAAAGAAAGCAGACGGGCAGGGATGCCCGTCCTACGAACGGCAGAAAAGACAACTGTGTTGAGCGTCCGTCGCACGGGCAATGAGGGGAGGTGCGCGCCCGAACGCGCCGAACTATCTCCTGAGACTGTAAAACACCCGACACGGGAGGAAGATATCCGTGAAGTTCGCTCTGTGCAATGAGATAATGAAGGAATTCGAGATAGAGAAGCAGTTTGAAGTAGCCGCTGAGATCGGCTTCGACGCGCTTGAGATCGCGCCATTCACGCTCAACGACTGGGTGCAGGAGATCACCGAGGAGCAGAAGCAGCGCATCCGCAAGGCGTCCGAGGATACCGGCGTGGCCGCGGCGGGCATCCACTGGCTGCTGGTGGGGCCGACCGGCCTGCACATCACCGACCCCGACCCGGACGTGCGGGCGAAGACGACCGCCTACTGCGAGGATCTCGTGCGCTTCGGCCTCGAGATCGGCGCGACGTACGAAGTCGTGGGCTCACCCGGCCAGCGCGAACGCAAAGAGGGCATCACCTACGGCCAGTGCTGGGAGTGGTTCAAGCAGGCCATGGCGGCGTCGGCGCAGGTGGGGGGCGCGGAGGACTTCAAAGTGTGCATCGAGCCGCTGGCGGTGAGCACGAACAACAACTTCATCTTCAATCACTACGAGGCCGTGAAGATGTGCAACGAGATCGACCTGCCGAACGTCGGCGTGATCCTCGACACGTACTCGATGCTGCAGACGGAGAGCAGCCTGCCGGAGGCAATTCACGAGACCGGCGACCTGCTCTACCACTTCCACTGCAATGACCTCAACCAGCGCGCGCCCGGCTGGGGCGACACCGACTTCCGGCCGGTCATGGAGGCGCTGCTTGACATCGACTACCAGGGCTACTGCTCGATCGAGGTCTTCGACTTCGAGCCTGACCCCGAGGAGCATGCGCGAGTGGGCCTGCAGACGCTGAAGCAGGCGGTCGCGGACGTGAGCTAACGGCAGCGAATGGCGGCTGACGGCGGACTACGACAGCCAACGTCGGCGACGGCAAACTGCAACGGCAACCGCTGGTGGGCTGGAACTTGAGAGGTGGGGAGGACGTCACAGAAGCTGGAACTGCCGGAGAACTACTCGCGCCTCCCGTGCAACCCCACCTGCATGGGAGGCGCAATGCGTGCATGAGGATGGGCGGCGAAGCGGAAAAGGGATGGGAGACATCGTGACCGGACTGGGCTACGACGACATCTTCCTCACACACGGGATCGCCGAGCACCCCGAGCGCCCGGAGCGGCTGCGCGTGATCATGCGGCGGCTGGAGGAGACCGGGTTGCTCGAGGAGATGCTGCAACTGCCGGTGCGGGCGGCGTCGGTCGAGGAGATCGGGCGGCTGCATGACCCGAGCTACGTCGAGGAGGTGCACATGCTCTCCGAGGCGGGCGGCGGTGACATCGACCTCGACACCCGCGCCACCGAGGGGACGTGGGAGGCGGCGCGCGTGGCCGTGGGCTCGTGCATCGATGCGGCGCGGGCCGTGTACGACCGCGATCTCGACAACGCGATCTGCATGGTGCGCCCGCCGGGCCATCACGCCCGCGTGGAGACGGGGATGGGCTTTTGCTTTTTCAACAACGTGGCGCTGGCCGCCGAGGCGCTGATCGAGGATGGCCGCGAGCGTGTCGCGATCATCGACTTCGACGGCCACCACGGCAACGGGACGCAGGAGATGTTCTACCACCGCGGCGACGTGTTTTACGTCTCACTGCACCAGGCGCCGCTTTTCCCCGGCACCGGCACGGTGGACGAGGTGGGCGTTGATGCGGGAGCGGGGTTGAACGTCAATGTTCCGCTGCCGCGGCATGCGCAGGATATTCACTATCTCCGAGCATTTGACGAGTTGATCCTGCCGCTGCTGGCGGCGTATGAGCCGGAGATGATCCTCGTCTCCGCGGGGTTCGACCCGCACTTCCGCGACACGCTTGTGCAACTGGCGCTGACCGCCCGCGGGTTCTTCCTGATGACGGTGGGGTTGATGACGGCCGCCCGTGACCTGTGCGACGGCCGACTGATGATGGCGCTTGAGGGCGGCTACGACCTCGAGGTCGGTCTGCCCGAGTCAGTCGAGGCGACCGTCAGGGCTCTGATGCGGAAGCCGGAAGTTGACTGGCAGCCGCTGGAGCCGCAGCCGCACCCCGATCAGACCGCGCAGGTGGACGAGGCACTCGACGCAATCATTGACAAACACCAGCAAAGGCTCGGTTGAGTCAGGCCGCATCGACAGGCACTATCTCCGCAGGTGGAAACACAGAAGCGATCAGTTGGAAAACCAGGAAAGGCTGGGTTGAGTCAGGCCGCATCGTCTGACGTTCCTTCGCAGATGGATTCACATACCCTCAGAGTGCTTGAGTACGAGAAGATCATCGCACGCCTCGCGGACTCCTGCGCCTGCTCGCTGGGCAGGCGGGGCGCCGAACGCCTGAAGCCGCGCAATGACCCGGAGTGGGTGAAGCTGCGGCTTGCCGAGACGAGTGAGGCGCGCATTGCCCTGCAGGAGCACGGGCGGCCGCCCTTCGGCGGCATCACTGACATCGCGGACCTTCTGAAGCAGGCCCGCGCCGGGCGCATGCTGGAGGGCACGGAGATCCTGCGCGTCAACGCCAATGCGCGGGGTTCGCGCATGGTAGGCGCGTACTACGCGCGGGCACGCGATGATGCGCCGATGCTGGCAGACTACGCCGATCGCCTCGGTGTCTACGAGGAGCTTGAGGAGCGGGTTGAGCGGGCGCTCGACGACCATGGTGAGGTCCGCGACGACGCGTCGGACGAGCTTGTGCGGCTGCGGCGGAGCGAGGAGAGCCTGCGCGCGGGGCTGCAGGAGCGGATGGATCGCGTCCTCGATGACGCGGTGCGCTCGGGCGCCGCACGCGAGCGAATCGTGGTGCAGCGTGCGGGGCGTTACTGCATCCCGGTCGCCTCATCGCACCAGTCCCGCGTGCCGGGCATCGTGCACGATCGGTCGGACTCGGGCGCGACGGTCTTCATCGAGCCGGAGTCGGTGGTCGCGCAGGGCAACCGCCTGCGAGAGACGATGCTGGAGATCGAGGCGGAGATTCGGCGGATACTGCGCGACCTGTCGCAGCTTGTCGGTGGGCTGGCGGAGTCGCTGCTGGCCGACCTCGAGGGTCTGGCGGCGCTGGATTTCATCGCGGCAAAGGCGCGGCTCGCGCAGGAGATGGGAGCGACGCATCCGGCGGTGCGCACGGATCGGGTGCTCAATCTCAAAGGTGCGCGGCATCCGCTGCTGACCGGTGAGGTGGTGCCGATCGATGTGTGGATCGGCGATGATTTCAACACGATCATCATCACCGGGCCGAACACCGGTGGAAAGACCGTGGCCATCAAGACCGTCGGCCTGCTGACGCTGATGGCGCAGTCGGGGATGCACATCCCGGCGAATCCGGGGAGCGAGATTGCGGTGTTCGAGGAAGTCTTCGCGGACATCGGCGATGAGCAGTCGATCGAGCAGTCGCTCTCGACGTTCAGTTCGCACATGACGCAGATCGTGAAGGTGATCCACCGTCTCGGCGCACATCAGCGCCGGCATGAGAGCAAGGGCGTCGATGCGCCGGTGAACGCGCTGGTCCTGCTGGATGAGGTCGGGGCAGGGACGGACCCGACGGAGGGCGCGGCGCTTGCGCAGGCAATCATCGAGCAGTTGCACTCGTTCGGCGCGATCACGATCGTCACCACGCATTACAACGACCTCAAGGGCTTCGCGTACGCGACCGAGGGCATTGAGAATGCGTCGGTGGAGTTCGATGTGAAGACCCTGCGCCCGACCTACCGCCTCCGGATCGGCGAGGCGGGCGCGTCGAACGCGCTGCGGATCGCGCAGCGGCTTGGCCTGCCAACGCGGATCACCGACCGCGCGGAGGCTTTCATCGACCCCGATCAGATCGCCTTCGAGGATCTGATGAAGCAGGTCGAGGGGACGCGCCGGGCGATGGACCGCCAGCAGACCGAGGCGCATAAGGCGCGGGCCGAGGCAGAGCGGCTGCAGCAGGAACGCGAGGAGCAGATTGCGGATCTCCAGCGGCGACGGGAGCAGGCGCTGGAGGAGGGCTTCAGCGAGGCGCTGGAGATCGTCCGGGAGGCTGAGGAGGAGGCCCGCTCGATCATCGCGGAGCTTCAGCGGCAGCCGAAGCAATCGAAGGTCACCGAGGAGGGCCGCCAGCGGCTCACCGAGATGCGCCGGAAGGCGGAGGAGCGGCTGCAGAAAGTGCGCGAGGACCGCAAGGAGCGCGAGAGGCGGCAGGCCGAGGCGGAGGCGGCCGAGAAGGAGCAGCCGCCCGAGCCTGAGCCGCAGCTTGCCGAGGTGCACGCAGGCGAGCGCGTGAGAGTGAAGTCGCTTGGTCGCGACGCGGAGGTCGTGCGCACTCTCGGCAACGAGGCCGTCGAGGTGCGGGTCGGCAACATGACAGTCGAGACGACGCTCGAGGACCTGGCGCCCGCCCACGAGGAGATCAGCCCCGAGTCGCAGGAGATACACAAGCGCATGCAGACGCGCAAGTCGATGGACCTCGAGGAGGAGATCGACGTGCGTGGGATGACGGTGGACGAGGCGATCGGTGAGCTGTCCAAGTGGCTTGATGATGCTATGCTCGCCGGGGCCGACCACGTGCGGATCATCCACGGCAAGGGCACCGGTGCGCTGCGGCAGGGCGTACATGACTATCTGCGCAAGCATCGTTACGTCAGCGACTTCTCACTGGCAGACATGCGCGAGGGCGGCTCGGGGGCGACGGAAGTACGACTGTGATCACGACGGAGGACGAGGAAATGCGACTCAACGAGGACGTCGAACTTGACGCCGTGCGGCGTGTCGCCGAACTGATGTGCGTGGCGGCGCGGACTGCTCCGAAGGCCCGTGGCGTGGATGAGCTCACAACCGCGATCGTTGAGGACGCCGGGGAGCGCGAGCGGATTGCCGAGCGAATGCGGGAGATCGGTGAGCGCTGTGGCGCGGAGTTCTTCGCGCGCGATGCGCAGAATGTGATCGACGCGCAGATGCTCGTGCTGCTCGGCACGGGCCTGCGGCGGATGAGCCTGCCCGAGTGCGGGCTCTGCGGGCAGCCCGACTGCGATGCGGCGGAGGAGGCACAGGCGCGCTGCGCGTTCAACGCAGGTGACCTCGGGATCGCGACCGGCTCGGCCGTCGCGGTGGCCGCCGATCACCGGGTGGACAATCGCGTGATGTTCACCGCCGGCCGCGCGGCGGTGGAGCTTGGCCTGCTGGGCGAGGACGTCAAGATCGCGTGGGGCATCCCGCTCAGCGCGAAGGGCAAGAACCTCTTCTTCGACCGGAAGTGACGTGAGCGCCACGAGGCGCCGTGAGGGGCATGCCGACGACGGTGCTCCGGGCAGCAGGCGGAAACTGAGTTCGCTGGCGCCGAGGCTCGGCGCCAGCGCTCCGCAGCCGAGTGCTCGTCAGCGTGTCTCCTGTGCGATGAGCATGAGCGTCTCGGTGAGCCACCGCGCGCTCTCAGCCATCCGCCGGGCGTCCACCCACTCGTTCACCGTGTGTACCTCGGCAGGTCCCGTGGCGAGGATGACGCTGGGGATGCCGCGCTCGTTGAAGACGTTGGCGTCGCTGCCTCCGCCGCCACGTTCCATCTGCGGCTCGAAGCCGAGGCTCTCGCAGGCGCGCCACGCGTAGTCGAGCACCGGCTTGTCGCGCGCGATGTCGAAGGCGCGGTAGGTGCTGGTGACGTCCGCGTCAACCGTCGTCTCATAGCGCTCGGCGGCCTCCTCGAAAGCAGTTACCATCAGGTCGCGTTGACGCTCCAGCTTCTCCTCGGAGTGACTGCGTGTCTCCCCCCGCACAAGGGTCAGCTCGGGCACGACGTTCGTCGCGTCACCGCCGCGTATCACACCGATGTTGGCGGTCGTCTCGAAGTCCAGCCGGCCCAGCGGCATCTGTGCGATCGCCTCGGAGGCGACCCGGATGGCGTTGACGCCACGCTCGGGGCATACGCCCGCGTGCGCTGCGACGCCGTGGACCTGCCACTCGAGCTTGTACGCGGACGGCGCGGCGTGGGTGATCACACCCATCGTGCGACCTCCGTCGAGGACGTAGCCCAACTGCGCGTCGAGTGCATCAAAGTCGATCGCCTGCGCCCCGCGCAGTCCGACTTCCTCGGCCACCGTGAAGATGACCTCCAGCGGTGGATGAGGGATGTCCTCCTCGAGGAGATGACGCAGCGCGGTGATGATGATCGTGCAGCCGGCCTTGTCATCGGCGCCAAGGACGGTCGTGCCGTCACTGCACACGACGGTGTCCTTGACCTCGGGGCAGATTCCGCACCCGGGCTCGACGGTGTCAGTGTGCGCGTTGAGCAGCACCGTCGGCGCGTTCGGGACGCCCGGCACCCGCGCGATCAGGTTGCCCGCCTCGCCGTCCAACTCGGCTGCCGCGTCGTCTTCCCGGGCCTCGATCCCCATCTCCGCAAGCCGGTCGCGGATCAGGGCATTGACCTCGCCTTCCTGCAGCGACGGGCTGTCAACGCGCACAAGGTCGCAAAACTCCTCAGTCATCTGCTGCGGATCAATCATCAGAGACTTCCTCTCAGCATCGTCTTCGTGGAATGAGGGGTTCGTCCTCAGGACTGCCGTGACCTGCCGACGGTCAGAGAAGCCGCGGCTGATCCGGCGGAGGCGGCTGGTGAGTCGCGAGCCGATGGGCGATCGTCTCGATGGCGTCCGCGCCGATGATCGGCTCCGCCCCCTCGGCGATCAGCGCTCGCGTGCCCTCGGCCTGCGGCCTGTCGGTCTGCCAGTCGCAGGCGAAGAGTGCCCGGCCCTGATCGCGGGCGTCACTTGTCGTCTGCAGCGTACCGCCGCTGCTGGTCGACTCGACCGCCAGCACCCCGCGCGCGAGTGCGCTCGTCAGCCGGTTGCGCGCCATCAACCTCGCTGCGGTGGGGTGCGCATCCGGCGCCACCTCGGAGATGATCGCGCCGGATGCGGCGATCTGCCTGGCGAGACGCGCATTGCCCTTCGGATGAATCCGCCTGATGCCGGAGCCGAGGACCGCGACGGTGCGCCCACCGGCCCGCAGAGCGCCGCGATGGGCTGATGCGTCGATGCCGCGGGCGAGGCCGGAGATGACCGTGATGCCGCGTTCCGCGCACGCGGCGGCGACATCGGCGGCCACGGAGAGGCCCTCCTTCGTGGGCTCGCGGGTGCCGACGATGGCCAGTCCGAGCCTATCCTCGCGCAGAAGCTCGCCAAGCGCGCAGATGACCGGAGGCGGGTTGCGGGCGTCGTGCAGCGCAGTCGGGTAGTCCGGCTCGAACGAGCAGATGACGGCGATGCCGTCTGCCTCAAGGGCGCGCAGCTCACGATCGATCTGCTCGCGATGGGAGCGGGCATCGCTTGTGATGGACTCGATCTGCCGCTCATTGAGGCGGAGCGCTGGCAGTGCGAGGTCGCTCTCGTCGGCGTCAAGGACCGCCGCTGCGCTGCCGAAGCGGGCCATCAGTCGCATGAATCCGGCTGGGCCGATCCGTCCCGACCAGTAAAGCGCCGCCCACGCCAGCCGATCCTGATCCTCAGGTTGGGGAGTCGTGATTCTCATGGTGTCAGGTGCTCCGTCGCCAGCCGAAGGCCGTCCGCACCGCGGTGAGCATCCGCACGTCCCGCGCTCCGGCCCGGACAAGTGCGGTCGCCGCCTCGTGCATCGTGGCTCCGGAGTCGTAGATGTCATCCACCAGCAATACGATCTGTCCGTCGATCAACTCCGCCGACACGACCTCAAACGCGCCGGAGATGTTGCGCCTCTTCGCGCTGTCGGAGGTCAACTCCTTCTGCGGCCGGCGTTCCTTCGCCTGGTTGAGAACCTCCGCGACCGGGATGTCGGAGAGGCGCCCGATCTCCCGCCCAAGCAGGGCCGCCGGCGCCTCGGCCTGGTCGCCGGACGATGGCGGCACCGCAACGATCACATCGCAGTCGCGGTAGGTTCGCGATTCGCGCACGCGCCTGTGCATGAGCCAGGCAAGTCGCCTGCCGCAGCCCTCCTCGTGCTCGTACTTCAGCTTCTCAACCAGCATCCCCGGCCCCTCGGTGGGCTCATCATCGCCCGGTCGCCGGTAGAGCGCAAGGGCCCAGCCACGGAAGTTGCCTGTCTTGATCGGGTATCCGCCCGGAATTCGGATGGGAATGCGCACCGGGGCCTTCGGCCGGCAGCGATCGCAGCGACATTCGCCGTCTGACAGCGGATAGCCAAACGCTTCCGCCAGCCGCTTCCGGCGACAGCCTCGGGCCTTCACGAACTTCGGGATCTCCCTCGCCTGCGCGCGTCTCGCCTTGCGTATCTGCGCGACATGTCGCGCCCAGCGCTCGAGGATCGGCGTGCTCAGCGGCTGGCTCGCCCGCGCCCGGATCCAGTCGTCGCCTCGGGCAAGGGGCCGGACAACTCCGTCGCGTATCAACGCACTGAGGCCGATGGCAATGTCATCCGGATGCAGTCCCGTGCGCCGGGAGATCTCGAAGCTCGAAAGCCGCTCTTCGCTGACGGCGGCGGCGTGGATCGCCAGCAGGTGTCCGGCATCCGGCCCGACTTGCAGCGCCGCCCGCTCAAGCTGCGGCCACCGCTCGTACTCCCCTTCGTCCTCCTCATCATCGTCCTCGTCCCGGTGGATGAGTGTGAAGCATGCTTGATCGCCATGGGCGGTTTGCATCTGTCGATGGAGCAGTTCGAGGCTGTCGGGAAGTCCCACGCTTGCGATCACCGGAATCTCCGGCCAGCCAGGTCCGGGTTCGAGCGCGCCGGTGGTGACCAGTACGCGCACCCCACCCTCGCGGAAGCGTCTCAATGTCGCACCGAACTCCTCGTTGTTGAGGTTCGTTAAGTCAACTGAGTCGAAGCCTCGTTCGTCCTCGATCAGCGCGGCGAGACGCTCGGCTTCAACCTGCTGATTCGCGTAGATGATCGCTCGAGGGGGGGGATCTACGAAGAGCCCGAGCAGGTGCTTGTCCTGCTGCGGCTGGTTGGGGACTCGCCGCACCTCGATCCGCACGCCGGGCCGGTCGAGGCCGCTCAGGATCGTACGACAGTCACGCGGAGCGAGCAGGTCGATGAGATCGGCACACACGTCCGCGCTCGCGATGTCACTGAGAGCAAGCACGCAGCAGGTGTTCCGTGCGCAGTCCAGCGCATGCAACCACGCGGGTTCGTACTGCCGCGAGTGGACGCTGAGCCGATGTGCATGCTCCATGACGAGCAGTCGTGGCGTCATCATCCGGGCGGCGCGCGCGATGCGCGGGTCTGACAGACTCCGCGCGGAGACGAACGCGGCATCCCACCTGCCGCCGGCAAGCTGTCCGGCGAGCACATCCAGCGCATGATCGGTCAGATTCGCGCGGAGATGGCAGGCCACGAGGTCGTGGTCGCGCGCGAGACGTTCGGCGCGATGGTCAAGAGCGCGCTCTGACGGCGCCACGATCAGCGCGGGCAGGACGCCGGAGGCCACGGCGAGGCGCCATGACAACTCGCGCTCAGCCGGATCCGGCGCGATGAACAACGCCGATCGGTCAGACAGCAGCCGCTCGGTCACCGATCGCACGGTGGGGGAGAGATCCCCCTGCGGAAAGCGTCCGCGCATGATGTCATCGACTGAGTGCTCAGATCGCATGCATTGACCTCGCGGAGATATGCGCCGAAGACGGGGCCGGGACCTCCCGCCACCGGCCAGGTGCAGGTCGAAACGCGCCACCTGACGAAGATGATGCTGAGGTGACACGATGGTAGCTTCGTCCGATGCAGACCGCAACACTGATCTTCCTGAGATCGTAGATCCGATCGACCTTCCCGAGCGGCCCTTCACCGCTCGTAATCTTGCCGACTACCAGCAGTGTCCGCAGAAGTTTCTGCTGTCGTGGTTTGTGCCGCGCGAGGAGACGCGCAGATTCCTTGGCGGCCCCGCGAGCCTGCACCAGGCCTTGCGCGAAGCGTTGGTGGATTGCCATCGCCTCGGCGGACCACGTGAGACTACGCCGGAGCGCATCGAGGCAGTCTTCGACGACGCGTGGGACGGCTCAGCCTGCGCCGACAGTCTCGAGGAGGAGCGACTGCACGCCCAGGGCCTGAAGATGCTTCGCGAGTTCCACGCCGGCCGGGTGGGAGGTAGTGCGGAGATAGTCGAGGTAGATCTGCGCATGGAGGCGGGCCTTGGCGATCATCGCTTCGTCTCAGTCGCCGACGTCGTGCTTCGGGAGGCCGACGGCGGTGTCAATGCCGTCAGATGGCTCTCCACCCGCAAGCCGCCTTCGGTCAATGACATCTACGACAGCACCGGCTGGGGCATATTCTTCGCCTGCGTGCAGGAGCATTTCCCCGACGAGGACGTGTCGGTGACGATGTATTCACTGCGCCGCTGCAGCGGACACCGTGTGCGCTTCAGTGACGATGAGCTTGCGGGGCTTGTGCGCCGCGCCACTCGCCTGGCGGACCGGATCCGCGTGGCGACCGAATTCCCGTGCGTCACCGGCATGCACTGCCGGTGGTGTCGCGCGCGCAGCAGGTGTCCTGCGCTTGAGTGATCGTCGATGAGAGTTATTGCGTGGTTCACCCTTATTGCGCTCGGGTTGGGCGCTCCCGTGCTGGCGCAGGAAACTGAGGCGCAGCGCCGCGTACTCGGCACCGAGCAGCTGCGCATCCTCCACTGGCCGCAGCACGATGACCTGGCGGTGATCGGCCGTGACGCGGGTAACACCGCCATCACCCGCCTTCGCTCGCTCCTCGACATGGAGTTGGAGGAGCGTGTTGACATTTACATCGTCCGGTCGCAGGCCGAGTTCGATGAACTGACCGGAGTGCAGAATAAGCCCTGGGTCATCGGGCGCGCGATGCCATCGCGCCTTCGCGTGGTGGTGAAACCGAGGGGGCCGCAGCGGTTGCCCGAGTTGATCGCTCACGAACTGGCGCATATCATGCTCGATCTGCGGATGGGCGAGGCGGCGCATCGGCTTCCCCGCTGGCTGCATGAGGGGATCGCCAAGTACGCGGCCCGGGACTTCGATGACAATGACAGGCGCGTGATCGCCGACGCTGCACTGTCTGAGGAACTGCTGAGGATTGACGACCTGGAGGCGGCGTTCCGGGGCGATCGCGATGAGGTCTCACTGGCCTACGCGCAGAGTTATACGCTCGTGCAGTATCTCAGCGACATTCGCCCCGCGCGTGGCATATCTCCGCTGCTTGAGGAACTCGAGCAGGGCCGCGATCTCCGGCTCGCACTCGGGCTTGCATTCCAACGCCCCGTCCCGGAGATGGAGCGAGAGTGGCTCGAGCAGGTGCGCACAGGCTACGTCCAGCACGTCGCGCGACCGATGTCCGAAGCGCTTATCGGCGCCATGTTCGTCATCGCATTCGCCATCGCCTGGCTGATGGTCCGTCGCAGGTCCGCGCGTATCCGGGAGCGAATGAGACGAGAGGAGCAGTTGCGGGAGACGGGCAGCGGACTGCCACCGGGACCTTACACCATCCTTCGGACCCCGATGGAGCGGGAAGATCCCGTGGATGATGATGACAGACCTGTGATCGAATGACTGGAGGAGGAGATCGTGCAGGGATTCATTGAATATGTGCGCGACGTCTGGCTGGGGCCACTGCCGCTGAAGCTGGCGTACGCAATCCTCGCCGCGGGCGCATTTGAACTCATCTTCGTACTGACAGGTCGGGCGATTCGGCGGGCGGTGGCGCCCGTGCTGCGCCAGGACGCGGCCAGGGAGCCTGCCGAGCGCGTCCGGCGGCGGCGCATCGTGCTGGGCCTTCCGCTTGCTGTCAACCGCGCGCTGTGGTACACGATTGCGCTGGTGATGATCGTGCGCATCTTCGGCCTGCCGGTTGAGGCGGAAGTGCTGCCGATCCTCGCATTCGCGGCCATCGCGGCGCTTGTGCTGGCGAAGGCGCCCCTGCGTGACTGTGTCAGCGGGTGGATCATCAACTGGGAGAACCTCTACGTGCCGGGCGAGCGCGTGACGATCGGCGAGCACCGCGGCACCGTCAGCGACCTGTCACTGCGTTCGACGAAGCTCCGCACGAGGGATGGCCGGGAGCTTGTCATACCCAACCGCCAGGTTGAGCTTGTTTCCAACGACTCCCGGCCCGGGGAGCAAACCTGACTGACGGTCTCACAGTCCCGGGTTCGCTCGCGCCACGCGATCGCACCTCGGGAGCCTGCGCAGTTCATTGTGCCTGTCCAGTCTCCAGCAGGTCGAGCAGTTCGAGCAGGTCCTCGATGTAAAGGTGGCTGCCCTCCGGCGGCGGGGGGCCCACCTTGATCGTCAACATCCCGAGTTCCGCGGCAGGCTCGAGGTTCGCCTCGGTGTCCTCCAGCAGCGCGACCCGCCTCGCCGGAACGCCGATCTCCTCCAGCACGCGATCGTAGCAGTGACACTCCGGCTTCGGAAGCCCGCCCGTGGTCTCGATGTCGAAGATACCTTCAATCAGGTCCGCGATTCCAAGCGCATCCAGCGTTCGCCGGGCGTAGCCGGATGGAGCGTTGGTGAAGACGTAAAGCCGCTGAGGCAGCGTCTCCAGCATCCGTCGCAGTTCCGGTCGGGGCCTCACATAGTCTTCGACCGCCACGGTGTCGATCGAGCCCGCGAAGAACTCGCGTTGCTGCACGTCGAACTCCACCTCAAGCCCTCGTGCCGTCGCGCCGTATTCCGCCCAAGTCCGCCGGCGAAGCTCGTCAGCCTCGTCCCACGGGACCTGCAGCCGATCGGCGATGAACCGGGTAATAGTGCGGTCTCCGGCCTCCAGCAGCCCGCTTTGCGGGTGATAGAGCGTGTTGTCGAGGTCAAAAAGAATCACGTCGAGTCGTCTCATCAGTGCCCTCACCGTCGCGGGTCGAAGCGCTGAAACAAAAGAGGCGGGCGCACCTGGCGCCCGCCCCGTGTCATACCCTTGAACCGGCGTCGGCCGTCATCCGGTCAGTCCGAGGTCGTTCATCGCCGCGTCAATATGCTGCTCCCACTCGGTGACGCCCAGCAGGCCGAGCCCCGTGTCGAGATAGCGCTCAGCGCTGTCAAAGTCGCCGTCAGTGTTTGCACGTCGCGCTGCGGTCAGCACTTCCCTCGCCTGCGCGGCGACCGCCGGATCGCTGCCAGCCACCTCCCGATAGGCCTCCGAGGCAGCGCGGAACTTGGCCTTGATGGCCACCTTCTGCGCAACGTTCGCGTAGCTCGGATCGTCCTCGGGGATCTGAGCGTTGATCTTCGCCCGCGCCTCGCTGCTCATCTCAAACGAGGGTACCTCCCCGACCGTGGCCGGTCCGGTGGTCGTCGGCTCGGTCTCCACCGCGACCGGGCCGGTGTCGATGGTGGGTTCCTCTTCGGTCGGTGTTGTCTCAACTTCCTCCACCATGGTCGGCGGCGTCTCAAGTCCCTCCTCGACCGCCGGCGGCGCAGTCCCGTTGTCCTCGATGCGCCCGGTCACGCGTCCACCGGTCATCACCTGCACGAGGTTGTCGAAAAGCTCGTTGGCCATCGCTTCGCGGCGGACAAGGTAGTCGTCCTCGGGAAGCTCTCGGGCCTTGTTGAATGCCTCGAGCATCAGCAGGCGCGCGCCCTGCCCCGCCACGATCTCCTCGGGCTCGTCGACAGTCTCCTCGGGAATCTCCAGGATCTGAACAACGTCTTCCGCTTCGGTGACCTCGGCCTCAGTTGCGGGAGCGGCTTCCGTCGGCGTCTCCGCGGCTTCTGTCGGCGTCTCCGCGGCTTCTGTCGGCGTCTCCGTGTCGCCGGCGGACTCATCACCGGTGGTCGGGCTGGAGATAACCGGCTCATCGGCAATCGTCAGCGGCTCCACCGGCTCTGTCTCCTCTTCCGGCTGTGCCCCCTCCTCCGGCTCCGCAGCCTCGTCGGTCTCACCGATCTCCGTTACGGGCGCGCCCGTCGCGCCGGGCAGCGCATCCTTGAACCTGCGAACCCAGCTTGCCCCCAGCATCTCCGGGCTCATGGCGTTCGCCTCGGCCTCCGCCGGGTAGACGCCCATGATCTCCATGTCGTCGATCATGATCGTCCACAGCCCGTCCACCTGCTCGAGGCTGACTCCCAGTGTGCCGGGATCATCCGTCGCGGCCAGCACCTCATTGATCTTCTCGTCGATCGCCGCTGCGCGGTGCTCAACCGACTCGTACGACCCGGCCTCGCGAACTCGCGCCACGATCTCGTCTCCGATCATGATATCCGCCGCCTCCTGGGCCGCGCAGATACCCATCGTCCCGAGGAGCAGCAGTGCAATCGCGAATGATCGACCTCGGAGCATGTAAGCCACTCTCCTTGCAACGTGCTTCAACATCTCTCTTCTATTGTTGCCGGTCGGTGCGGGAATCCATCATGCCAGCCTCACGGGCATCATAATTGACCCCGTCTGCATACGTCAAGTTCCACGGGGCGCTTCCACCGGCCTCCTTCGGCCGCTCGTGACGCAGGCGAAAACCCCTCAGTCTCGCATGAAGCGCACTCGTGCCGAGCCTCCCTCCGGCACCGAGGTCTCCGTGCCTCCGCCCGCCTCCTGCCAGCCAGCCGGCGCAACAACCTCAGCCCTGATCGCCTCGGGCAAGCTCACAGTCACGTGTGCATCCGCTTCCGTGGCCTCCCAGTCCACCGATACCTTGCCGCGCACGGTCTCCATCGTGCCCGCCAACTGGGCGAGGAGGTCAATTCGCGGCGTGATCACCGCCTCCGTGAAGCCCGGTGCGCTTGCGCGCACACCCAGCAGATGGCGCTGGAGTACTGCGCCGGGCGCGCACGACCAGGGGTGACAGAGGCTGTCAAGCTCGTCCCCGCCGAATGTCTCCCACCACGTGGTGGCACCTGCCCGCGCCATCCCACCCCAGTGGGTGCGGATCGCCTCCAGCATCTTCGCGTGCATCCCGGCCATCGCCATCGCCTCGAAGAGGTAGATCCAGAAGTACGAACTGCAGCGACAGAGATCCGGGTCGTCGGAGAGGACCGTCTCCAGCACCGTCCGGCGACGCTCAGGCGGGCAGACTCCCGTGAGAATCGCCAGCGCATTGATCTGCTGACTGACCTGCTCGGACTGCTCCCCCTCCACCAGCGCATCGGCGTAGACACCGCGCGTTCTGTCGAAGAACGCGTGCTCGATGTTGCGCGCGAGCGCCTCAGCCTCGCCGCCCACGCGATTCATCCTTGCCGCGTCACCGCGCGCCTCCGCAAGCTCTGCATCAGACTGCAGCGCGCGCAGCATGAAGAGATTCAGGCCCGCGCTGATGCCGCGCCGATCGAGGCCGG
Organism: Armatimonadota bacterium; assembly: GCA_051745855.1. GTDB lineage: Bacteria > Armatimonadota > Zipacnadia > Zipacnadales > UBA5352 > UBA5352. The sequence goes on from JBNJEK010000051.1 coordinate 17,583, forward strand.
GGTGCGGGAAGTTGTGCCAGCCGAGCCCCGGGTGATCGATGAAGAGCGTCGCCTCCCGCCGCTCGTGCATGGCGACGGCGTCGATCTCCACGAGGCCGGATTCGCCGATCCGCTCGCGATACCAGTCAAGCACCCGCTCAACCACGCCGCTCAGCCGCCGCGGGACAGCGAGGTCGCCGGTGTACCACCACCAGTCACGCAGCGCCCACGGCATGATCAGCGTGTAATCCAGCAGAATCTGATCAAGGCTGGAGAAGATTGACGCCGGAAGTTGGCCGTTGTCGTACTGCGCGGGCTCGGCGGAGAGCAGCAGGTGGCGCAGGTGCGTGCCGTCGCCGGTCATCCCCAGCGTCCACAGACCGATCCACGCCGCATCGCCCCAGTACGCGGCCTGCTCGCGGGTCGGGCAGTCCACGTGCACCTCCTGCGTTCCCACCTCCAGCGTGTGCTTTGTGATGTCCCAGACCTGCTGGAGGTCCGCGTCGGCGGTCGTCAGTTCCGCCCGCCAGTCGAGGTCTGCCTCCCGCCGCCGCACACCGAGACGGTGGATCGTCAGCGGCCCGTCACACCCGCGGACCACCACGTGCAGGTAACGCAGCCCGTGCCACGCGAAGGTATGCCACCGCTGCCGCCCGGCGCGCGTCGTGTAACGCTGCGCGTACCTGCAGCCCTTGCGGAAGCACCATGGGCGGCCCTCGCGCAGAAGCTCCGCGGGCGCGAGGTCAATCCGCGCACCCTCAGGCGCCTCGATGTCGAGATCGATGTGCCCGACGATCTCGCGGCCGAGGTCGAGCGTCAGCGCCAGTCCGCGGTCATCCGGCAGAGCGTCCAGCGTCAGCGAGCCGGGCGCGGCCAGTCCTCCCGCCAGCTTCGCGCGAAGCTCTTCATCCACGGCCTCGAGCGGCTCCTCGTCGAGGAATTCCGTCAGTTCGGTCACTTCGGCGAGTTCCGGGCTTGCGTCTGCGGCCCACCACGCGCCCGCCAGCGCCATCGGATCCTCGCGCGTTTCACGGAGTAACGGTCGGCGGCGCGGAAAGAGGTGGCGGTCGGGAATGTCATTCGCCGTCGCCACGGACCAGTCAGAGGCATCGAAGGCGATCTCCAGCCATCTCTCAGGTTCCTCTCGCGCGTCGTAGTACTCCGTCCATGCCACCGCGCCACTTCGCTGCGGAACCTCCCGCGCCCAGGCAGTTGAAAGCCGTGTCCGCCAGCTTTCGTCGGTGCTGAGCGCATGCGTCTCGCCCTCGGCGTCCTCCCACGAAAGCTCCGCCAGCACGCCCGGTCTTCCCTTCGGCCGCGAATGTGACTTCTTCCCCCACCAGTGCCCCAGCACGCAGATCACGTTCGTACCCGGTCGCAGCAGGTCGGTCACGTCGTACGCGTCCACCGGTCGCGTTTCGCGGACGTAGGGCCCGGGCCCGCGGCCGACGAAGCGACCGTTGATCCACGCGACGTAGCTTGTGTCGGCGCTGATTCGCAGTGTCGCCTCCATCGCCACCTCGTCGCACTCAAATGTCCGCCGCAGGTGGCAGTATGCGTTGGGATACTCCTCATCCGCCCAGATCCAGCGCGCATCCAGGTCCATGCCGGCGTCCTCCCGTTGCTCGCCATCTCGTTGTCCCGGGGCCCTTCCTGCCGACCACGCCACAGACCTCCGCGAGTGCCGTCCGGAGTTGACGCCGCGCCACTCCCCGCCTATCATGACACAACAAATCCGGCAGGAGGGAACACGCGGACCATGCAGACTGTCCTTCATCCCGACGAACTCGCGTACACCGGCCACCAGCTTCGTTCCCACTGGATCTACGAGACCTTCGGCGCACAGGGCGATGCGATCGTGGCCTTCCGCGGACCATGCCGCGTGGAACTGACCGAGATGGTCGATCGCGCGGACGTCGTCGCGGGCGAGGACATCCGCGCCGCGGA